>JANORB010000062.1:0-19235 GCA_031415135.1 Methylibium sp.
TCGGCTTGATCAAGAAGGTCACGCATACCTATCGCTACTACTTGACGCGCCTGGGCCGTGCCGCCATCGCCGCAGCGTGCTCGCTCACACGATTCAACATCGTTCCTGCCATGGCTGCCGCGCATTGAAGTCTTCGCCTGAAATGTCAAAACTCATCCGTCTAGAGACTATAAGTTCTAGGGGTTGCCGCAGTGGCCGCGAAGTCCGTATTCAAGTTGTCCCTGGTCGAGCTTGAGCGCACGGTGCGGCGGCGGGCGGCATTGACGGCGAACGTGAGGTTGACGAACCATGTGCAGGCGCGCATGAAGTTGCGGCACATCACCCGCGAGGAGGTCTACGACGTGTTGTGCCAAGACCGCTTGGCGCGTCCGCCTGAGCCCAACGCTGCATTGGGTTCACTGGAGTGCCGCACGCAACGCTTCATGGCGGGGCGTGAACTGGCGGTGGTTGCCGCGATTTCGGACGATGATCCACAGGTGATCGTGGTGACCGCGATCCATCTGGACAAGGGGAGTTGAATGCTCAAGTACGACGACGCCGGGCTTCGCAACGTGTGGTTGGCCAACGGCTATGAACTGCACGATACGGCCTACGGCAAGGCCGTGTCGTACCACGACATCCATGGCCTCACGCGCGCCATCTGCGCCGCGCTGGTGAACAAGCCTGGCCCACTGACAGGGGCCGAGTTCCGCTACGTGCGCCTGCACCTGCGCCTGTCCCAGGTGTCTCTGGGCAAGATGCAGGGCGTGAGCGAGCAAAGCGTGGCGCTGTGGGAAAAGCGCGGGCGCATTCCCCGCTTGGCCGACAAGCATTTGCGTCTCTTTTGGATCGAAAAGCACGATGGCAACGAGCCCATCGTGCGGGCCATGAACCGGCTCAACGATGTGGAGCGTCTCGTCAGCCAGAAGATCGTGGCGCGCGAGTCCCGCGTGAAAGGTTGGACGACGAAGGCCGAAGCGCTCGAATGTTGATGACTCACCGGTCCTGGCGCTTCAAGCTTGCAGCGCCAGCCGCAGCGGCTTGCGTTGCGCCGCGCCCGCCGTGTGCTGCACCAGCATCAGCACCAGCCGGCGCAGCCCTTCCCAGGGGTCGGTGGGCCAGCCCGGATGTTTGAGGCCCTTGACCAGGCCATCACACACCTGGGCGGCGTGCAGCCACTGCGCCAGCGTGGCGGGCTTGAGCTGCGGCACGACACGTTCGAACAGGCGCTCCTTGTCGCCCCAGACCCGTGCTTCGCGCAGCGCCATCGGCAACGGCTTGCCGGCACCGACCGCGTCCTTCACGCGCTTGAGCGCGCGAATGTCTTCGGTCAGCGTCCAGTGCACCAGCACGGCGGCCTCGCCTTCGGCCTGCAGGCCGTCGAGCATGCGCAGCGCGCGCGCCACCTGGCCCGACAGCACCGCCACGCCGAGCTTGAACACGTCGTAGCGCGCCACGTTCAGCACCGCTGTTTCGACCTGCTCGAAGCTCAGTTCGCCCGCCGGATACAACAGGCCAAGCTTCTGGATTTCCTGGTGCGCGGCGAGCAGGTTGCCTTCCACGCGGTCGGCAAAAAACGCCAGCGCGTTCTGCCCGGCTTCGCCGCCCGGCACGCGCTGGCCCTGGCCGGCCAGGCGTTGCGCAATCCACTGCGGCAGCGCCTTGCGATCGACCGGGTCGACCCGCAGCATCAGCCCCGCGCCGTCAAGTGCGGTGAACCAGGCGCTGCCTTGCTGAGCGCGGTCCAGCCGCGGCAATTGCACCAGCGTCACCACGTCGTCGCTGAGCGATTTGCAGTAGCGTTGAATCGCCTCCGAGCCGTCCTTGCCGGGCTTGCCCGAGGGGATGCGGATCTCGATCAGCTGGCGCGCCGAGAACAGGCTCATGGCCTGCGACGCGCCGAGCAGGCTGCTCCAGTCGAAATGCGCGCCGGCCACCGTGTGCACCTGGCGCTCGGCGCAGCCCGAGGCGCGCGCTGCGGCACGAATCGCGTCGCCGGCCTCCTGGGCCAGCAGCGGCTCGTCGCCCCACACGGTGTACAGCGGGCGCAGGCCCTTGCCCAGGTGGGCCGTGAGTTGATCGGCGCGGACTTGCATCAGGCGCGCCGCTTCAAAGCGCCGGCACCGACGCCAGGCGGCGGATCACCTGCGCGACGATGTCGCTCTGCATCGAGCGGTACAGCAGCAGCTCTTCGTGTTCCTTGGCCAGCGCCGCGCTTTCGCTGTAGCTCAGGTCGCGATTGAGCACGATTTCGCTGGTCGGAATCAGCTCCTTGCCGGCGGCCGTGCGCAGCCGAAAACTCAGGCGCGTGCGCAGCTGAAGTTCACGCACCTGGCCCGAGGCGGTGCTCGCCACAACGCTTTTTTCGCGCGCTTCGTTCAGCGCCTCGAACACCACTTGTGCCTGCGACGCGCTGTCCACCACCAGGCTGCTCTGGCTCAAATTGATGTTGATGCGCAATTCTTCCGCCAGCGCCGAGCGCGGCCGAAAGCCGCTGAGGTGGACCGTCGTGAAGCGAAACTCCGGCGCGCGCTTCAACTCGAAACCGCAGCCGGCAAAGGCTGCGGCGCCGGCGATCACAAGCCAGCGGCGCTGCGCCACTAGACGACGACGTTGACCAGCCGGCCCGGCACCACGATCACCTTCTTTGCGCGCTTGCCGTCGGCAAATTTCAGGAAGTCGGGGCTGGCCAGCGCGGCGGCCTCGATCGCCGCCTTGTTGGCCGCGGCGGCCACGGTGATCGCGCCGCGATGCTTGCCGTTGACTTGCAGCACCAGTTCGATCTGCTCCTGGACCAGCGCCGACTCGTCGACCCGCGGCCAGGGTGCGTCGAGCAAGCTGCCCAATTTGGCTGCGAACCCGAGTTCGTTCCACAGCGCGTGGGCGATGTGGGGAGCAGCGGGATAGAGGACGCGCACCAGGATGCAGAAGGCGTCTTCGAGCACAGCCCATCTGTGCTGCGCCAAGAACGACCGTGACCCTTCGTTCTGATGCAGCTCGCCGGACTGCGGCACTCGTTCGATTGCGTTCAGCAACTTCATGCAGCCGGAAACCACCGTGTTGTATTGAAGCCGGTCGTAGTCTTGAGTGATCTGCTTCAACGTGAGGTGCACTTCACGGCGCGAAGGGCGAAAAGCAGGATCGAGAGTCGCCCAATCGAACGAGCCCCTGCCGGTCGCAGCTTGTACGGTCGACTGGGCGCGCACCGCCGCATCCCACAGTCGGCGCAAAAAGCGGAACGACCCCTCGGCACCCGAGTCGGACCAGGCCGCGCTCTGGTCCGGCGGGCCGGCGAACATGGTGAACACACGCGCCGTGTCGGCCCCGAACTTCGCAATGATGTCGCGCGGCTCGACCACGTTGTTCTTCGACTTGGACATCTTCTCGATGCCGCCCAGCATCACCGGCAGGCCGTCTTCGCGCGCGATGGCCGACACCGGGTGGCCCTTGTCGTCGTGGCGGATGTCGACCTCGTTCGGGTAGAACCAGCGCCGTTTTCCCGCCGTCGGGCCCGCCGCATCGTCCCGGTAGTACGACTCGTTGAGCAGCATGCCCTGGGTGAACAGCCTGGTGAACGGTTCGCCGAACCTGACCAGCCCGCAGTCGCGCATCGCCTTGGTCCAGAAGCGCGCGTACAGCAGGTGCAGCACGGCGTGCTCGATGCCGCCGATGTACTGGTCCATCGGCATCCAGTAGTCGTTGCGCGCGTCGACCATGGCCAGCGCGTTGTCGGGGCAGCAGTAGCGCATGGTGTACCAGGCCGAATCGACGAAGGTGTCCATCGTGTCGGTTTCGCGCCGCGCTGCCTTGCCGCATGCCGGGCAGGCCACGTTCAGGAACGCGGCATGTTTGTTCAGCGGGTTGCCACTGCCGTCGGGCACCAGGTCATCGGGCAGCAGCACGGGCAGGTCGGCCTCGGGCACGGGAACCGAGCCACACGCGTCGCAATGGATGATCGGGATCGGCGTGCCCCAGTAGCGCTGGCGACTGATGCCCCAGTCGCGCAGGCGCCAGGTGGACTTTTTGCCGCCCAGGCCGCGGTGTTCGAGCGCGTGGGCGATGGCGTCGACGGCGGCCTGGTACTTCAGGCCGCTGTACAGGTCGGAGTTGATCGTGACACCGCGTTCCTTGTCGGCGTACCAGTCCTGCCAGTGGTCGTAGGCGTAGTGCTCACCGTCGATCAGCACCACCTCGAGGATGTCGATGCCGTATTTCTTGGCGAACACGAAATCGCGTTCGTCGTGCGCCGGCACGCCCATCACGGCACCGTCGCCATAACCCATCAGCACATAGTTGCCGACCCACACGTCGACCGCTTCGTGCGTCAACGGGTGGGCCACTTGCAAGCCGGTGCGCATGCCCACCTTGTCGCGCAGCGCGAGTTCGGCCTCGGTCGTGCCGCCGGCCTTGCACTGTTTGATGAAGGCGGCCAGTTCGGGGTTGCCCGACGCGGCGTGCGTGGCCAGCGGGTGCTCGGGCGCGACGGCGCAAAAGGTGACGCCCATCAGGGTGTCGGCGCGGGTCGTGAAGACCCACATCCTGCCGTCCTGGATCAGGGCGCCGTCAGCGCCGCGAATGTCGTGCGTGAAAGCGAATCGCACCCCTTCGCTCTTGCCGATCCAGTGCTCCTGCATCAAGCGCACGCGCTCGGGCCAGCCGTGCAGGTAGCCGGCGCAATGGGGGTCGGCCACGTTGGCCAGCAGTTCGTCGGCGTATTGCGTGATGGCCAGGTAGTAGCCCGGAATCTCGCGCCGCTGCACCACCGCGCCGCTGCGCCAGCCCTTGCCGTCGATCACCTGTTCGTTGGCCAGCACGGTCTGGTCGACCGGGTCCCAGTTGACGACCTGGGTCTTCTTGTACGCGATGCCCTCTTTCAGCATCTTCAGAAAGAACCACTGGTTCCACTTGTAGTAGCTCGGGTCGCAGGTGGCGAGCTCGCGCGACCAGTCGAACGCCAGGCCGAGCGGCTGCATCTGCGCCTTCATGTCGGCGATGTTGTCGCGCGTCCATCGGGCCGGCGGCACGTTGTTGTCGATGGCGGCGTTTTCGGCCGGCAGGCCGAACGCGTCCCAGCCCATCGGCATCAGCACGTTGAAGCCCTTCATGCGCAGGTAGCGCGCCATCATGTCGTTGATGGTGTAGTTGCGCACATGGCCCATGTGCAGCTTGCCGCTGGGGTAGGGCAGCATCGAGCAGGCGTAGAACTTGGGGCGGGACGTGTCTTCGGTCACGCGGTAGGCGCCGGCTGCGCTCCAGGCCGCTTGGGCGGCGCGCTCGATCTCACTGGGCTTGAAGTCTGGGGTCATGGGGAACTCGGGCTGTTCGGTCGATTATAGAAACCGACCCTCCCGGAGCCGCGGCGCGTTCAGGGCTTGGCGCCGGTCGGCTGGGCCACGAAGCCGATGCGGGTCAGGCCCGCCTTCTGCACGATGCCGATCAATTCGGCCACGCGTCCGTAGGGCACGCTCTGGTCGGCGCGCAATTGAACTTCCATCTGCGGGTTCTTGCGCGCCGCCTCGGCGACACGGGTGGTGAACACGGCGGCGTCGAGCGGCTCGTCGCCGAAGTAGTAGCGCCCCTGCGGGTCGAGCGCCACGCTGATGAACTGCGGCGCGTCGCTGGGCGCGGCGGCGTCGGTCCGGGGCAGGTCGAGCCTCAGGCTGCTGGTCATCAGCGGCGCGGTGATCATGAAGATCACCAGCAGCACCAGCATCACGTCGATCAGCGGCGTCATGTTGATCTCGCTCATCGGCTGCGGGCCGATGCTGCGCTCCAGGCGTCCGAAGGCCATGCGGCTCAGCCCGTGGCTCCGGGGCCGCCGGTCCGGCCGCCGGCGGTGTCGACCACCATCTCGCGCAGGTCGTGCGCAAAGCCCTCCAGTTCGGCCTCGCAGGCACCCACCTGCTTGCCGAAGATGTTGTAGGCCAGCACGGCGGGAATGGCCACCGCCAGGCCCGCTGCGGTCATGATGAGCGCCTCGCCGACCGGGCCGGACACCCGCTCGATGCTGATGGTCCCGGCCGCCGAGATGCCTACCAGCGCATGGTAGATGCCCCACACCGTGCCGAGCAGGCCGACAAACGGCGCCGTGCTGCCGACCGAGGCCAGCAGCACCTGGCCGAATTGCAGTTGCGCCAGCACGCCGTGCAGCGCGTCGCGCAGCCGGCGCGTGAGTTGCGAGTCGACATGGCCGTGCGCTTCGAGCGTGCCGGCCAGCGGGGTCGCCACGGCGGCGACGAGCAGCGGCTCCAGCACCCTTTCGCGGTCGAAGCTGCGCAGCCGCTCGCGCCCCGCTTGCACGCCGGGCGCGGCCCAGAACGCGGCCACCGAGCGCGCGATGTCGCGCCGCACGCGTCGCAGCAGCCAGGCCTTCCAGAAGATCACGACCCAGGCGCTGACCGACATCAACAGCAACAGCGCCGCGACGCCGCGGGTGACCGCATCACCCTGGGCCCAGAAGTGCTCGATACCGCTCATGCCGCTGCAGCCAACGCCATGGTCAGTGCAGGCCGAGCACGTCGTTCATGTCGAACAGGCCGGCGTTGCGGCCGGCCAGGAACCGCGCCGCGCGCAGCGCACCTTGCGCGAAGGTGGCGCGGCTGCTGGCCTTGTGGGTGATTTCAATGCGCTCGCCGGTGCCGGCAAACAGGACCGTGTGGTCGCCGACGATGTCGCCGCCGCGCACGGTGGCGAAGCCGATCGACGACGGGTCGCGCTCGCCGGTGACGCCGTGGCGCGCGTAGACGGCGCAGTCCTTCAGGTCGCGCCCCAGCGCGGCGGCAAGCGCTTCGCCGAGTTGCAGTGCGGTGCCGCTCGGCGCATCGACCTTGTGGCGGTGGTGGGCCTCGATGATTTCGATGTCGTAACCCTGGCTCAGCGCGCGCGCCGCCACATCGAGCAGCTTGAGCACGACGTTGACGCCCACACTCATGTTTGGCGCCAGCAGCAGCGCCACGTGTTGCGCATGGGCGACGATCTGCGCCTTCTGTTCCGGGCTGAAGCCGGTCGTCCCGATGACCGCGTTGATGCCTCGTTCAGCGCAGACTTTCAAGTGCGCCAGCGTGCCTTCGGGGCGGGTGAAGTCGATCAGCACCTGCGCGCCGGCCAGGCCTGATTCAACGTCGGCGGTGATCGTCACACCGCTGGGGTGGCCGAGAAACGCGCTGGCGTCCAGGCCGATGGCCGGGCTGTGCGGCACATCGAGCGCGCCGGCCAGCACCAGGTCGTTTGCACCCGCCACCGCTTCGATCAGCATGCGCCCCATGCGGCCGGACGCGCCGGCCACCGCGATGCGCAGCGGGGGCGGGCTCGGGGTCATTGGCGCGACTCGAGCGGCGGGTAGGTGCGCGCGGGCAGCGCGGGTTCTGCTTCGGACGCTGCGGTGGCGGTGTTCCGGGGCGGGGCCGGCAAGGCCTTGATCTGCGCGTCCGTCAAGGTCAGCGATGGCGCGTTCCGGGCCGTCTTGAAGGTGTCGATCGAGGCGACAAAATCGCGCTCGGCGGGCAATTCGGTGGCGCCGTCCAGCGTGCGCAGAACGTCGCCGTCGAACCGCGCGACGACGCGCCGCAACTGCGGCTCCGCGCCCTGGCGGCGGATCGAGAACACATAGTCCCAGCGGTCGGTGTGAAAGGCGTCGGTGAGCAGCGGCGAGCCCAGCACATCGCGCACCTGGGCGCGGTTCATTCCGGGCCGCACCACGGCCGCCTGCTCCTTGGTGATCACAGTGCCTTGGACGACCTCCAGGCGGTAGGGCGTGATCAAGCCGAGGAAGTTGTCCGATGTCTGCAGCGACTGGCATCCCCCGAGTGCGAACGCGCCCAGCAGCGGCGCGCACAGGAGGGTTTTGGAGTGAAGACGCATGGGTGGGGTCGGTTCGCCGTCAACAGGCGCCGGGCTCGATATGATGGGCGGATTCTAGCGGCTGGGGTTCGCCCGGCCGCATCGCCCGAATGCCCCCATGACGCAGGCCGACGAACTGAAAAACAGCGGGCTCAAGGCCACGCTGCCGCGCATCAAGGTGCTGGAGATTTTCCAGAAGACGGCGCAGCGCCACATGAGCGCCGAAGACGTCTACAAGATGCTGCTGGCCGACGGTGCCGACGTCGGCCTGGCCACTGTGTACCGGGTGCTGATGCAGTTCGAACAGGCCGGCATCCTGTCGCGCAACCATTTCGAGACCGGCAAAGCGGTGTTCGAACTCAACGAGGGCAAGCACCACGACCACCTGGTGTGCCTGGACTGCGGGCGTGTCGAGGAGTTCTACGACGCCGAGATCGAAAAGCGCCAGCGCAGCGTGGCGCATGCGCGCGGTTTCGAATTGCAGGACCACTCGCTTGCGCTGTACGCGGCGTGCACCAAGAAGAACTGCGAGTTCAAGACCAAGTAAAGCGCTGAGGGTCGCCTCAGTTTTCGGGCTTCAACATCGCCTTCTGGTGCCGCTCGATGAATTCCTGGTACGTGTCGATGCCGCGCAATTGCAGGATGGTGTTGCGCACTGCGGCCTCGACCAGCACCGCCAGGTTGCGGCCGGCGTCCACGGCGATGACCACCAGGCGCACCGGCACATCGAGGATCTCCTCGTTCAGCGGCTCGTAGGGCAGGCGTTCGAACTCGCGCTCCAGCGTCTCCTTGCGCACCAGGTGCACGATCAGCTTGAGGCGCATCTTGCGCCGCACCGCGGTCTCGCCAAAGATTGCCTTGATGTCGAGCAGGCCGATGCCGCGCACTTCCAGCAGGTTTTGCAGCAGCGCCGGGCAGCGGCCTTCCAGCGCGACCTGAGACACCCGGTAGATGTCGACCGCGTCGTCGGCCACCAGGCCATGGCCGCGCGAGATCAACTCCAGCCCGAGTTCGCTCTTGCCCAAGCCCGACTCACCGGTCAGCAGCACCCCCAGACCCAGGATGTCCATGAAGACACCGTGCCGCGTGGTGCGTTCGGCGAAGTGGTTGCTCAGGTAGCCGCGCACCACGTCGATCACGTGGCCGGCCGATTCGCCGGTGGCAAACAGCGGAATGTCGGCGCGATCGCACAGGGCCACCAGGCTTTCGGGCGGCACCTGGGCGTCGGCCACGATCAGCACCGGCGGCTCCAGCGCGACGATGCGCGCGATGCGCCGCTGCGCCACCTCGGGAGCGCATTCGCTGAAGTAGGCCACTTCCCTGCGGCCCACGATCTGCACGCGGTAGGGGTGGATGTAATTGAGGTAGCCCACCAGGTCGGCCGTCGACTGCGCGCTGCGCACCGCCGATTCGTCGAAATGCCGCTCCGGGTGGGCGTGCCCGGCAATCCATTGCCACTGAAGCGCTGCGCGGTGCTCTTCGAACAGCGCCTCGGCGCTGATGACGGTGGGCTTCAAGCGGCGCGCTCGGGGCTGTCAGGCAGCCGACTTCAGCGGAACCCAGTTGTGAATGAATTGGTGCACTTCGGGCGCGTTGCCTTGCGACTTCAGCCGATCGCGCATCTCGCGGTCGGACAGCATCTCGGCGATCTCCGACAGGATTTCAAGGTGCCGTTGCGTGGCCACCTCCGGCACCAGCAGGAAGATCAACAGCCCCACCGGTTCCTCGTCGGGGGCGTCGAAGCCGATCGGCTGGCGCAGCCGCAACACTGCGGCAAGCGGGTTCTTCAATCCCTTGATCCGGCCGTGTGGAATGGCCACGCCATGACCCAGCCCGGTGGAGCCCAGGCGTTCGCGCGCAAAAAGGTTGTCGGTGACCGTGGCGCGGGCGATGGCGTGCTGGTTTTCAAACAGCAGCCCGGCGTGTTCGAAAGCGCGCTTCTTGCTAGTGGCGTCCACGTCCACCAGCACATTGGTGGTGGGAAGGATGGCGGCGAGGCGGTTCATCGGCATAAAGCGTTGGAGGTTCAGGCGTGGTGCCGATTCGACCCGTCACGAAAATGACACATCAGCGAATTATGAAGCGCACACCCCGGTGGCGAGCAAGTCGGATTTGCATTCACCGGCCCATTGTGCACAGGGTTGCTGCGTCGCAGCAACGCCTGTGCCCCCCGCGATCATGGGGGGATTCCGGGCCATGCCCGCCGGCCCGGGATCGGCTGAGCTTGCAGCCCGTTGGCAACCCAGGATCGGGTCACGCGTGAGCCCAACAAAAAAGCGGCCCGCAGGCCGCCCTTTTTTTGGCAATCGAGACGGGGCACACGAGGCGGCGTCTCAGCCTCTTGCTCAGAGCGGCGCGGTGTCCAGCCGCTTGGCCGAAGCGTGATGGTGGTCCTGAACCTTGTCTTTGTGGCGGCAGACCTGGCGGTCCAGCTTGTCCATCAGCTGGTCGATCGCGGCGTAAAGGTCTTCATCGGTCTGTTCGACGAAGATGTCCTTGCCCTTCACATGGACGGTGACTTCCGCCTTTTGCCTTCGTTCCTTTTCCTTCAGTTTTTCCACTGACAGCAGCACGGTGATGTCGACGACCTGATCGAAATGGCGCGTGACGCGTTCCAATTTAGTGAGCACATACTCTCTCAGGGCTGTCGTTACTTCAAGATGGTGGCCGCTGATCGTCAAGTTCATGAAGACTCCTTTCGCTAAGGGGTGAGGAAGGCAGGACAGGGCTTCTTCGGGCCTCTTCAAAATCAGTGTGCGCCTGTTCGAGGGGTCTGACAAGCGATTGATCGGTGACAAATCACCGTCCATGCCGCCCAGGTCGGAGGCTGGTCCGGCGATGCAATAATTCGACCTTCGCCGTTTCGAAAGCCGTGCTTGGACGACCCGCGCCCCCGGTGACCGTTCACTCCAACGCCTGCCGTCTGCCGATGGGAGCAGGCTTGCATCCGGGGTGAGGCTGGTCTTGCCGCACCCTCAGACCTTCGCCACCACGGCAGCCGTGATGCGGCGACCGCGTTGGAGCCCCCATGCTGAATGTTTTTACGCTGGCCAACGGCCGGTTGTTCCAGGAAGAAATCGCAAGCCTCGCGGCGCTGGCCGGCGTGCGGCCGGTGTGGGTCGATCTCGATGCCCCGACGCCCGAGGAAAAGGGCTGGATCGCGCAGCATTTCGGGGTGACCATCCCGGCCGACGCGGTCGATGACGACCTGGAGGAATCGGCTCGCTTCTACGAAGAAGACAACGGCGAACTGCACATCCGGTCCGACTTCCTGATCGACGACGATCGAACCCCGCGCAACGTGCGGGTCGCCTTCATCCTGCTCAAAGGCGTGTTGTTCTCGGTGCACGCCGAGGACCTACCGGTGTTTCGCCTGCTGCGGCTGCGCGCCCGGCGCATACCGGCGTTGATCGAGGATGCCAAGGACGTGCTGCTCAAGCTTTACGACGCCGACGCCGAATACAGCGCCGACGCGCTGGAGGGCATCTACGACAGCCTGGAGGCCGTCAGCGCGCGCGTGCTCAAGCAGGACGTGAACGACCAGGCGGCCGGCGAGGCGCTGTCGGCCATCGCCAGGGAAGAAGACCTGAACGGGCGGGTGCGCCGCAACGTGATGGACACGCGCCGGGCGGTCAGCTTCATGATGCGCAGCCGCCTGCTCAACGCCGAACAGTTCGAGGAGGCGCGGCAGATCCTGCGCGACATCGATTCGCTCGACAGCCACAGCACCTTTCTGTTCGACAAGATCAACTTCCTGATGAACGCCACGGTCGGCTTCATCAACATCAACCAGAACAAGATCATCAAGATCTTCTCGGTGGCCAGCGTGGCCTTGCTGCCGCCGACCCTGATCGCCAGCATCTACGGCATGAATTTCCAGGCCATGCCGGAGCTGAGCTGGCGTTTCGGCTACCCGTTTGCGATCGCGCTGATGGTGGCCTCGGTCACCGCGCCGTTTCTGTATTTCCGGCGCAAAGGGTGGCTGCGCTGATCAGGCCCGGGCGCGCCGTTTCAGCCAGCGCATCAGCACGCTGAGCACGGGCAGTTTTTCATACAGCTCCTCGGCCGCATCCCAGTAGTCGCGGTGCAGGGTGACCAGGCCGGTGGTGTCCAGGCGCAGGTGCGAGGCACCGCGCACCGTCTGCAATTCGCGCCGCAAGCGCTTGAAGCGGAACATGAAGTCCCAGGTCAGCAAACACTGATCACCCTGTTGGACGATGTCGCGCACCACGAATCGCGGCTCGTCGAGCGCGACGAACATGTGCGTGAAGATGCGCTGAATCGGGGCGAGGCCCTGGACTTCGTTGAACGGGTCCTTGAAGTGCGCGTCGCGGTGATAGAACGCCCCCAGGCGGGCCACGTCGGCCGGCGCCAGCGCTTCGAACAAGGCCACGATGCGCGCCACGCGCGCGTCTTCGCAGCGCGGTGGCGGCGGCGTCACAGGCCCGTGGCCCGGCGGATGGCCTTGAAGTAAAGCCAGTCGCCCAGGTGGCTCAGGGCCTTGAGCCACAGCGTGAAGCGTTTGGGGAAGTGAATCTCGAACTCGCCCGCCTCCCAGCCCTTGAGCATTTCCTGCGCCGCCTGCTCGGGCGTGATGAGCGCCGGCATCGCGAACTCGTTCTGCGATGTCAGCGGCGTTTGCACGAAGCCCGGGTTGATCACCGACACACCGATGCCCAGCGGGTGCAGGTCCAGGTAGAGCGTTTGCGCCAGGTTGATCAGCGCCGCCTTGGTGGGCCCGTAGGCGAGCGAATTGGGCAGCCCGCGGTAACCGGCCACGCTGGAGATCAGGCTGACGTGGCCCCGCCGTTGCCGCAACAGCACCGGCAGCACCGCGTGCAGCATGTGCAGCGCGCCGACGTAGTTGACCTGGTCGTGGCGCAACATCTCGTCGAGATCGAACTGGGTGGCGCGCATGGCCTTGTAGTGGCCGGCGCAGTACACCGCCAGGTCGATGCGCCCGAAGCGTTCGACGATGTGTTGCGCGGCGCCGCTCATCGCGGCGCGGTCGGTCGCGTCGAGCGCGATGCCCAGGCTGCCGGCGTGCTGGGCCTCGAAGGCTTGCAGCGCCGCCGCGTTGCGGGCCGACACCACCACGTGCGCGCCGCGCCGGTGCAACAACGCCGCAGTGGCGCGGCCGATGCCGGTGGAGGCGCCGACCAGCCACACGGTCTGGCCGGTCCAATCGGCCACAGCGGGGTTCAAGGGCATGGCAGCCTGCCTTATTTCTTGTAGAACGACAGGGTCACTTCGCCCAAACGAAAACCGAACTTGCTCATCCGCGCCTTGTTGAGCATCACACGCTCATCCATCAGGTACATCCAGTCGTCGAACTGCACCTCGTAGACGCTGCCGTCGACCGGCAGGCGCAAGGTGTACTGCCATTGAAAGGCGTTGCCGGCCGCCTGGCCGAGTGCGGTGCCGACCACGTCGTCGGCGGTGCCGGTGTATTTGCCGCCCGCGAGTTTTTTGAGGCGCCAGACGCGGCGTTCTTGTTTGCCGTCGCTGTAGGTGAACGCTTCGTCGAGCACGCCGTTGTCGCCGGTCCAGGTGCATTTCATCGCCACCGTGAAGCGGCGCACCACCTTGCCGGCGCGGTCGGTGAAGAGGCCGTGGGCCACCAGATCGCCGTTGAAATAAGCGGCCAGATCGAGCGGCGGTTTCTCCAAAGCATAGTCGGCCGGCGCTGGCGCCGAGGCACAGGCTGTCAGCAGGGCGGTGGCCAGCGCCGCGCCGGCCAGAATCAAGCGTCGTT
Source organism: Methylibium sp. (assembly GCA_031415135.1). Taxonomy (GTDB): domain Bacteria; phylum Pseudomonadota; class Gammaproteobacteria; order Burkholderiales; family Burkholderiaceae_C; genus LGRD01. Next base: position 13,574 of record JANORB010000062.1, read on the forward strand.
TCATCGTCTGCTTTCGGAAGGTCGGATCCATTGGGTGTAGAGCAGCGCGGCCGCGGCCAGTTTGAGCCCGCACGGCAGCACGCAATAAGCGATCGTCAGCGCCGTCAGCGCCTGCGGGCTGTGGCCGCCCGGCGCGTAGCCAAAGGCTTGCAACGCCGGCAGGGCCACGCCGGCGGCCAGCGCCAGGTTGAGCTTGGTGGCGAAATTCCACCAACCAAAATAGGCGCCTTCGGCACGATCGGCGTGGCCCGCACGCTGGATCACGCCGGCCAGCAACGCGCCGGGCAGCGTGAGATCGGCGCCCAGCGCCACGCCGCTGAGCACGCACACGGCGGTGTAGGCGGCGACGTCGCCGGCGCCTAGCCACGCCGCCCCGCTGAACACCGCCACCGCCAGCCCCATGCCCATGAGCCAGCTGCGCGCCAGCCCGAAGCGGCCGACCGCGCGCACCCACAGCGGGATCGACAGCGCGGCGGCAGCGAAATAGCTGGCCAGGAACAAGGGCTCGTAGGCCGCGGCTTGAAGGCGATCGCGGATGAAAAACAGCACCAGTGTGGCCGGCACCGCGCTGGCAATGCCATTGACGAGGTAGATGAGCAGCAACCGGGCAAAGACCGGGCTTGAAAAGGGCAGCAACATCGACACCGGCAAGGCATTCGACGCCGGAGAACGCGGTTGCGGCGCAAACCACAGCAGCGCCGCACCGAGGGCCAGCGCCGCGGCGAACACCAGCGTCGTTGCGTTCAGGCCCGCCACCGACGGCAACACGCTGGCCACCATCACACCGCCCAGCGCCAGGCCTTCGCGCCACGCCACGATGCGGGCACGTTGGGGTTCATCACCGCCGAGCCGCGCGCCCCAGGCCTGGTGGATCACCGTGATCACGCTGTAGCTCAGGTAGGTGACGGCCAGCCAGCCGGCGCACCACCACAACAGCGCGGAGGTGCCTTGCACCGGCGGGAAGAACAGCGCCCGGAAACCAACGACCAACACCGCGGCCGCCAGCGCGGCGACCCACCAGCCGCGGCGCGCCGACCGGGCCATCAGCGCATCGGCCCAGCGGCCGATCAGGGGGTCGGCCAGCGCGTCGAGCAGCCGAGCGCCCAGCAACACCGCGCCCAGCAGCGCCAGCGGCACACCAAACGCGCTGGCATAGTGGTTCGGCAACACCACGTAAAGCGGCAATGCGACAAAGGCCAGCGGCAAGCCCAGGCTGCCGTAGCTCAGCCCGTCACGCCAGCCGCCGCGCCAAGGGCGCGCCGTGTTGGTGCTGTCCACGGGGCCAGGCGCCGGCACGGCGGCACGGTTCATGAACCGGCTCGATTCAGGCCCAGCAGCGCCGCGCGCAGCTTGGGCTCCGAGGTCTGCGCGGACAGCCAGATGCCGAAGAACCGGCGCGCGAAATCGGCGTCGCGCAGCTCGCCCTGCAGCTTGGCGTTGAGAAAAAAGCGCGCCGCCTCGCCGGGGCGATGCACACCGGTCAGGCGGTCGCCTTGGCTCACGTCCGGAAAGACTTGCGCCATCGCGCTTAACCAGCGCTGACCTTGTTCTTCACCGAAACCGCCGACGCGCTTCATCTCGTCCAGGCTGCGCTCGGCGATCAGCTTGCCCACCAGCGCGCGGGCGTATTGCAGTTCGAGCGCGAGCGGCAGCGTCGCAAAGTTGTCGGCGTTGAAGCCGTCGGCCACCCACAGGCGCGCGTCGTAGATGTGCAGGCCGAAGTACGTGAGGCGGCCACTGCCGAGCAAACGCGCGCCAGGCCATTCCGCAGCGACTTCGGGCGGCGCGGCGGGCTGGGCGCGCGCCCACGTTCCCAGGCCGGCCAGTGCCGCCAGCAGCAGGCGGCGCGTGATCCGGGCGTGAGAATCGTTCATGCTCCGGCCGCTCCATCGCGCCGCAGCGTGAACTGCATGACGCTGGTGTTGCCGTTCGAGAATGCCGCCTCGCAGTACGCGAGGTAGAACTCCCAGATGCGCATGAAGCGGGTGTCGAAGCCGAGTTTGCGCACCGGCGTGTCGGCGCCCAGGAAGCGGTCGCGCCAGCGGCGCAGAGTCTCGGCATAGTCGAGACCGAAATCAAGCTCGTTCACCACGCTGAGGCCGCTCTGCGCCGCAGCGGCGCGAAACGCCTGCGGGCTGGGCAGCAGGCCGCCCGGAAAGATGTACTGCTGGATGAAGTCGCTGGACTTCACATAGCGTTCGAACAGGTCGTCGCGGATGGTGATGGTCTGGATGCAGGCCTTGCCGCCCGGCTTGAGCTGGTTCTTCAACGCATCGAAGAAGCTGGGCCAGTACTCGCGGCCGACGGCCTCGAACATCTCGATCGACACGATGGCGTCGAATGGCCCGTCGGTGATGTCGCGGTAGTCCTGCAAGCGCAGTTCGCCAGGCAGGTCGGCGTCGACCAGGCGCGCTTCGGCCCATGCCAGCTGCTCGGTCGACAAGGTGACGCCGGTCACGGTGGCGCCGTACTCGCGCGCCGCGCATTCGGCCAGCGCGCCCCAGCCGCAGCCGATTTCAAGCACACGTTGACGCGGCTGCACATCACATTCCCGCAACGCGCGGCGCACCTTGGCCCATTGCGCCTCGACCAGATCGGCCGAGCGATCGCCTTCGAACCACGCGCTGCTGTAGTTCATCGTCGGGTCCAGCCACAGCCGGTAGAACGGGTTGCCCAGGTCGTAATGCGCGTGGATGTTCTTCTTGCTGCCGCGGCGCGAATTGCGGTTGAACAAATGCCTGGCGCGGTACAGCAACGCGCCCCACCAGTTGCCGTAGACGATCTTTTCGATCCGGTCGCGGTTGGCAATCAGCAGCGTCAGCAGGGTGGCCAGGTCGGGCGTGGTCCAGTCGCCGGCGATGTAGCTTTCGGCGAAACCGATGTCACCCGACCTGAGCACCGCGGCGCACACCTTCCAGTTGTGCAGCCGCAGTGCGGCGCGCGGTTCGCCGGCGCCGTGGGTGCCGAAATGCGCCGCCGAACCGTCCGGCAGCTGCACGTCCAGCGTGCCGTGGTCCAGGCTCTTCAGCAAATGCAGCACGGCGCGCGCGGCCGGTGGCGTCGATTCGGGCAGTGCGTGCGAGGCGATGGAGGTTTGGCTGGGCATGGTGCGGGCGGAGTGGCAACAAGGGCGGCAGGAGTTCAGCGGGTGACGAATGAACGCGGCGTTTCGGGCTTGCGAAAGAACGGCACCCGCTTGGCCAACAGCCGGGCGGCCTGCCAATGGATGCGGGCGATGACGCCCAGCGTCATCAGCGGCATGCCGAAGAAGGCCGCGCGCGCGCGCTCCGGCGTCAGCGGCCGCAGGCTGCCGGACACGCTGGTCTGGATCAGCAGGCCCGCGTCGTCGAAGTGGTCGATGCGCGCCACGGTCCGGGCGCGCGGCGTGGCCGGGGTGTCGCTGCGGCGGTCCAGCCCGACGCACATGAACCGGAATCGATAGCTGCCCGCCACGTCGCAGAACGGCGACACGTGAAACACCTTGCCGGCGTGCAACTCGCGCCCGTAGGCGACCTGCGCGCCGCTGAGCAAATAGCAGTGGCGCTCGCCGAAGGTGTTGTTGACTTCGACCACCACGGCCGACAGGCTGCCGTCGGCGCGGTGGCAATACCAGAAGCTCACCGGTTTGAAGGTGAATCCCAGCACCCGTGGGTAGCAGTGCAGCCAGACCTCGCCGGCCACATCGGTCACGCCTTCGCGGGCCAGCACCTCGTCGAGCCAGGCCAGGCTGTTGGCGCGGCCGTCTCCATGGTCGCGGTCGAAGAAGCTGATCAGCCCGAAGCGGTTGCGCGCCAACGCGGGGCTGGGCGCGCGGCTCAGGCTGCGCATCGGCAACATCAGAAAGTAGGTCGGATAGGCAAAGCTGTTGACCACCGGGCGCAGCCGCGCGTGGCGCACCTGGCCGGTGCCGATGTGGGCCTGCGCCGCCGCCTCGATCACGCGGCCTCCGTGGCGGGCACGTTTTGCTCCATCGCCCAGCGCGACTTGAGCGCCTCGCACACCGCCAGCCCCGACATCAAACCGTCCTCATGGAATCCATGGCGCGTCCATGCCCCGCAGAACCAGGTGTGGCGTTCGCCTTGCAACGCGGGCACACGTTGTTGGGCGGCAATGGCCGCCGCGTCGAACACCGGGTGGGCGTAGTCGAACTCGGCGTGAATCGTGCCTGGGCGCGGTTCGGTCAGCGGGTTGAGCGACACCAGCACCGGCGTGCTGAACGGCAATGGCTGCAGGCGGTTGATCAGGTAGTGCAGGCACACCGAGGAGCGCTCACGGTCGCCGGCAGCGCGCTCGTAGTTCCAGGCCGCCCAGGCGAGCTTGCGGCGCGGCAAGACCGAGGTGTCGGTGTGCAGCACGGCCCGGTTGCGGTGATAGGAAATGGCGCCCAGCGTGGTGCGCTCCTGGGGCGACGGGTCGGCCAACAGCGCGAGTGACTGGTCGCTGTGGCTGGCCAGCACCACGTCGTCGAAGCGCTCTGTGCCCGCATCGGTACTGACCCACACCCCCGCCGACCCGCTGCCCTCGGGCATGCGCCGAACGCCGCGGACGCGGCTGTTCAATCGTGCGTCCGGCACGCGCTTCAACATCTCGTCGACATAGCGGCGCGCACCGCCACGAACCGTGTACCACTGGGGCCGATTCGCCACCTGGAGCAGGCCGTGGTTGTGGCAGAACCGGATCATCGTGGCGACCGGGAAACGCAGCATCTGGTCGGTCGGGCACGACCAGATGCAGCCGATCATCGGCAGGAAATACCAATCGCGAAACTGCACCGAAAAGCGCTGTTGGGCGAGGAAGTCGCCAATCGGCTGGTCCAGCTGCGCCAGATCCCGGGTGCCCGCCAGCGCGGTGGCCAATCGATTGAATCGCAGGATGTCGGCCAGCATGCCCCAGAACTTCGGCCGCAACAAATTTGCGCGCTGGGCGAACACGGTGTTCAGATCGCACCCGCTCCATTCCAGGCCGCGGTCGGGCACCTGAACCGAGAACGACATGTCGGACTTGGCGATATCCACCTTCAGCTCGGCGAACAGGCGCAGCAGATTCGGGTAGGTGCGTTCGTTGAGCACCAGGAAGCCGGTGTCCACTCCATGCGTGACACCGTCCAGATGAAGATCGACGGTGTGGGTGTGGCCGCCGAAATAGCCGCCTGCTTCAAACAGCGTGACCCGCGCGAGCCCTGCCAGCCCGTGCGCGACGGCCAGGCCGGAGATGCCGGAGCCGACCACCGCGACGCGGCGGGGCCGCCGGAGCGGGTCAGCAGCCAGGTGTGGCGGAGCGGGTGGCGGGGTGACAATCACGGCAGCTGGGCATGGTGTTGCGGGGGAGGGCATCCAACCATGCAAAGGCATGATTTAGACTCGACGGTTCTAAATATAACCGAACAGTCTTCATTTTGCATCAGGGAGTTTCTCTACGAAGGTGTTCTTGTGCAGCGCCGCGATGCCGCCGCCCGTTCTGGGCCCCGGGCGCATGACCATGGGCGCCTCATACGCCCAACGGCTGCGGCCGGATGCGCGGCCTGAGAGAGTGAGAGTTTTTCTGCCGCGACCGTACTTGCTCCCTCGCCCCTTTGGGGAGAGGGTTGGGGCTGCGCCCGGCACGATGGTGTTTCGCGAGCCCTCACCCCCACCCTCTCCCAGAGGGAGAGGGAGTCAATTCA
>JANORB010000063.1:0-3219 GCA_031415135.1 Methylibium sp.
CCGGCCGCGGCCGCAACCGTCACCCCGACTGCGCCCGCCCGGCAGGCGCCGGCGCCGGCGCGCCAGGCCGCCGCGCCGGCGCGCATGGCGCTGCATCCGTCGCTGGCCGACCAGAGCGTGGCGCGGCGCGACCAGCAAGACATGATGAACGAGCTGCGCCAGGTCAAGGGCCTGATCGAAGAGCGCTTCGGCGCCTTGGCGTTCATGGACAAGCTGCAGCGCCACCCGGCCCAGGCGCGGCTGACGCAAAAGCTGCTCGACTGCGGTTTTTCGCCGGCCCTGATCCGCAAGCTCGCCGAGAGCATGGCGCCCGAGGTCACCGATGAGACCGCGTGGGCCGCCGGCGTGCTGGAGCGCAACCTGCTCACCGCCGAGCACGAACCCGCCATCGAAGACCAGGGCGGCACCTTTGCGCTGGTCGGCGCCACCGGCGTGGGCAAGACCACCAGCACGGCCAAGATCGCCGCCGCCTTCGCCTCCAGGCATGGCGCGGCTCACCTGGGCCTGGTCACGCTGGACGCCTACCGCGTCGGCGCCCACGAGCAGCTGCGCGCCTACGGCCGCATCCTGGGGGTGCCGGTGCACACCGCGCACGACCGCGCCTCGCTCGACGACTTGCTGGACCTGCTGGCGGGCAAGAAGATGGTGCTGATCGACACCGCCGGCATGGCCCAGCGCGACACCCGCACCGCCGAACTGCTGGACATGCTGGGCCACCGCAGCATCAACAAGCTGCTGGTGCTGAATGCCGCGGCGCAGGGCGAAACGATCGAGGACGTGATCGTGTCGTACCGCGCCCAACAAGCGCGCGGCGTGATCCTGTCCAAGATGGACGAGGCGGTGAAGCTGGGCCCGGTGCTCGACGCCGTGATCCGCCACAAGCTCACCGTGCTGGGCGTGGCCAACGGCCAGCGTGTGCCCGAAGACTGGCACCGCCTGCCGGCGCAGGTGCTGCTGCACCGCGCCCTGCGCACCACCGCGTGGAGCGCTTACCGCCTGGAGGCGCCCGAAGTGAACCTGATCTTCACGGCGCGCCAACTGGCCGGCGGCCAGCCCGCGCCGGCGGGGGGTGGAGCGGCATGAACGAATCCAATTCCAGACCCGCCTCGCTCGACCAGGCCGACGGCCTGCGCCGCATGTTCGCCGGCGCGCGGGTGCGTTTTGTGCCGGTCGTCTCGAACCCGCACCTGAGCATTGGCGGGCTGATGCTGGAGCGCCTGTGCAGCGCCTTCGGCGAGCATGGCGCGCACACGCTGGTGGTGGACGCCGGCGAGCGCGCGCAGCTGCCCGGCGAGATGGCCTTGATCGAACTCTCCGAGTGCATCGAGCCGCTGTCCGAGCGGGTGTCCTACCTGGCCGCACGCGGCTTGCCACTGCGCTTTGTCGACACCCACGGCTTCACGTCGAGCTTGTTGCAGACGCTGGTCGACGCGGTCGACAAGGTCGATGTGGTGCTGCTGCATGCGCCGGCCGTCGACCTGTGCCGCCTGTTCAGCCGGCGCGACCCGCGCCACGCCGCGCGTGACGACATGCGCCCACTCTACCTGGCCGACGACCGGCCCGCCAGCGTGACCCACGCCTATGCCGCGATGAAGCTGTTGACGCAGCGCGCCGGCCTGGTGGTGCACGACCTGCTGCTCGGCGCCGCGCCGCACTCGCCGCGCGCCGGCCGCATCGCCGCCCAGCTGGCCAGTTGCGCCGACACCTTTCTGGGCGCCGCGGTGCGGGACTCGATGCGGATCGACCCGTCGGCCGCCGCCTCCGACCCTGTTTCACCGGCACTGCGCCGCTGGGCCTTCGACTGGCTCGGCGATGGCGGCGGCGCCGGCCGCGCGCCGCCGGTCCTGCTGGACGCCGTGCCGCCCCCGAACTGATTTCACCGGAGCGAACAAAAGATGTACACCGCCAAAGGCCAGCTCGACACCAACGCCAAGCTCAAGCAGTACAGCCCGCTGGTGCGCCGCCTGGCGCACCAGATGATTGCCAAGCTGCCGGCCAACGTGGAGTTCGACGACCTGGTGCAGGTCGGCATGATCGGCCTGGCCGACGCGCTGAACCGCTTCGACGCCGCGCAAGGCGTGCAGTTCGAGACCTTCGCCACCCAGCGCATTCGCGGCGCCATGCTCGACGAGTTGCGTGGCACCGACTACCTGTCGCGCGGCACCCGCAAGCAGCAGCGCTCGATCGAGTCGGCGGTGCACAAGCTGGAGCAGCGGCTGGGCCGCGCGCCGATCGAAAGCGAAATCGCCAAGGAGATGGGCTTGTCTTTGCCTGAGTACCAGGAACTGCTGGGCCGCGTGCGCGGCACCCAGCTGGTGTATCTGGAAGACATGACCGGCGCCGACGGCGACAGCGACTATCTCGACCGCCATGTGGGTGACGAAGCGCTCAACCCGCTGGCGCAGCTGCAGGACGTGCGCATGCGCGAGGCGCTGATCGAGGCGATCAAGAACCTGCCCGAACGCGAGCAGCATGTGATGAGCATGTACTACGAACACGACATGAACCTGAAGGAGATCGCCGCGGTGATCAAGGTCACCGAGTCGCGCGTGTGCCAGTTGCACAGCCAGTCGATCGCCCGCCTGCGCGTGAAGCTGCGCGCGTATTGATGGCCCCCAAGGCCGCCGCGTTGCGGCGTCCGCCCCCCCGAGGGGGAGCCAGGAAACTTGGGGCGGCCCTGCGTTTCCTTGAGCCTTGCGCGCGGCCGACACGGCCGCGCCTCACCCGTCCAGTGCCCCTGGTGGCGCAGGGCCTCGGCGCGCAGGGGTTGCACGGCGCGCGCCATCCTTGCCGCGGCCGACTTCCTTGAGGTAGGGGGTGTTGGTCATGTACTTGCAACTGCCGGCCCCCTCACCCCAACCTTCTCCCCCGCGTGCGGGAGAGGGCTGGGGTGAGGGTGAGGATGCAAACAGACCAGCGCCTTCACCGCCGTCAGGCACGAGCCGCATTGGGTGCCGCAACGCAGTCGCTGCTGCAATTGCACGAGGCGCGCGTCGGCGTCGCCGTGGCAGGCCGCCAGCGTGTCGATGATCGCGACCTGGCTCACGTCGAAGCAGTTGCAGACCTGCGGCGCGCGCGGCGGCACCGCGGTCGGTGGCGTGCTGCGCCCGCTCAGCAGGGTCTGGCCGAACGGGCGCGCCGGCAGGCCGTCCTGCAACAGGCCGAGCACCCAGGCCGCGGCGGCGGCGTCGCCGGCGAGCAGGAAGGCGTCGAGGGTGG
>JANORB010000064.1:0-2324 GCA_031415135.1 Methylibium sp.
TGCGTGGCAACACCGCCAGCGCAAGCAGCTGCGATTGGAACGCCCTGGGGAACTTGCGAAACACCTCCTCGCCGAGGTAGTCGAATAACAGCTCCGGTGGCTCCTCGCCCGTGAGCCGCAATCCGGCCGAGGTCTTGGGCCGCAACAACAAGCGCAGCCCCGCGGCCCAGCCACCGCATTGATCCAGCCATTGCGCAGCGGCGCGCTGATCCAGCACCACGCCGTGAACGCCGGCAATTCCCGCCACTTCTTCGGCGGTCAGCTTCAACTGCTCCCAACACAACGACCGCACAGCGCCGTTGGTCAACGCCCGAGCCAGCGCCGGTGGCGGCAGGGTGCGGCTGAGCACCATGATGTGCGCATCGGGCGGCGTCTGTTCTATGGCCCCGCGCACGATGTCGTGCAACGGGCAAAACAGCGGCGCCTCGTGGTAGTCGTCGAGCACCAGCATCAACTCGGGCGCCAGGGCGAAAAGCTCGCGGAAGAACCGGCGCGCGAAGGTCGGCAGGCTGAAGGCCGCATCCGGTGTGCAGGCCGGCAAGGCCTTGGCGGCATCGCTGCCCAACGCACCCTGCGCTCCCTGCGCCAGGGTGCCGAAAAACGCCAAGGGGTCGGCATCGTCGGCGTCGATCTGGTGCCACAGGCAGGCAAGGGCTCGATCACTCACAAAGCTGGCCAGCAGCGCCGTCTTGCCCGCCCCCGGCGGCCCGGCAACCCACGTGCACGAGGCGCTGCGGTTGCCGTCCAGTTCACGGAACAAGCGCTCACGCGCGAACACGGCGCTGGTTCGCGGGCGGGTGGTCTTGGCCAGGCGCGGGTTTCCACCGTGCTGTACCACGTGAGCACCTCCCTGCAATGTTGTTGGCCTTGAACGTCCGCATCGACCCGATCGGCAAGTGCTGTCGCCGAAGCGGGACCTGTGTGCAGATGTTACTTTTGACCACCGCGTGTAACACGAAGCCGGCGTCTTGTCATCCACCGATTCGAAGGGGTCGGGCGACGAATGCTTGCGCTGGCGTACCCGATCGGTAATGCGGCGCGGCCTAGGCTGAGTGGTTGGTCAAGCAAACGGGCGTCATGAAAACACCGGTGGAGAGCTACGTCGTGCGGGTTTATCGGCGCCGCAGCGGAGAGTAGCGGCAATTGGTTGGGGTGCTGGAAGGGCCTGGGCTGGTTGGGGCGCAGGCTTTTCTAGTGTCGAACAGCTATGGGAGATATTCGTCGGGCGCGGTGCGGCCCAATCCCACGGGGCACGGGTCAAACCCGCTGACGAATCGAGTTCATGAAACCGCAGTGAACCGGAACGCCGTTAACCCACGCAAGAGAGAGTCTGAATCATGGATGCATTGCTCAAGCTTGTCGCCAACACGGTCACTTATGTTGTTGGCTATGCGCTGCTGATGGCGCCAACCTACTTCTTGCCGTTCTTGGGATCGAATTCATCGATCCTCAACACGGCTTCTGCGGCAAGCGGTGCCGGGGTGTACCCCCTGCTGTTGCTTCACCTGGCGTTTCTTGCCGCACTCGTCGTGCTGGCCTGGGCGCGAGGCAAGTACATCGGCAAAGCCTGGCTGATCGGCCTTCCGATCGCGGCGGGCGTCTTCGACATCATTCCCGGGCTCAGCCTGATTCCACTGGCACCCACCGTTCTTCATCTCGCCGCGATCATCGTCGGCGTCAAGGATGACCGGAAGGTCGCAGACGCTTGACGCTATCGGCGAAGTTTGGTCCGGGCGAGGACAGGAAAGAAGTACCTGACTTCTGGGCACATCGGATTCATGAGCGCGGTGATCAACACCGCCGCGAATGTCGGCGCAACTCTGGCCCAGGTGACGCGCAACGCAATCTCGCAAACGGGCAAGGCGATGCTCGTGAGCATCTGATCGGTTTGAGCAATGGTCGATTCCTCTCAATATGGAGGGTTCAAATGAGTACCCTTGGCAGACAACTCATTTCGGTCGGGTTGATCTTTAACTCCGTCTTGCTGTTTGGCTGTGGCGGAAGTGGATCCGACTCAAACGCGCCGGTCGTCCAGCAAGCTCCATCCGAGGCCATCGTGACGGGCGCGCAGTTGGGTCGCTCGCTAGGCAACATCGCTGTGGTCGGCCGGTCGTACCGGTCAAGTGTTGCCGTGGTGCCGAATGACGCACGCAACAGTGTCACTGCACTGGCTATCACAAACCCCCCCCGCGTCAGAATAGTTGTCGCCTCCATAGATCAACCTCGGGGGCGGCGATGAAGGACGGACTTGGCTCGATACGGACAGACATTCAAAGACACAGCGGTGGCGCGGTTGCTGCCGCCGGAGAGCGCAGCGATCGACG
>JANORB010000065.1:0-34965 GCA_031415135.1 Methylibium sp.
GCTCGACGCCACGCGCAAGATGCTCGTCATCACCGGGCCGAACATGGGCGGCAAGAGCACCTTCATGCGCCAGGTGGCGCTGATCGTGCTGCTGGCCGCGATGGGCTCCTTTGTGCCCGCGCGCGCCTGCCGGCTCGGCCCCATCGACGCGATCCACACCCGCATCGGCGCGGCCGACGACCTGGCCAACGCGCAGTCGACCTTCATGGTCGAGATGGTCGAGGCCGCCGCCATCATCCACGGCGCCACCGAACATTCGCTGGTGCTGATGGACGAGATCGGCCGTGGCACCTCCACCTTCGACGGCCTGGCGCTGGCCGGCGCCATTGCCAGCCACCTGCACGAGCGCAACCGGTCGTTCACGTTGTTCGCGACGCACTACTTCGAGCTGACCGAGTTTCCGGTCAAGCACGGGCGCGCGCTGAACGTCCATGTGTCGGCCGCCGAAAGTGGGGATGACATCGTCTTTCTGCACGACATCCAGCCCGGCCCCGCGAGCCGGAGCTACGGGGTCCAAGTGGCGCGCCTGGCCGGCATGCCCGGTGGCCTGGTGCGCCAGGCGCGTGCCACGCTGGAAGCGCTCGAAGCGCAGCAGCAGGCCCACCACGCGCAGATCGACCTGTTCGCCCAGCCCGTGTTGCCGGCCGAGCCACCGCGATCGGTGATCGACGATGCGCTGGCCAAGCTCAACCCCGATATGCTTTCACCCAAGGACGCGCTGGAGGCGCTCTACTCGCTCAAAGCCCTGCAAGGAAAATCATGACCTACTGTGTGGGCATCAAGCTCGACGCCGGCCTGGTGTTTTTGTCCGACTCGCGCACCAACGCCGGGCTCGACCAGTTCAGCACCTACCGCAAGATGATCGTCTACGAGCGGCCTGGCGACCGCTTCATGGTCATGTTGTCGGCCGGCAACCTGTCGATCAGCCAGTCGGTGCGCGAGATCCTGCAGGTCGAAAAGCTCGACAACGGCAACCAGCCGCCGATCACCATCTGGAACGCCACCAGCCTGTTCGACGCCGCCCGTGTGCTGGGCAGCGCGGTGCGGCGCGTGTACGAGCAGGATGGCCCTTCTCTGAAGGCCGCGGGCGTCGACTTCAACGCGTCGATGATTCTCGGCGGGCAGATCAAGGGCGAGGCGATGCGGATGTTCCTGGTCTATTCGGCCGGCAACTTCATCGAGGCCACGCGCGAGACCTGCTATTTCCAGATCGGCGAAAGCAAGTACGGCAAGCCCATCCTCGACCGCGTGGTCAGCCCCTCCACGCCGCTGGACGAAGCCGCCAAGTGCGCGCTGGTGTCGATGGACTCCACGCTCAAGTCCAACCTGTCGGTGGGCCTGCCGCTGGACCTGCTGGTGTACGAGGCGCACACCTTCGAGACCCAGCAGATCGTTTGCGTCGACGAGCACAACCCGTACTTCCAGATGATCCGCGGCAACTGGGGCCAGAAACTGCGCGACGTTTTCGAGTCCATCGAAGACCCGCAATGGAACGGCGGCAGCACCGCCACGCCAATCCGCGTCAGCTCGCCGCGCTTTGAGCCGATGCGCAAGATCACGCACCCGGGCGAAAAGATCGTCTGATGGCGCAGACCATCGTCTTCTCGCACGCCAACGGCTTTCCCTCGGGCACCTATCGCGCGCTGTTCGACGCCTGGCGCAACGCGGGTTTCGAGGTCCGCGCCATCGACAAATACGGCCATGACCCGCGCTTTCCGGTCACCAGCAACTGGCCACACTTGCGCCAGCAGTTGATCCACTTCATCGAACACGAGGTCAAAGGCCCGGCCTGGTGGGTCGGCCATTCAATGGGCGGCTATCTGTGCCTGCTGGCCGCCGCCCGGCGGCCCGAGTTGGCGCGTGGTGTGGTGCTGCTGGACTCGCCGCTGATCGCCGGCTGGCGATCGCGCGTGCTGCAGTTGGCCAAGGCCACGGGCGTGGGCGAGCGCCTGTCTCCGGGCCATGTGTCCAAGCGCCGGCGCCAGCATTGGCCCAGTCAGCAGGCGGCATTCGACCACTTTGCGGGCAAGGCGGCATTTGCGCGCTGGGCGCCTGGGGTTCTGAAAGACTACATCGCCTGCGGCACCGAGCCCGACCCGCAGGGCCGCCGCCTCAGTTTCGAGCGCGACACCGAAACCGCCATCTACAACTCGCTGCCGCACCACCTGGCGCGTGTGCTGCGCGCCCATCCGCTGCGCTGCCCCGTGGCATTTGTCGGCGGCCGGCAATCGGTCGAGAACCGCCAGGTCGGCCTGGCCGCCACGCGCCGGCTCACGCACGACCGGGTCTCGATGCTCGAAGGAAGCCACCTGTTTCCGTTCGAGCAGCCCAACGAAACCGCCACCGAAGTGCTGCGCTGGATCGGCAACTTTGCGACTCCGCACGCGGCGCGCTGATGGCCTTGAAGCGACACTTATAATCGCGCTTTACCACCACAGCATTTGTGAAAAGCAGGTGCTGCACACAATGACCAAGTACGTCTTTGTCACCGGCGGTGTGGTGTCCTCGCTGGGCAAGGGCATCGCGTCAGCATCCCTCGCGGCGATCCTCGAATCGCGCGGCCTCAAAGTCACCCTGATCAAGCTGGACCCGTACCTCAACGTCGACCCGGGCACGATGTCGCCGTTTCAGCATGGTGAGGTGTTCGTCACCGACGACGGCGCCGAGACCGACCTCGACCTGGGCCACTACGAGCGCTTCATCACCACGCGCATGAAGCGCGCGAACAATTTCACCACCGGCCAGATCTACAAGAGCGTGCTCGAAAAAGAGCGCCGCGGCGACTACCTCGGCAAGACGGTGCAGGTGATCCCGCATGTCACCAACGAGATTCAGGAGTTCGTCAAGCGCGGCGCCAGCGATGTCGACGTGGCCATCGTCGAAATCGGCGGCACCGTGGGCGACATCGAGTCGCTGCCCTTCCTCGAAGCGGTGCGCCAGATGGCGCTGCGCGCCGGACCGAACAACTCGGCCTTCGTGCACCTGACCTACGTGCCGTGGATCGCCGCCGCCGGCGAACTGAAAACCAAACCGACCCAGCACACGGTGCAGAAGATGCGCGAGATCGGCATCCAGCCCGACGCGCTGCTGTGCCGCGCCGACCGCGAAATCCCCAACGACGAGCGCGACAAGATTTCGCTGTTCACCAACGTGGCGCTGCAGGGTGTGATCTCGATGTGGGACGTGGACACCATCTACAAGGTGCCGCGCATGCTGCACGAGCAGCAACTCGATGAGCTGATCTGCATGAAGCTGCAGTTGCTCACCAAGGCCGCCGATCTGCGCCAATGGGACAAGCTGGTGCACGAGGTCGAGCACCCGCGCACCGAAGTGACGATTGCGATGTGCGGCAAGTACGTCGAACTGTCCGACTCCTACAAGTCGCTCAATGAAGCGTTGCGCCATGCCGGCATCCACAACCACGCGCGCGTGAAAATCGAATCCGTCGACTCCGAGAACCTGAATGCCACCAGCGTCGACCGGCTCGGCCAGTTCGACGCCATCCTGGTGCCCGGCGGTTTTGGCAAGCGCGGCGTCGAAGGCAAGATCCTGGCGGCGCAGTACGCGCGCGAACACAAGATTCCCTACCTCGGCATCTGCCTGGGCATGCAGGTGGCCACCATCGAGTTCGCGCGCCACAAGGCCGGCCTGGGCGGCGCCAACAGCACCGAGTTCGAGCCCGACACCCAACACCCGGTGATCGCGCTGATCGACGAATGGTTGGACGCCGACGGCTCGATCCAGAAGCGCAATGCGCAGTCCGACCTGGGCGGCACGATGCGTCTCGGCGCGCAAAGCTCGGACGTGAAACCGGGCACGCTGGCGCATGAGATCTATGGCGACCTGGTGACCGAGCGGCACCGCCACCGCTTTGAGGCCAACGTGCATTACCTCGACAAACTGACCGAAGCGGGGTTGGTGGTTTCGGCGCTGACGCAGCGCGAGAAGCTGACCGAGATCATCGAGCTGCCGCGCAGCGCGCACCCGTGGTTCATGGGCGTGCAGTTCCACCCCGAGTTCAAGTCCACCCCCTGGGGCGGGCACCCCTTGTTCAAGTCGTTCATCCAGGCCGCGCTGAAGCACCAGGCCGATCGAACTGAAATGGCCGCCGCATGAAACTCTGTGGATTTGAGGTCGGCATCGCGCGGCCGTTTTTCCTGATCGCCGGCCCGTGTGTCGTCGAATCCGAGCAGCTGCAGATGGACGTGGCGGGCCGCCTCAAGGAAATGACCACCGCCCTGGGCATTCCGTTCATCTTCAAGTCCAGCTACGACAAGGCCAACCGCTCCAGCGGCAGCACGTTTCGCGGCCCCGGCCTGGACAAGGGCCTGGAGATCCTGGCCAAGGTGCGGCGCGAGTTGAACGTGCCGGTGCTGACCGACGTTCACGATCAAAGCCAGATCGCCGCAGTGGCCGCCACCGTCGACGTGTTGCAGACACCGGCCTTCCTGTGCCGCCAGACCGATTTCATTCGCGCCGTGGCCCAGTGCGGCAAGCCGGTGAACATCAAGAAGGGGCAGTTTCTCGCGCCCCACGACATGAAGAACGTGATAGCCAAAGCCCGCGCCGCCGCGCGCGACAAGGGCCTGCCCGACGACAACTTCATGGCCTGCGAACGCGGTGTGAGCTTCGGCTACAACAACCTCGTGAGCGACATGCGCTCGCTGGCCATCATGCGCGAGACCGGCGCCCCGGTCGTGTTCGATGCGACCCATTCGGTGCAGTTGCCCGGCGGCTTGGGGCAGGCGAGCGGCGGCCAGCGCGAGTTTGTGCCAGTGCTGGCGCGCGCAGCCATCGCCGTCGGTGTGGCGGGTGTGTTCATGGAGACCCACCCCGACCCGAACAACGCGATGAGCGACGGCCCGAATGCGGTGCCGCTGAAGCACATGCGCGCGCTGCTCGAACAATTGCTGGCACTCGACCGGGTCATCAAAGCGCAGCCACTGCTCGAAAATCACTTCTCCTGCTGAACCCCCAAAAAAACCAAGAGGTAGATCCATGAGCGCCATTGTTGACATCGTCGGACGCGAAATTCTCGACAGCCGCGGCAACCCCACCGTCGAATGCGACGTGCTGCTGGAGTCGGGCACCATGGGCCGCGCGGCCGTGCCCTCCGGCGCGTCCACCGGCTCGCGCGAGGCCATCGAGCTGCGCGACGGCGACAAGGCGCGCTACCTGGGCAAGGGCGTGCTCAAGGCGGTCGAACATGTCAACACCGAAATCAGTGAAGCGGTGCTGGGGCTGGACGCGTCGGAGCAGGCCTTCCTCGACCGCACCCTGATCGACCTGGACGGCACCGACAACAAGGGCCGCCTGGGCGCCAACGCCACGCTGGCGGTCAGCATGGCGGTGGCGCGCGCCGCGGCCGAAGAAAGCGGCTTGCCGCTGTACCGCTACTTCGGCGGCTCGGGCGCGATGCAGATGCCGGTGCCGATGATGAACGTCATCAACGGCGGCGCGCACGCCAACAACAACCTCGACCTGCAGGAGCTGATGATCATCCCGGTGGGCGCGCCCAGCTTTCGCGAAGCGGTGCGCTATGGCGCCGAAGTGTTCCATGCGCTGAAAAAAATCCTGCACGACAAGGGCATGAGCACGGCCGTGGGCGACGAAGGCGGCTTTGCGCCCACCGTGGCCAGCCATGAGGCGGCCATCCAGATGATCCTGCAGGCCATCGACAAGGCCGGCTTCAAGGCCGGTGAACAAATTGCCATCGGCCTGGACTGCGCCGCCAGCGAGTTCTACAAGCCCGGCGCGAATGGCTCGCTCGCCTATCAGCTGTCGGGTGAGGGCCTGTCGCTGTCGGCGCAGGAGTGGACCGACATCCTGGCCACCTGGGTCGACAAGTACCCGATCATCAGCATCGAAGACGGCATGGCCGAAAACGACTGGGACGGCTGGAAGGTGCTGAGCGACCGGCTCGGCTCCAGGGTGCAGCTGGTCGGTGACGACCTGTTCGTGACCAACACCAAGATCCTCAAGGAAGGCATCGAAAAACGCATCGCCAACTCGATCCTGATCAAGATCAACCAGATCGGAACGCTCACCGAAACCTTCGCGGCCATCGAGATGGCCAAGCGCGCCGGCTGGACCGCCGTGATCAGCCACCGATCGGGTGAAACCGAAGACTCGACGATTGCCGACATTGCGGTGGGCACCAACGCCGGCCAGATCAAGACCGGCTCGATGAGCCGCAGCGACCGCATGGCCAAATACAACCAGTTGCTCCGCATCGAAGAAGACCTGGGCGACGTGGCCAGCTACCCCGGCCGCGGCGCGTTCTACAACTTGCGCTGAACTGCGGCGAGGCCGGCGCTGGCTCCCATGCGTTACCTGACGCTCCTGCTCGCGGCGCTGCTGGCGCTGGTGCACGCCGAACTCTGGTTCGGCAAGAGCGGGGTTCCGCGGGTGATGGAGTTGAGCGCCAAGCTGCAGGAGCAGACCGCCAGCAACGAGGCCGGCCGCCGGCGCAATGAGCAACTCGTCGCCGAAGTGAACGATCTCAAGGAAGGCCTGGAAATGGTCGAGGAAAAGGCCCGCTTCGAGCTGGGCATGGTCAAGCCGGACGAAATCCTGGTGCAGATCGCCACGCCCAGGCGCTGACGCCGGCGCCGACGTTCCTGCCCCATCGCCCGCAAGCCCTGGATGGATTCCCTGCTGCAATCGCTGCAGCCCCTGTTCGCGAGCGCCTTCGCGTTGTGGGGCGCGCCGGTCACCTGGCTGGAGATCGTGGCGCTGGTGCTGTCGCTCGCCATGGTGGTGTTCAACATCCGCGTCAATCCGCTCGGCTGGCCACTTGCGATTGCGGCGTCGCTGCTCTACTTCGCGCTGTTCTGGCAAAGCAGGTTGTACGGCGAGGCCGGCCTGCAGGTGTTCTTCGCGGTCGTGGCTTTGTGGGGCTGGTGGCAGTGGCTGCGCGGAACCCAGGCCGATGGCGGCGCGTTGCGCGTGCGCCGGTTGGGCGCACGCGGCCGCTGGGTCGCGCTGGCGGCGCTGGCCCTGGCCTGGCCGGCCACCGGCCTGTTCCTGAAGACGGCGACCGACAGCGATGTGCCGTGGTGGGATGCCTTCCCCACGGCGGCCAGTGTCATCGGCCAGTGGCTGCTGGGCCGCAAGTACGTCGAGAACTGGCCCACCTGGGTGCTGGTCAACGCCGTCAGCGTGGCGCTGTTCGCCTACAAGGGCTTGTGGCTCACGGTGATCCTGTACGCGCTGTTCATCGTGATGTCGTTTGCCGGGTGGCGCGCCTGGGCTGGCCTGGCCCGCCAGCGTTGACGCGCTGGCACGCGTCCCCTTCCCGAACCCGATCCCGAACCCGATGACCAAGCCCCTGGTCGTGGCGCTGCTGGGCGCCGAGAGCACCGGCAAGACCACGCTGGCGCACGAACTGGGCGCCGCGCTGGCCCTGCCGGGCCGCTCGGTCACGGTGGTGCCCGAATTCCTGCGCGAGTTCTGCGACCACCATGGCCGCATGCCGCGCCAGGACGAACAGCGCGCCATCGCCGACGAGCAAACGCGCCGCATCGACGCCGCGGCACGTGACCACGCCATCGTGATCGCCGACACCACGGCGCTGATGATCGCGGTCTACAGCGACCACGTTTTCGGCGACACCGCGCTGTACGCGCCCGCCCTCGCGGCGCACGCGCGCTGCGGCCTCACATTGCTCACCGGCCTGGACCTGCCCTGGCAGCCCGACGGGCTGCAGCGCGACGGCCCGCAGGTGCGGGTGCCGGTCGACACGCTGGTGCGGGCCGCGTTGTCGCGCGGCGGGCTGCCGTATGCCGTGGTGTTCGGCAGCGGCGCCAGCCGGCTGCAATCCGCGCTCGCCTGTGTGCAGCGTGCGCTGAATCCGCCCGTTGCGATGGAGCCGGCAGCGCGCTGGCACTGGGCCTGCGAGCGCTGCGGCGACGCGGCTTGCGAGCGGCATTGGCTGCCGCGCGTGTGACGCGCGTCTGACGCGGATCTGACGCGGATGTGACGCGGATCTGACGCGGACCTGACGCGGATCTGACGCGGGTCCGACGCGGGTCCGACGCGCGAGCCCGCCGCTTCCGGCTCAGGGCCGAAGCAATCGACTCAACCGCAGCAGCGCCCACATCAACAGCAGCGGCAACACCAGCGTTTGCAGCAGGAACACCACGATCAACCTGACGATGTGTTCGACCGTGCGCGCGGCCACCTGCTTCATGTCCTCGAACCGCTTGCCGACGTCGGCGGTCTGCGACCACCAGCGCTTCATGCGCTCGGCCACGCTTTCGTCCGGCCGGGTCGGGTCGGCCGGGGCGCTCAGGCTGCTGAACTGGTCGGTCGACAACTCGATCCGCGCCTGCCCGCTGGCATAGTCTTCGGCCAGGAACAGCTGAAAACCGGCCTCGCTGGCCAACGCCACCAGCGGCACCGCAAAACGCGCCAGCAGCAGACCCATCAGCAACTGCGTCAGCCAGCGCGGCGGTGTCTTGCCGCGCCAGGCAACCCCGGCCCAACCGAGGGCCACCAGCGTCAGCAGCAGCGACACGGCCCAATAAGCGCCGACGCCGACCAGCGCGCGCTGCACGCCGAAAGACACACTGGCCGCCAGCATCAGGCTGGAGAACTGTTCGACCAGGTCGTTGATCGGGTCCAGCACCTGGCCGGGCGCAAACGTCACGCCCACACCCGCCGGTTGCAGCGCGACCTCGGTGCCCTGGGCCACCGAGATCACCGCGTTCAGCGCCCGCGCCGCGGCAAAGCTGGCCAGGGCGCGCTGCAAACCGGCATCGACGTAGCGTGTGGCGGCGCCGTCCAGGGGCCTCAGCCAGGCGCCGGCCAGCACGACGGCCAGCGCCAGCACCAGCAGCGATCGCCGGCGCGTCGACGGGCTCACGCGGCCGCCCTCGTGGCGGGAAAGTCGAGGCTGCTCAGGTGGGCCAGCGCGCCGCGCCCGGCCGCGACGCCACTGGCCAGGCAGGCGGTCAGCAGGTAGCCACCGGTCGGCGCTTCCCAGTCGAGCATTTCGCCGGCGCAAAACACACCCGGCAAATCGCGCAACATCAGGTGCGTGTCGAGTCCCTCGAAGCGCACGCCGCCAGCGCTGCTGATGGCCTCGGCCACCGGCCGCAGCGCGATCAGCGTCAACGGCAAGGCCTTGATCGCGTCGGCCAGCCGTTGCGGATCGCCAAGCACCTCGCGCGGGAGCAATTCGTGCAGCAGCGCCGTCTTGACACCGTCCAGCCCCAGCCGGCTCTTCAGGTGTGTTGCCAGCGAGCGTGAGCCGCGCGGGCGCGCGACCTCGGCGCGCACGAAGTCCGCGCTGCGGCCGGGCTGCAGGTCGATGTGGGCCCGGGCGTGGCCGAGGCTGGCGATCTGCTCGCGCGCCAGCGCCGACGCGGCATAGATCAAGCTGCCCTCGACGCCGGTGCCGGTGATCACGAATTCCCCCGGCGCATCGAGCCGCTCACCGTCCGGGCCGATCGCCGACAACGCCACCGTCTTGAGCGGCTGGCCTGCAAAACGGCTGCGAAAGTGCTCGCTCCAGCCGGGCTGCGCCACGCCGCCGGCGTCGATGCGGCCCACATCGAAGCCGCAATTCGACGGCTGCAGCGGCGCGATGGCCACACCCCGCTGCGCCAGCCATGGCACCCAGGCGCCATCCGATCCGAGTTGAGGCCAGCTCGCACCGCCCAGCGCCAGCAGCATCACGTCGGCGCACAGCGTCGCCTCGCCGGCCGGGGTGGCAAAACGCAGGGCATGCGGGGCGCGCTGGTTCGAGCCGCGATCATCGTTCGTGGCGCCCTCGCCGCCCCAGCCGACCCACCGGTGCCGCATGTGAAAGCGCACGCCCGCAGCACGCAGCCGGTGCAGCCAGGCGCGCAGCAGCGGCGCGGCCTTCAGGTCGGTGGGAAACACACGGCCTGAACTGCCCACGAAGGTGCTCACCCCCAGACCGTGCGCCCAGGCTCGCAATTCGGCCGGTCCGAAGGCCGCCAGCAGCGGCTCCAGCGCTTCGCGGCGCTGCCGGTAGCGGGCCAGGAACTGCGCCGCCGGCTCGCTGTGCGTGAGGTTCAGACCCCCTTTGCCGGCCAGCAGGAACTTGCGGCCGGCCGACGGCATGGCATCGAACACGTCGACACGGCAACCGCCTTGCGACAGCAACTCGGCCGCCATCAGCCCGGCCGGCCCGGCGCCGATGACGACGACGCGTGGAGCGGCGGCTGCGGGCGCGGCGGGGGTCTCGATCGGCATGGTCAACTTGAACGGCGAGCAAGCCGCGCAGGGTGGCGAGGCGGCGCAGTGTGCCACAGCGCCGGGCGCGTAAGAACGAACCGCATCGCGCGACGTAGACACACGCACCCACGGAGAACAGTCGATGTCCCCATTGCAGCTTTTCCGCCGGCCACTTTCTCGTTGGCCATTGAGCGCGGCCGCCGCGCTGGCCTGTGCCACTGCGCTGGCGCCCGCCGCGGCGCAGACGGCGGCCGGTTGCAGCGCCCGCAGCGCCGGCACGGTCACCCCGGTGGTCGAGCTCTACACGTCCGAGGGCTGCAGTTCCTGCCCTCCGGCTGACCAATGGCTGTCGCGCCTGAAGGCAGACCCGGGCATCGTTGCGCTGGCTTTCCACGTCGACTACTGGGACCGCCTCGGCTGGAAAGACCGCTTCGCCAGCCCGGCCTACACGCAGCGCCAGGCCCAACAGCGGCAGAGCAACGGCGCGCGCTTCAGCTACACGCCCCAGGTGGTGCTCGACGGAGTCGACCACAAGGAGTGGTATTCGGCACCGGCGCCGTCGTCGACCAAGGCACGCACGGCGGCGACGGTCGAACTGGCCCTGGTGCGCGACGGCGATCGCATCAGCGCCACCGTGCGGCCGGCGGCCAACGCTCCGGCGCGGCTGGCCGCGTTCTGGGCCGTCACCGAACAGGGCCACCGCACGCTGGTGAAGGCCGGCGAGAACGATGGCGCGACCCTGGCTCACGACCACGTGGTGCGCGATTACAAGCCGGTCACGGCCTGGACCGCTCAGCCCGGTGCGGCGGTGACGCTGACATTCGCCTTGGCGCCGCCCGAACCGGCCGGCCACCCGCGCCACGTCAACCTGATCGTGCTGGATGCCGCGACCGGCAAGCCGGTGCAGGCGCTCAAGCTGGGGTGTTGAGTTGGCAGGCGGCCTGTGACGCCGGCCTGCCGCCGCATCAGGTCTTGGCCGACTTGCGCTCCGCCTTTTTTGCGGCCTCGAGGTTCTCGGCCTTCTTGGTCTGCTTGTCAGCGCGCGAGGGCTTGTTGTCCTTGGCGCTTTTCGCGGCCTTGGCTTCCTTCGGCTCTTTCGGTGCCTTCGGTGCCTTGGGCGCCTTGGGCTTGACTTCCTTGACCAGCTTGACGGCCTTGGCCTTGGGCAGCTTGGCCTGGGCCCTGCGCTGGGCCTGGGCCTCCTTGAGCGCGCGGCGTTCGGCCAGCAGCGCCTGCTCTTGCTCGGACGCCGGCTGGTCCGCCCCTTGCGAATGGGCGCGCGACGCGATCGCCAGATGAAGCCTCGCGCCGTTCTTGTGGATCTGGTGATTGAGTGATGCGGTACGAATCGGCATGGGAGTGCTCCGGGTTGAATGAGGGCGAAATATAGGCCAGTTGGGGCGCGGCGCGATTCGTCAAGCTGTGGCAGCGGCAACGTCTTGCGCCGGCGGCCACACGCGCTCGAACGATTCGAGCACCAGCTCGCTGCGTTCGTCGACTTCAAAGCCCTCGCGCTCGGCGCGCTCGGCAAAGTCTTGCCGGTGCGCGGTGAGCCACCAGCGCAGGGTCAGGTCGCCTTCGCCGGCGTCGAACGCAAAGGTGTCGTCGATCTGGTTGAAATGGCGCAGCTCCACGTGGGTGCAGCGCACGATCGCGCGCGGCTCGCCGGCGCCGTCGAGCACCACCAGGTGGTCGCCGATCTGCGGCAAGGGCTCCAGGTCTTTCTGGAAGTCGCGGTGCAGCGTGGCGTGTGCACGCTTGACACCGGCCAGCACCAAACCCGCCAGCTCGTCGGCCAGCGCCTGGGTGTCGGCCAGCGCGCTGGCCGAAAAGCCTTCGACCTTGACATGGCAGGCACGCTGGTAGGCGAGCCAGAACGGCTCGATCTGCTCGGCCTGGCCGGGCAGCGGCGGTGCGCTGGACATGCTGGGCGCGCCGGTCAATCGGTGGCGCGCAAGGCAGCGCGCAATTCCGCGCCGATCTCGGGCTTGCCGGCAAACGGGTCGGTGGGGTTGCGCGCGGTCATGATGTCTTCAAGCCGCGTCTGCACGCTGGCCAGCGCCTTCGGGTGGCTGTAGATGTAGAAGCGGCGCTCGCGCATCGCATCGAAAACAAACTGCGCCACCTGCGCCGCCGTGACCTTGCCGCTGCCCACCGCCTTGTCGTTCATGGCCTGGCCGATCAGCTGGCTGCGGGTCGGCTTGGCGCCTTTTTCCTTCAGCGCGTCGGGCCGGTTGCGCTGGCTCTGGTGGATGCCGGTGGGCACGAAAAACGGGCACAGCACCGAGGCGCTGACTTGGTCGGTGACCAGCGCCAGGTCCTGGAACAGGGTTTCCGACAGCGACACCACGGCATGTTTGGTCACGTTGTACACACCCATGTTGGGCGGGTTCAGCAGCCCCGCCATCGACGCCGTGTTGACAATGTGGCCTTCGTACTTGCGGTCCTTCTTGGCCGCCTCCAGCATCATCGGCGTGAACACGCGCACGCCGTGGGCCACGCCCATCAGGTTCACGCCGACGACCCATTCCCAGTCTTTCAGCGTGTGCTCCCAGATCAGCCCACCGGCACCGACGCCGGCGTTGTTGAAGACGAAGTGCGGCGCGCCGAAGCGCTTGAACGTGGCCGCACCCAGCGCCTCCACCTGGTCGGCCCTGGACACGTCGATGCGCACCGGCAGCACCAGGTTGCCCATGCCGACGATCTCGGCGGCGGCGTTGTCGAGCGCGTCCTGCTGCACGTCGGCCATCACCACGTTCATGCCCTCGCGCGCGGCGATGCGCGCGGCTTCGAGGCCGAAGCCCGAGCCCGCGCCGGTGATCACGGCCGTGCGGCCCTTGAAGGTTTTCATGTCTTGTTGTCCTTGTGGTTCGGAACGGATTCATTCATCGGGTGGGCGCCAGGCGGGCGGAACGCCGCGGGTCCACGGGGCGCTCCGATCAAATCAGCTTGACCAGCTGCTTGCCGAAGTTCTTGCCCTTGAGCAAGCCGAGGAATGCCTGCGGCGCCGACTCGATGCCCATCGCCACCGACTCGCGGTACTTGAGCTTGCCGCTGGCGACCATGCCTGCGAGTTCCTTCAACGCCTCGGGCCACACCTCCATGTGCTCACTGACGATGAAGCCTTCCACGCGCAGGCGCGATTGCAGGATCAGCTGCGGGTGCATCAGCGGAATCGGCTCGCCGTTGTAGCCGCTGATCATTCCACACACGGCGACGCGGCCGAACGCGTTCATGCGCGCCAGCACCGCGTCGAGAATGGCACCGCCGACGTTTTCAAAGCAGCCATCCACACCGTCCGATGTGGCCTGCTTCAGCGCGCTGTAGAACGCCTTCGGATCGGTGTGCGCCTTGTAGTCCACGCAGGCATCGAAGCCGAGTTCGTCGACGACGTAGCCGCACTTTTCGGCACCGCCCGCGATGCCCACCACGCGGCACCCGCGCGCCTTGGCGAGCTGCCCGACCGCACTGCCCACGGCGCCGCTGGCGGCACTGACGACCACGGTTTCGCCGGCCTTCGGCTGGCAAATCTTGATGAGCCCGTACCAGGCCGTCACGCCCGGCATGCCCACGGCGCCGAGGTAGGCCGACAGCGGAACGTGGGTCGCATCCACCTTGCGCAGCATGCCCGCCTGGGCCGCATCAATGACGCTGTACTGCTGCCAGCCGCCCATGCCCACCACCTTGTCGCCAGGCGAAAACTTCGGGTTGCGCGACAGCAGCACCTCGCCCGCCGTGCCGCCGATCATCACCGTGTCGAGCGGCTGCGGCTGCGCGTAGCTCTTGCTGTCGTTCATGCGGCCGCGCATGTACGGGTCGAGCGACAGGACGTGGTGGCGCACCAGCACCTGCCCGTCGGCCAGGTCTTGCGGAACCGGCACTTCCGCGAGGCGGAAGTTGGCGCTGCTGGCTTCGCCCTGCGGGCGCGACACCAGCAGGATTTGTTTGTTCATCAAGGCCATGGTGGCGCTCCTTGGGGGGTTTTGCGGCTGCGGCGCAGAACGAGGGCTGTCAATCGGATGCGTTGGGCCGCTGGAGCTTTCGCTCGCCCACCGGCAACGCGCGCAAGTACTTGAAGGTTCCGGTGGCGTGGGCCAGCAGCGCGCCGTTGGTGTCGACCAGCGAGCCTTCGCAAAATGCCATCGTGTGGGTCTTCGTCAGCAACCTGCCCTTGGCGATCACACGGCCCACGCCGGGGCGCATGAAACTGGTTTTCATCTCGATCGTGACGAGACCACGCGGGTCGGGCCCGGCTGCCGCGATCGCCGCGGCGGTCGACGCGACACCGACACTGCGGGCGGCGTGGGCCATGGCCACGTCGAGCAGCGTCATGCTCACGCCGCCATGCATCACATTCCAGCCGTTGAGGTGCTCGTCCTTCGGCGTCAATGCGATCTCGGCCTCGCCGTTCTCAAACCGCAGCAACTCGCAGCCGAGCGCTTCGACGAACGGGATGTGAACCAGGAATTTCATGCGCCGTGGATCGCGCTGACGCCGCCGTCGACCGCCAGGATCTGCCCGGTGATGTGCTTGCCGGCGGCGCAAGCGAACAGCAGCGCCGCGCCCTTGAGGTCGTCGTCGTCGCCGATGCGCTGCAGCGGCGCGTGGCTGGCCAGGCTGTCGACGCCGTATTTGGCCAGCGTGCCCTGGGTCATCTTGCTCGGGAAGAACCCCGGCGCGAGCGCGTTGACGTTGATGTTGTAGCGGCCCCATTCACCCGCCAGCGCGCGCGTGAAGTTGACCACCGCGCCCTTGCTGGTGTTGTAGGCGGCCATGGTCATGCCCGGCATGTTGCCCGACAGCCCGGCTATCGACGCCACGTTGATGATGCGGCCCTGCCGGCGCGGAATCATGCTGCGTTTGCCGATCGCCTGGCTCATCAGGAAGATGCTGCGGATGTTCAGGTTCATCACCTTGTCCCAGGCTTCGAGCGGATGGTCTTCAGCCGGCGCGCCCCAGGTGGCGCCGGCGTTGTTGACGAGGATGTCGATCTCGCCCAGGCGCTGCAACGCCTCGTCCGCCACGCGCGCGATCTCGGCCGGCTGGCTCATGTCGGCGGCCACCCAGCGGGTGTCGATGCCCAGGGCCTGCAGGTGGGCGGCGGCCTCTTCCAGGTCGCCCGCCTTGCGCGACGTGAGCAACACGCGCGCCCCCGCCTGCCCCAGCGATTCGGCGATCTGCAGGCCGAGCCCGCGTGAGCCGCCGGTCACCAGCGCGGTCTTGCCAGTGAGGTCAAAGAGTTTCTGGATCGGTGTGCTCATGGTCGTTCCTGTCGGAGTTGGTTGGGGCGGTGGGTCATTGCTTCTTCAGCGCCTCGAAAAAGGCGCGGCTGTCACTGGGCCGGCCCAGAAACTGGCGCAACAAATCCTCGGGTGCGACCTGCCCGCCATGGGCCAGCACGGTCTCGCGGTAGCGGCGGCCGGTGGGCCCGTCGAGCCGCTTGCCGGCAAACGCGGTGCGCAAGTCTTCGGCCAGCACCAGGCTCCACAGGTAGCCGTAGTAGCCGGCGGCATAACCACCGGCCAGGTGCGCAAAACCGGCCGGCAGCATGGTGCCGCTGACATGGCCGAGCGGCGTGGCGCCTTCCATCAGAGCCCAAAGCGCCATCGGTTCAGGGGCGTCCTTGCCGGTCAAGGTGAGGTCGTAGCTCGCGTACAGGTGCTGGCGCGCCACCGCGATGCCCTTGCCGAAGTGGCGCGCCCGGTCGGCCTTGGCGATCAGTGCGGCCGGCACCGGCTTGCAGGCCTTGCACACCTGCGCAAAGAGGCTCAGCACCTCGGGGTCGTAGACCCAGTCTTCGAGCATCTGCGACGGCGCTTCGCCGAAGTCGTGGACCACGTTGATGCCGCCCTGCGAGGCATGGCGCGTGGTGGACAGCAGCGCATGCAGCGCATGGCCGAACTCGTGCAGCAGCGTATCGAGCTCGTCGATGGACAGGCCCTTGCGGTTGAAGTTGACCACCAGCCCCGCGGCGGGGAGGCGCTGCGCTGCGGTGGACACGTTGCGGAACGGCCAGACCGCAGCGTGTTTGTACTTGTCAGCGCGCGGATACAGGTCGACGAACAGCGTGCCCAGCAGGGCTTTCGAGGCGCTGTCGCTGACCATGAACGCGCGTGCGTCGGCATGCCACAACGTTTGCGGGAGCGGCGAAAACGTCACGCCGAACAGCACCTCGGCGAGTTTGAAGACGAACCGCAGGCTCGCCTCGGGCGGGAAGTGGCTGCGGAACTGGTCTTGCCGCACGGCAAAGCGCGCGCTGCGCACCCGCTCGGTGTAGTGGACCACGTCCCAGCGCTGCAGCACGGTGGCGGCGGGGTCCTTCTTCAAATCGCTGGCCTTGGCTTCACGCAGCACGCCGAGATCCGTGATCTCGCGCTGCGCCACCGCGTCTTTCACGCCGTCGAGAAAGCTGCGCGCCTGCGCCTCGCTGCCGGCCATGCGCCGGCGCAGCAAAAAATCGGCATACGAGTCGAAGCCGAACAGACGGGCGTACTCGCGGCGCAGCAGGCCGAGTTGCGCCAGCGTCTTCAGGTTGTCTTCGCCGCCCTGGTTCTGGAACCCGCGCCACATGCGCATGCGGGTGGTCGGATTGCGCGCGCCTTCGATCACCGGCACCGACGTCGGGCTGTCCAGCCCGAGCAGGGTGCGGCCCTGGTCGTCGCGTGGGGCGCGCTGCCACACCTGGCGCGGCACACCGCTCAACTCGGCCGCCGAAAAGGCGAGCCGGGTCTTGTCTTCGCGGACGCGCCGGTCGAACTCCTGGCCCAGGCGAGTGATCTCGACATTGATCTCTCTCGCGCGCGCTTGCGCTTCGGGCGCGAGGGCCGCACCGGAGTCTTCAAACGAATCGAGCTGGTCGCGCTGCAGCCGACGGTCGATGTCGTCGGCGGGCTGGGCCTGTTTCAGCAGCGCGTGGATCGCCGCGTTCTGCAAGAAGGCGCTGTTGAACGCCTGGTAAGCCAGGTCGCAAGCGTCGGCGGCATCGCGAACCGCCTTGTCCGGGTGCACGCCGGCCATCAGCGACAGCGGGCCGAGCGTGTCTTCGTAGCGGCGCAGCATGGCGTCGAGTTCGGCCAGCACGGTCGACGCCTGCTCCGCCGGCAACTGGCTCAGGCGTTGTTCGGATTGTTTTTGATCGGCCAGCAGGCGCTGGCATTCTTCGTCGATTTGGGCCGCGCCGCGGTAGGTCGGAAAGACGAAGGCCTGCGCCACCGCGCCCTGCGCCGCGCAGGCCGCCAGGCACACCACCCAGCCGCGAAGCACGCTGTTCATCGCTTGGCGGCCGGCGGCGTGGCCAGCGCCACATCGAGCACGTGGCGGGTTTGCCGCAGCCGGCCCAGCTCGGCGCTCACCGCCTGGTGATGCGGGTGGTTCTGGTACGCGGCCAGCGCGGCCGCATCGGTGAACTGCGAGACCAGCATCACATCGACGTTGGCCTCCAGGCCCTCGGCGCGAATGCCGACGTCGAAGTCCAGCATGCCCTCGGTCAGGTGAAGGCAACTGTCCAGGCGGGCCTTGAAATACGGTGCATCGGCCGGGTCGTTGAGCTTCCACATCACCACGTGGCGGATCATGGCCGGTCCTCCGATTCCATGCGCGAACGCACCCAGATCAGCATCACGCCGGCCACGATGGCGACGATCGACGCGGCGGCGATCGCCCATCCCAGGCCGGGCTCGGAGCGGCCCACCACCAGGCCGAGCGCCAGCATCAGCATGCCGCCGAAAATCAACACCCAGGTCAGCGCGGCAACCCGGGCGGTGGAAATCTTCAGAACCATTGTTCGTCCATGTCGCGGCAGGTGGCGTCGCGGGTTTCGACCACCGAGAGCCAGGCGCCGATGCGTGGAAGCTCGTAGCGGAAAAAGTAGCGACAGGCCGCGAGTTTGCCCTGCAACTGCGCCGCATCGGCGTTCGCGCCGGAATCCGCACCCGCGAGCTGCGATTGCGCGCACAGCGCCACGTCCAGCCAGATCCAGGCCAGCACCGTGTGGCCGAACGCCTGCAGGTAAGGCGTGGCATTGGCCAGCGCCTCGGCCGGGTCGCCGCAGGCCCAGGCCGCCTGGGTCGCATCCATCAGGTGTTTCAATGCGGCGGCCAGCGCGTCGGCGTGTTCGGCCACAACAGGCTGGGCCAGCGCCCGCTCGATCGTGGCGTTGATGCGCGCGGCGAGCAACAACAGCCCCTTGCCGCCATTCATCACCACCTTGCGGCCCAGCAGGTCCAGCGCCTGGATGCCGTGCGTGCCCTCGTGGATCATGTTCAGGCGGTTGTCGCGCCAATATTGCTCGACCGGAAAGTCGCGTGTGTAGCCATAGCCTCCGAGCACCTGGATCGCCAGGCTGTTGGCCTCCAGGCACCACTCGCTGGGCCAGCTCTTGGCGATCGGGGTGAGCATCTCCAGCAGCAGGCCGGCCTGCGCGGCAGCGTCGGGTGTGCCGGTGAGGTGCTCGTCGACCAGGCGCGCGCAGTACAGCGCCAGCGCCAGCGCTCCTTCGCAGTAGCTCTTCTGCGCCAGCAGCATGCGCTTCACGTCGGCGTGTTCAATGATGCGCACCGGCGGCGCGCTGGTGTCCTTGCCGGCGCTGCCGCCCTTGCCGGCCACGTTGCCCACGACCGGCCGGCCCTGTGTGCGCGTCTTGGCGTACTCCAGGCTGGCCTCGTAGCCGGCGTAGCCCAGCATCGCCGCGCCCAGGCCCACCGCGATGCGCGCCTCGTTCATCATGTGGAACATGCAGCGCAGGCCGTCGCCCGGCTGGCCCACCCGGTAGGCCACGGCACCGGCGCCACCGCGCACCGGGTACTTGCCTTCGCCGAAGTTGAGCAGCGTGTTCGGAATGCCGCGATAACCGAGCTTGTGGTTCAGGCCCGCCAGCGCCACGTCGTTGCGCTCGCCGGTCAGCGCACCATCCAGGCCGACCAGCTTCTTGGGCACGATGAACAGCGAGATGCCGCGCGTGCCCGCCGCCAGCATGCCGTCGGCGCCGGGGATCTTGGCCAGCACCAGGTGGATGATGTTTTCCGCCAGCTCATGGTCGCCATTGGAAATCCACATCTTGTTGCCACGCAGCCGATAGCGCGGGCCCAGCGCGTCGGCCGCAAAATCGTCGCCATCGGGCGTCGCGCGCGTGCTGATGTCCGACAGGCTGGAGCCGGCCTGCGGCTCGGACAGGCACATGGTGCCGTAGAAGCGGCCGCTGAACTCGTTCCGGGCGAACACCTCCTTTTGCAGCGCGCTGCCGTGCGCCATCAGCAGGTTGGCATTGCCGCTGGTGAGCATGCCCCCGCCACCGATGCCGATGCCGGCCTTGGAGAAAAAGCTGTTGGCCGCCATCTCCAGCACGCAGGGCAACTGCATGCCGCCCCAGCCGTAGTCTTGCGCCGCGGCCAGCATGCCGGACTCGACGTAGGCCCGCGCCGCCGCGTGGCTGGCCTCGGGCAGGTGCACCTTGTCGCCGTCGAACCACGGCTCTTCGGTGTCGGCGAGCCGATTGAACGGCGCGAACTTTTCACGCGCGATGCGCTCGCAGGTGTCCAGCACCGACGCAAAGGTTTCGCGCGAATGATCGGCAAAGCGCGCGCGCTGGCGCAGCGATTCAACGGCCAGCCAGTCGAACAGCAGGAAGTCGGCGGTGGGTCGGTAGCTCATCGGTCGCTCGCGCTCATCTCAGAATGGGCTCGTCTTCCAGCACATCGAGCGCACCCTCGCCCTTGTAGCGCAAGCCGACCGGCACGGCCACGCGCGCATTGACCAACAGCTTGGGATCGGGCGGCGCCAGCGCCTTCACGACCTCGGGCACCCGCGCATTCACGGCCGCCGCAAGGGCGGCATACAGATCGGCCCGGGCCGCGGCGTCTTCGGTGGTCGGCCGCAGACTGATCTGGCGCGCGCGCAGGGCGTCGACCTCCAGCACAAACGCCGCTTCCAGCGGGCCGCGCATCGCGCCCGTCGGGTACTGCACGCTGGCCAGCACTTCGCTGAGCACGGCAAACGCATAGCCGATCGAGTAGTCCCAGGCGAGCAACGGCTCGTTGGACGCGCCCTTGCCGGCCAGCCAGGCACCGGCATTGGAATAACTCTGCGGCACGCCCTGGCCGAGCGCGAACCGGCGCGACAGGCGCCGCACCGCCAGCGCGCTGCCAGCGCGTGCGGCCTGGGCCAGGAACTCGAGCGCGCGGGCGTCGCTGCGTTCGACGCACTGCCCCGATTCGTGGTAGTTCGAGGCTCGCAAAAATGCCTCGGGCCGGCGCGCGGCGAGTTCGCGGTTGAGCGCTTCGAGCAGCTCGACACACTGCGCGCTGGGTGCTGCCGCCGGATCACGCCGGACCGCCTGGCCCGACGCGCCCTGGGCGACGACGCACAGCAAAAGCACCGCGACCGCCGACCGCGGCCACAAGCGCTTCATGGCCGCTCGACGACGGACGCGATGCGGCGCCACGTCAAGCTGCCGTCACAGCACTTCGAACACACCCGCCGCACCCATGCCGCCGCCGATGCACATGGTCACGACCACGCGCTTGGCGCCGCGGCGCTTGCCTTCGATCAGGGCATGCCCGGTGAGCCGCTGGCCGCTCACACCGTAAGGGTGGCCCACGGCGATTGCGCCGCCGTTGACGTTGAGCCGGTCCATCGGGATGCCCAGCGTGTCGGCGCTGTACAGCACCTGCACGGCGAAAGCTTCGTTCAATTCCCACAGGTCGATGTCGGCCACCGTCAGCCCCAGCCGCTTGAGCACCTTGGGCACCGCGAACACCGGGCCGATGCCCATCTCGTCGGGCTCGCAGCCGGCCACCGCAAAACCGAGAAAGCGCCCGAGCGGCTTGAGGCCGCGCTGGCTCGCCAGCGTTTCGCTCATCACCACGCAGGCCCCGGCGCCGTCGCTGAACTGGCTGGCGTTGCCGGCCGAGATCACCCCGCCGGGCATGGCCGGCTTGATGCCCATGATGCCCTCGTAGGTGGTGCCGGGGCGGATGCCCTCGTCGGCCTTGATCGTCACTTCTTTCGTGCGCAGGCCCAGCACCGGGTCGGCCACGCCGGCGCTGACGGTGCAGGCCACCATCTCGTCATTGAATTTGCCGGCTTCCTGCGCGGCGCTGGCGCGCTGCTGGCTCTGCGCGCCGTAGCGGTCCATGCGCTCGCGGTCGATCTTGTAGCGCTTGGCCACCTGCTCGGCGGTCTGCAGCATGTTCCAGTAAATCTCGGGCTTGTGCTCGGCCAGCCACGGGTCGGCGCCCATGTGGCGGTTGGCTTCGTTCTGCACGCAGGAGATGCTCTCCACGCCACCGGCGACGATGATGTCGGACTCGCCCGCGATGATGCGCTGCGCGGCCATCGCAATCGTCTGCAGGCCGCTGGAGCAAAAGCGGTTCACCGTCATGCCGCTGGTGGTGACGGGCAGGCCGGCGCGCAGCGCGATCTGGCGCGCGATGTTGCCGCCGGTTGCGCCCTCGGGCGTGGCGCAGCCCATGATGACGTCGTCGACCTCGGCCGCGTCGATGCCGGCGCGTTGCACCGCCGCCTTGACGGCAAAGCCGCCGAGCGTGGCGCCGTGGGTCATGTTGAAAGCGCCCTTCCAGCTCTTGGCGAGCGGTGTGCGGGCGGTGGAAACGATCACGGCATTCGTCATGGCTTGGCTCCGGGGCGGTTGGTTGAGTGTCGGCGGTCAGCTGAAGGTCTTGCCTTCGGCGGCGAGCCTGGCCAGCAACGGCGCCGGGGTCCAGAACGCGGCATCGTCCAGCGGGTTCGTGGCAAAGCGCTTCATCGCGGCGACCACGTTGAACAGGCCCACCTGGTCGGCATAACACATCGGCCCGCCGCGGTGCAGCGGGAAGCCGTAGCCGGTGAGGTAGACCATGTCAATGTCGGACGCCTTGCTGGCAATGCCTTCCTCGACGATCTTCGCACCTTCGTTCACCAGCGCAAACACCAGCCGGTGCACGATCTCGTCGTCGCTGATCCTGCGCGGCTGGATGCCCAATTCAGCGCGGTGCTTGTCGAGCATGTCGGTGACGACCGTGGACGGGATCGCGTCGCGTTTGCCTGACGCGTAGTCGTACCAGCCGGCGCTGGTCTTCTGGCCGTAGCGGCCCAGTTCGCACAGCAGGTCCGCGGTTTTGCTGTAGCGCAGGCCGGGCTTTTCCTGGTAGCGGCGCTTGCGGATGGCCCAGCCGATGTCGTTGCCGGCCAGGTCGCCCATGCGGAACGGGCCCATCGCAAAGCCGAACTTCTCGACCGCCTTGTCGACCTGCGCCGGCGTGCAGCCTTCTTCGAGCAGAAAACCGGCCTGGCGCGAGTACTGCTCGATCATGCGGTTGCCGATGAAGCCGTCGCACACGCCGGAGACGACGCAGGTCTTCTTGATCTTCTTGCCCAGGGCCATCACGGTGGCCAGCACGTCCTTGGCGGTTTTTTCACCGCGCACCACCTCCAGCAGCTTCATCACGTTGGCGGGGCTGAAGAAGTGGGTGCCGATCACGTCCTGCGGGCGCCTGGTGAAGCCGGCAATTTTGTCGACGTCCAGCGTGGAGGTGTTGGAGGCGAGGATTGCGCCGGGCTTCATCACCTCGTCCAGCGTCTTGAAGACCTTTTCCTTCACGCCCATTTCTTCGAACACGGCCTCGATCACCATGTCGGCGTCTTTCAGGTCGGCGTAGTTCAGCGTGGTCGACAGCAAGGCCATGCGTTGCTCGTACTGGTCCTGCTTCAGCTTGCCCTTCTTGACCTGCGATTCGTAGTTCTTGCGGATCGTCGCCAGGCCCCGGTCGAGCGCGTCCTGTTTCATCTCCAGCATCACGACCGGCACGCCGGCGTTCAGGAAGTTCATCGCGATGCCGCCGCCCATGGTGCCGGCGCCGATGACCGCGAGTTGGTTCACCGCGCGCAGCGGCGTGTCGGCCGGCACGTCGGGAATCTTGGTGGTGGCGCGTTCGGCCATGAACGCATGGCGCAGCGCCTTGCACTCGGGCGTGAACATCAGCCCGATGAAGAGGTCGCGCTCGAGCTTCATGCCGTCGTCGAACTTCATCCGGGTCGACGCGGCCACGGCATCCACACACTTCAGCGGCGCGGGGAAGTTGCGGCTCATCGCAGCGACCGTGTTGCGCGCGAACTGGAAATACGCATCGGCATTCGGATGCTCGCATTTCAGGTTGCGCACCAGCGCCAGCGGGCGTTTGTCGGCGATCTCGGCCGCGAACGCGAGCGCGCCGGTCATCAGGTCGCCGTCGATGATCTTGTCGAACAGCTTTTGCCCCGGGCTCTGGGCCAGCCGTTCGCTGGCCACGGGCGCGCCGCTGACGATCATGTTCAGCGCGTTCTCCACCCCCAGCACACGTGGCAGGCGCTGCGTGCCGCCGGCCCCAGGGATCAGGCCGATCTTCACTTCCGGCAGCGCCACCTGGGTGCCGGGCGAGGCCACGCGGTAGTGGCAGCCCAGGGCCAACTCCAGCCCACCGCCCATGCAGACCGTGTGGAGGGCCGCGACGATGGGTTTGCGGCTCGCTTCGAGCGCCATGATGAGGCTGAGCAGGTTGGGCTCGGCGGTGGCCTTGGGCGAGCCGAATTCGCGGATGTCGGCACCGCCCGAAAACGCCTTGCCGGCGCCGGTGATGACGATGGCCTTCACGGCGGCGTCGGCCAGAGCCTTCTCGACCCCGGCGGCGATGCCGACCCGGGTGTCGTAACCCAGCCCATTGACGGGCGGGTTGTTCAGCGTGATGACGGCGACAACGCCGCGAACTTCGTAGTGGGCGCTCATGGGTGGGGTCCTCTTGAAGAATAGAACGATCGGACGATTCTAGGAGGCTGCCGAGGCCCGCTCCTGTCACTGCGGCGACTCAGCCTCAGACCTCGAGCCACTCCTTGCGCACCGCGTCGTTCGCTTTCAGGTCGGCGGCGGTGCCTTCGAACACGATCTTGCCGTGCCCCATGACATACAGGCGCTTTGAAATTCGCAGCGCGATCGTCAGCTTTTGCTCGACCAGCAGGATCGCCACGCCGCGGCCGGCAATCTGCTCCAGCAGGTGGGCGACGAGTTCGACGATCTTGGGCGCCAGGCCCTCGGTCGGCTCGTCGATCATCACCAGATCGGGGTCGCCCATCAAGGTGCGGCAGATCGTCAGCATCTGCTGCTCGCCGCCCGACAGCACACCGCCCGCCGTATCAGCGCGTTCGCGCAGGCGCGGGAACAACTCGAACATGTCGTCCATGCTCCAGCGCCCGCCGGCATGCTTGCCTTTCATGCCCAGGATCAGGTTTTCGCGCACCGTCAGACGGGGGAAGATGTCGCGGTTCTCGGGCACGTAGCCCAGCCCGCAATGGGCAATCTGGTGCGGCTTGAGGGCGCCGATCTCGCGCCCCTTGAACTTCACGGAACCGTGCCGCACCACGTCGCCCATGATGGCCTTGATGGTGGTCGAACGGCCCACTCCGTTGCGGCCCAGCAGCGAGACGATCTCGCCCTCGCCGACACGGAAATTCACCCCCTGCAGGATGTGGCTCTTGCCGTAGTAGGCATGCAGGTCGCTCACCTCAAGCATGGCCGCCCTCGCGCTGGTTCGCATCTTCGGCCGCCACGCCCAGGTAGGCTTCCTGCACGGCCGGGTTGGCGCGGATGCGCTCGGGCGTGTCGGTGGCGATCACCTGGCCATACACCAGCACCGAGATGCGATCGGCCAGGTCGAACACCACGCTCA
The DNA here is from genome assembly GCA_031415135.1 of Methylibium sp. Classification (GTDB taxonomy): domain Bacteria; phylum Pseudomonadota; class Gammaproteobacteria; order Burkholderiales; family Burkholderiaceae_C; genus LGRD01. The sequence goes on from JANORB010000065.1 coordinate 24,900, forward strand.
TGTCGTGCTCGACCATCACCAGCGTCTTGCCCTCGGTGATGCGCCGGATCAGCGCCACCGCATGTTCGGTTTCGGAGTGGCTCATGCCCGCAGTCGGCTCGTCGAGCATGATCACGTCGGCGCCGGTGGCAATGGTGATGCCGATCTCCAGCGCGCGCTGCTCGGCATACGACAACACGCCGGCCGGCGTTTCGCGCCGCGCTGCCAGGTTGATCTGTTCCAGGATCTGCTCGGTGCGTTCACGCGCATCGCGCGCCCGCTCGACCCGATGCCAGAATGAATAGCGGTAACCCAGCGACCACAGCACCCCGCAGCGAATGTTCTCGAACACACTGAGGCGCGGAAAGATGTTGGTCACCTGAAAACTGCGCGACAGGCCGCGCCGGTTGATCTGGAAGGCGGCTAGGCCGGTGATGTTTTCACCCTTGAGCCGCACCTCGCCCGATGTGACCGGAAAGCGCCCGCTGACCAGGTGGAACAAGGTCGACTTGCCCGCGCCGTTGGGGCCGATGATGGCGTGGCGTTCGCCTTGCACCACATCGAGGCTGATGCCGCGGATGATCGGCGTGGCGCCGAAGCTCTTGCGCAGGTCGACGAGTTGGAGTGCCAGCGTGGTCATGGCGCGATGCTCATTGGCCCAGCTTGCGGCGCGACTCGGCCAGCGTGGCATGCCAGGCCGCCGACACCCTGGGCATCACGAGGCGCAGCGCCACGAAGCCCGCGACCAGCAAGACCAGGATGCCGGCCCACGCGATCGGCGACGTCGCGTCGTAGCTGATCCCGAACAATCGCATCGCCGGTCCCTCGGCCGCCTTGACGAGCAAGTGGTGGCTGGTCTCGATCAACAGCACCGCGCCGGCGCACAACGCCAGCGCCGGCACGGCCCCGAGCGCGTAGGCCGGCAGCACCCGGGCCAGCCTGCCGGCGGCCACCAGCGGCCGGTGCATCAGCAGCAGCCCGGCCAGTCCGCCGGGCGCATACATCACCACCAGCACGAACATCAGGCCGACATAGAGAAGCCAGGCGCCGGTGTAGTCGGACAGCGAAATCTGCAGCGCCGTCATCAGCACCGCGCCGATGATTGGGCCGATGAAAAACGCGATGCCGCCGATGTAGGCCATCAACAGCACAAAACCTGAAGGGCCGGCCCCCACCACGCTGGAGGTCACGATCTCGTAGTGGATGGCCGCCAGGCCGCCGGCCACACCGGCAAAAAAACCGGAGGTGCAAAAGGCCAGGAAGCGCACCATGTGCGTGCTGTAGCCGAGGAACTCGGCCCGCTCGGGGTTGTCGCGCACCGCGTTGCACATGCGCCCCAGCGGCGTGCGGGTGAAGGCGTACATCGCCACCACACACAGCAGGCACCAGGCGGCGATCAGGTAGTAGACCTGGATCTGCGGCCCGAAGTTGAGGCCGAACACCCGCAGCGTGCCGGTGCGGTTGGTCGAGATGCCGCCCTCGCCGCCGACGAAGCCGCGCAGGATCAGCGAACACGCGGCCACCAGTTCGCCGATGCCCAGCGAGATCATTGCGAACGCGGTGCCGGCACGCTTGGTCGAGACCCAGCCGAAGATCACGGCGAACGTGAGGCCGGCCAGCCCGCCCACCAGCGGCATCACCGGCAGCGGCACTGGCCACTTGCCCGCGCCGATCACGTTGAGTGCGTGGGCCGTGATGAAGCCACCCAGGCCGTAGTACACCGCGTGGCCGAACGACAGCATGCCGGTCTGCCCCAGCAGCATGTTGTAGGACAGCGCGAAGATGATCGAAAAGCCCATCAGGCTCATCATGGTGATCGCCGCGCCGCTGGAAAACACCAGCGGCAGCAGCAGCAGCGCGATCGCCGCGCCCAGCCATGGCAGGGTGTGCAGGCGGCTGCTCATGCGAGCCCTTGGGTGCGAATCATGTGTCCCGGTTGCCCATCAGGCCGTGCGGTCGAAACACCAGCACCAGCACCAGCAAGAGGTAGGGAATGATGGGCGCCACCTGCGCCACCGTGGCCATCCACAGGTCGCCGCCGATCGACTCGCGCGTCAGGGTCAGGCCGACGCGCGCGAACACATCGGCCAGCGACACGTTGAGCGCCACCGCGAAGGTCTGCACCAGGCCGATCAGCAACGAGGCGACGAACGCCCCGGGCAACGAACCGAGCCCGCCCACGACCACGACGACAAACAGGATCGGCCCGAGCGACGCCGCCATCGCCGGCTGCGTGATCAGCGCCGGCCCGGCGATCACGCCCGCCAACGCCGCGAGCGCACAACCGGCGCCGAACACCATCATGAAGACCAGCGGCACGTTGTGCCCCAGCGTGCCGACCATGTTGGGGTGGGTCAGCGCGGCCTGGATGACGAGCCCGACCCGGGTGCGTGTGAGCAGCAGCAGCAGGCCCAGGAACACCGCCACCGACATCAGCAGCATGAACATCCGGAATGCGGGGTAGGTCGTCTCGAACAAGGTGAATGCCGAGAAGTTGAGCGCCTGCGGAACGCGGTAGTCCACCGGCACCTTGCCCCAGACCATCTGCACGATCTCCTCGATCATGAAGGCCAGCCCGAAGGTGAACAGCAACTCGGCGACGTGGCCGTGTTTGTGCACGGCTCGCAGGCCGTAGCGCTCGATCAAGGCCCCGACCACGCCCGCCAGCAGCGGCGCCAGCACCAGCCCGGGCCAGTAGCCCACGTACTTGCTGATCTGGTAGCCGAAGTACGCGCCCAGCATGTAGAAGCTGGCGTGGGCGAAATTGAGCACGCCCATCATGCTGAAGATCAGCGTCAGGCCGCTGGCCAGCAGGAACAACAGCATGCCGTAGAGCAGGCCGTTGAGCGTGGAGAAGATGATCAGTTCGAGCACGGGCGGACTTGTTGTTTTTGGCGAGCCGGCGAATCACCGACAGGGCCGGCGCACCGCTTTGCGGCCCGCCCGGTCGGTCAGCCTCAAACCCAACCCGGTCAGGCCGGTGGCGTCATCTTGCAGGTGGTCGGGATGACGGTGTCCTGCGCCTTGATCACACCGACGGTCTTCCAGCCCCAGCCGGTCTTTTCTTCGTCGTGTTTGGTGCCTGAGCCGAAGGACGAGATGTACATGTCCTGGAACAGCGAATGGTCGGTCGCCCGCATGAAGGTGTCGGCGCCGAGCGCGTTCTTGAACTTCATGTCCCGCAGCGCCATGGCGACCAGTTTGGGCTCGGTCGACTTGGCCTGGTTCAGCGCATTGACGAACATCTCCATCTGGTTCTTCATGCGCAGATACCACCAGCCCTGCGCATTGCTGCCGCCGTACTTCTTCAGGAAGTTGTCGGCAAACACCTCCATGTCGGGGGCCGGCACATTGGTGTGCCATTCGCTGATCTGGTAAACGCGGTGGTCCAGGCCGGTCTGCTTGACCGCCGTGGGGCCGCCCGCGCCGCCGGCGTAGTAGGTGTACCAGTTGACCTGCAGGCCGGCGTCGGCGGCGGCCTTGAGCAGCAGCGAAATGTCGTTGCCCCAGTTTCCGGTGATCACCGAATCGGCGCCCGAGGCCTTGATCTTGGCGACATACGGCGCGAAGTCGGTGATCTTGAGCAGCGGGTGCAACTCGTCGCCAACGACCTGCACGTCGGGGCGCTTTTGTTTCAGCATCGCGTTGGCGGCGCCGCGCACCGCATGCCCGAACGAGTAGTCCTGGCCGATGATGTAGACCTTCTTGATCTCGCCGCGGTCCTTAATGAAGTTGGTCAGCGCCGCCATCTTGATGTCGGAATTGGCGTCCCAGCGAAAGTGCCAGAAGCTGCACTTTTCATTGGTCAGCGCCGGATCGACCGCGGCATAGTTGAAGTACAGGACTTCCTTGCCCGGGTTGCGTTCGTTGTACTTGGTGACGAACTCCGAGATCGCGATGGCCGCGCCCGAACCGTTGCCCTGGGTGATGAAGCGGACCCCCGCATCAATCGCCTTCTGCACCTGCACCAGGCTTTCCTGCGGGCTGCCCTTGTTGTCGTAGGCCACGGCCTCGAGCTTTTGGCCACCCATCACGCCGCCCTTGCCGTTGATGTTCTCGACCAGGAACTGCAACTGCTTCAGGCCATGTTCGCCGATGGTGGCGCCGCCGCCGGAGAGCGGGTCGATGTAGGCGATCTTGACCGTCTGCGCCTGCGCCCCGAGGGCCGAGAACACGAGCGCGGCAACCGCGGTCAGGGCGGAGATTTTGCGGGTGAGATGCATCACATGGCTCCTAGCGAAATGACAGTGGCCGGACGGTAGCGTAGAACGGCGCGCTTGCGGTTCAGGGACTTCCCGACAACGCAGCCCCCACGGCGACAGAGCCTGCATCACGCCCGAGTTGACGCGCCAAAAGGGCGGCCACCCGCCGATCACCCCTGCGCGCCGTCGGTTGCAGGCGGCTGGCTACACTCGCGCCGATGAACACCGCCCTGGAGCCAGCACGCGCCGCCGCACCCCCCATCGCGTGGGCGAATCGCTTCCACAGCCTGGGTGAATCGTTCTTCACGCTGTTGGGCGCCGACCCGCTGGCCGACCCGCACTGGGTGGCCCGCAGCCCCGGCTGTGCAGCCGACCTCGGCCTGCCGCCGGACTGGGACGTGCGCGCCGACTGGCATGCGCTCGAGGTGTTCAGCGGCAATGCGCTGTGGCCCGGCATGCGCCCGCTGGCCAGCGTCTACAGCGGCCACCAGTTCGGGGTGTGGGCCGGCCAGCTGGGTGACGGGCGGGCGCTGTGGCTGGGCGAGATGCAGACGCCGGCCGGGCCGATGGAGTTGCAGCTCAAGGGCGCCGGTCGCACGCCCTACTCGCGCATGGGCGACGGCCGCGCGGTGCTGCGATCGTCGATCCGCGAGTTCCTGTGTTCCGAAGCAATGCATGGCCTGGGGGTTCCGACGACGCGGGCGCTGTGCATCACCGGCTCGTCCAGCCTGTCGGTGCGGCGCGAAGAAATCGAGACCGCCGCAGTGGTCACGCGGGTGGCTCCGAGCTTCATCCGCTTCGGCCACTTCGAGCACTTTTCGCACCACGACCAGCCTGCGCAGTTGCGCCAGCTGGCCGACTTCGTGATCGCGCACCACTACCCTCAGTGCGCCGATGCCGCGCTGCCCTGTGCGGCCCTGCTGCAGGCCGTGACGCAGCGCACCGCGGAACTGATGGCCGACTGGCAGGCGGTCGGCTTTTGCCACGGTGTGATGAACACCGACAACATGTCGATCCTGGGGCTGACGATCGACTACGGCCCGTTCGGTTTTCTCGACGCCTTCGACCCCGGCCACATCTGCAACCACACCGATCACCAGGGGCGTTACGCCTACGCGCGCCAACCGAACGTGGGTTTGTGGAATCTGCATGCGCTGGCACAGGCCTTGTTGCCGTTGATCGGCGACCCGGACGCGGCGCTGGCGGCGCTGGAGCCGTACCAGACCCGGTTCCCGCAGGCCCTGCTGACGCGCATGAGCGCCAAGCTGGGCCTGCGCGGCGCCGAAGACGGCGACCGCGAGCTGGTGGACGGCCTGCTCAAGTTGATGGCGGCGGACAAGGCCGATTTCACCATCACGTTTCGCCGCCTGGCGCAGTTCAGCACCGAGCCCGGCGCGGCCAACACCGCGCTGCGCGACCTGTTCATTCACCGCGAGGCCTTCGATGCCTGGGCGCTTGGCTATGCGCAGCGGCTGCGGCGGGAGAGCAGCGCGGACGCCGAGCGGCGCCTTGCAATGAACCGCGTCAACCCCAAGTTCGTGTTGCGAAATCACCTGGCCGAGGTGGCCATCCGCCAGGCCACTGCGGGCGATTTTTCTGAAGTGCAGCGCTTGCTGAAAGTTCTGAGCCAACCGTTCGACGAACAACCCGAAGCGTCGGCCGATGCCGGCTTTCCGCCCGCGTGGGCCCAATCCATCGAGGTGTCCTGTTCATCATGAGCCGCATTGACGACAAGGACCGCCAGGTCCAAAAATCCGACGCAGAGTGGCGCGCCGCACTCGACCCGGTGCAATACCAGGTGGCGCGGCTTGCCGCGACCGAGCCGGCCTTCACCGGCAAGTACTGGGATCATTGGGACCCGGGCCAGTACAAGTGCGTCGGCTGTGGCACTCAGCTGTTCGATTCAGGCACCAAGTTCGACGCCGGCTGCGGCTGGCCGAGCTACTTTGCGCCGGTCAACAGCGAGGTCATCGAGCGCGTCGTCGACAAGACCCACGGCATGCTGCGGGTGGAGGTGCGCTGCAACCACTGCGGTTCGCACCTGGGCCATGTGTTCGAAGACGGCCCCGAGCCCACCGGCGAGCGCTTCTGCATCAACTCGGCCGCGATAGACTTCTCACCCCAGGGCTGAGAGCCGCCCGCGCGGCCTTCCGCGCCGACGACCCCACGCCAACCAACCAGCGCTCGCCTCGCTGCCCCACGCGACCCATTCCCTCATGAAACTGCTGCTGGACTTCCTGCCGATCCTGCTGTTCTTCGGCACCTACAACTACGCCAAGGGCCAGAAGGACTGGGCCGCGCAATTCGCGACCGATCATTTCGGCGCCCTCGTCTCGGGCGGCATCGTCGGCCCGGCCGAAGCGCCGGTGTTGCTCGCCACCGTGGTGGTCATCGTGGCGACACTGGCGCAGATCATCTTGATGAAGCTGCGTGGCCTACGAATCGACATGATGTTGTGGATCAGCCTGGCCCTGGTGGTGGTGTTCGGCGGCGCAACGATCTGGTTCCACAACGAGACCTTCATCAAATGGAAGCCCAGTGTGCTGTACTGGGCCATGGCCCTGTCGTTCTGGGTCAGCCAGGCCTTGTTCGGCAAGAACCTGCTGCAGACCATGCTCGGCGAGCAACTGCAGTTGCCGGCGCGGGCCTGGCAGCGGCTCAGCCTGTCGTGGATCGCATTCTTCGCCGCGATGGGTGGTCTCAATCTGCTGGTGGCTTTCAACTTTTCCACCGACACCTGGGTCAACTTCAAACTCTTCGGCGGCCTGGGGCTGATGCTGCTGTTCACCGTCGGCCAGGGGATCTACATGTCGCGCTACATCCAGCCCGATGCCGACGAGACCAACGCGGCCAAGAAGGCACCCTGAGACATGAGCATTTCCGCGCAAGACATCGAACTGGCGCTGCGGTCGGCGCTGGCCCCATCGAGCCTGCGGGTGCAGGACGACAGCCATCTCCACGCGGGCCATGCCGGCGCCCGCGAGGGCCGGCATTTCAGCGTGCGGGTGGTCAGCGAATCCTTCAACGGTTTGTCACGTTTGGCGCGCCATCGCCTCGTATATGATGCGCTGCGTTCGCAGATCCAGCAGGGCATACACGCGCTGGCGATTGACGCCCGCGCACCCACCGACCCCTGATCCCCGCGCACTTCAGCTGCCCGGCCGCACCCTTGCGTGCCGCCGGGCCCACCCACTGCCAGCTGCTTCGAATTGAAAGGCATCAGCCCATGAGAAAGAGTTCCATTGCCACGTGTGTTTCGCTGCTTGCCCTGGCTGCCGCACTCGCGTCGCCGCTGGCCGCGCAGGCCCAGAACATTGCCGTCGTCAACGGCAAGGCGGTGCCCAAGGCCCGCGTCGACGCGCTGATGTCGCAGGCCACCAAACAAGGACAGGCCAAGACCCCCGAACTCGAAACGCAGGTGCGCGACGAAGTGGTGCTGCGCGAGATGTTCATGCAAGAGGCCGAGAAGCGCGGCATGGCGGCGACCCCGGACTACAAGGCTCAAATGGAGCTGGCGCGCCAGACCATCCTGATCCGCGAGCTGTTCGGCGAATACCAGAAGAAGAACCCGGTGACCGCCGACGAGATCAAGGCCGAGTACGACAAGTTCAAGGGCCAGTCGGCCGGTACCGAATACCGCGCGCGCCACATCCTGGTCGAGAAGGAAGACGAAGCCAAGGCCTTGATCGCCCAGATCAAGGGCGGCGCCAAGTTCGAGGACCTGGCCAAGAAAAGCTCCAAGGACCCGGGGTCGGGCGCCAATGGCGGCGACCTGGACTTCGCCGCGCCGGGCTCCTACGTGCCCGAGTTTTCGCAGGCGATGGTCAAGCTGAAAAAAGGCGAGATGACCGAAGCGCCGGTGAAGTCGCAGTTCGGCTTCCACATCATCAAGCTCGAAGACACGCGCGAGGCCAAGTTCCCGCCGATCGAGGAAGTGAAGCCGCAGATCGAGCAGCGCCTGGGACAGCAGAAGATGGCCAAGTTCCGCGACGAGATCCGCGCCAAGGCCAAGACCGACTACAAGTTCGCCAACTGAACCCGCGCCGGCGCCTGCGGCCGCGGCGGAATCACAGGGCCGCCATGTCCACGTTGACCCTGCCGGCCTCGATCCGCAACTGCTGATCGCAGCGCGCGGCGATGCCGCGGTCGTGGGTCACCAGCACCAGGGTCGTGCCGGCCTCGCGGTTGAGCTCGAACATCAGCGCCATGACACGCTCGCCGGTGGCGAAGTCCAGGCTGCCGGTGGGCTCGTCGGCCAGCAGCACGGCGGGCTGCACCACGAACGCACGCGCCAGCGCGACCCGTTGCTGCTCGCCTCCCGACAAGACCTTGGGATAGTGGCGCAGCCGCTCACCGAGGCCGACGCGCTTGAGCATTTCAGTCGCCAGCACGCGCGCATCGTTGCGGCCCTGCAGCTCCAGCGGAAGCATCACGTTCTCCAGCGCCGTCAGGTTGCCCAGCAGCTGGAAACTCTGGAACACAAACCCCACCTTCTCGGCACGCACCGCCGCACGCTGGTCTTCGTCGAGCGCAAACAGGTCGGCGCCGGCCAGCCTGACCCGGCCGGTGGTCGGCGTGTCCAGCCCGGCGATGATGGACAGCAGGGTGCTCTTGCCCGAGCCGGAGGCACCGACGATGGCGACCGAGCGTTGGGCGGACAGGTGAAAATCGATCTCGTGGAGAATGGTCAGCGTACCGGTGGAGTCCTGCACTTGTTTGGTGACACGCTCCACGGCAATGATGGGTTCGGACATGAATGAGTTGGCGTTGCGATCGGGTTTGGGCGTGTCGAGACGGCACTGGCTGCTGCACTTTACCGCGTTGGGTGTTCTGGCGGCTTGCGGGCCGCAGGCCCTGGCGCAGGCGAACGCGGGCCGCCGCCTGGTGCTGGTTGTGGGTGACAGCCTGTCGGCCGAGTACGGGATCAAACGCGGCAGCGGCTGGGTGGCCTTGCTGGAAAAGCGGCTGGCGCAGCACAAGGTGAACGCCACCGTGGTCAATGCCAGCATCAGCGGCGACACCACCTCGGGTGGCCGCACGCGCTTGCCGGCCTTGCTGCGCCAGCACCGGCCCAGCCATGTGATCCTTGAACTCGGTGGCAATGACGCGTTGCGCGGCCTGCCGATGGCCATGACGCGTGGCAACCTGGCGCAGATGGCGCGCGAGTCCAAAGCCGCGGGTGCGAAAGTGCTGATCGCCGGCATGCAGGTGCCACCGAACTACGGGCGCAAGTACAGCGAAGAATTTTCCGGCCTGTTCGCGCGCGTCGCGAAGGACGAAGGCACGGCCCTGGTGCCGTTCTTGCTCAGCGGCGTGGCCGATGTGCCGAACGCCGAATCATGGTTTCAGGCCGACCGGATCCACCCCGTCGAGGCGGCGCACCCGGTGATCCTGGACAACATCTGGCCGGTGCTCCAGCCGCTGTTGCAGCCACCGTCAAACCGGTAGCCTGTTGTTCTGCCGAGAGCGGGCAGCCTCGATTCAGTTGGCCATGCCCCGATCGCGCGGCGACGGGCGGCGCTCGCCCTGCTCGTCGCCACGCCGTTGCGGCTCGCCGCGAGCCCGCGCGGGTGCGTCCTCGGGCTTGGCCTGGGGTGCCGCGGGCGCATCGCCGTGGTGGCGCTTTTCGGGCACAGCGCGCTGCACCGGCGGGTTGCGCGGCGCGGCCTGAACCGGCGCCGGGCCCGCTGGCGGGTTGACGGCGGCTCGATTGTCCTGAGCCGGCGCCGGGCGGGGCACACCGCGCATCGGCGGCGCGGGCGCGGGCGTGGGTCGCGCGGCGGCCGGCTCCACGGGCGTGGGGCGCACCGGCAAGACCTGGCGTTGCGGCTGGGGCGGCGTTCCGGCCACCGCCGGCGGAGTGGCGGCCACCGCCGGCGGAGTGG
>JANORB010000066.1:0-11286 GCA_031415135.1 Methylibium sp.
CGTGTGGGTTGATTCCGGCATCAACGAGGCGAAGTCCCAGAACGTGTCGTGTGCCGACGCCGCCTGCGGAATGCCGTTGTGCGGTTCGGGCTTGACGGCGTGGATCAGGTCGGGGAACTTCATCGCGTCCTGGATGAAGAACACCGGGATGTTGTTGCCCACCAGGTCCCAGTTGCCTTCGTCGGTGTAGAACTTGACGGCGAAGCCGCGAATGTCGCGCGCCGTGTCGGCCGAGCCGCGTTCGCCGGCCACGGTCGAAAAACGCACGAACACCGGTGTGATCTTGCCGGCCTCGGTGAACGGCGCGGCGCGCGTGTAGTCGGTCAGTGGCGCGTAGGCTTCAAAGTACCCGTGCGCCGCCGAGCCACGCGCATGCACGATGCGCTCGGGAATGCGCTCGTGGTCGAAGTGGGTGATCTTCTCGCGCAGGATGAAGTCTTCCAGCAGCGTCGGCCCGCGCAGCCCGGCCTTGAGCGAATTCTGGTTGTCGCCAATGGCCACGCCCTGGTTGGTCGTCAGCACCTGGCCGCCGGCATCGCTTCGCACCCGGGCGAGCGAGCCGGGGTTGGCGTCGGTCATGGCGCCGGTCTTGGCGCCGGTCTTGGCCGAGGTGTTCGTCTCGCTCAAGGTGCTTGCGGTGGCGGTGGGTGAAGTGGGCTCCACCGTCAACCCCTCGGGCGGCGCCAACGCGTTGTCGCGCCCGATTTCCACTGCCTTGTTCGCGTTGTGGGGCATTGCCGCAACCAGCGCCTGGGTGGCAGCGGCCTGCTTCGCGCGAAGGTCGATCGCATCGGTCCCGGAGGGCCGTTTCGCGGCGCTGGCCGAGGCGGTTTTCTTTCGCGCGGGCGCGGTCTTGCTGTCGCTCTTTTTCATGGGGAATCCTCGTTGACGGACAAGCCGGGTTGGCCACCGACGCGCCTGTGCCGGCACATCGTCAACCAACCGCATCCTGCTGATCGTCGGGCCGTTGCGAGGTCGGCGATGCCGGTCAACCGAGCAAGCGCTTGTAGGCCGATTCCTGCATGTGCGATGCAAGAGGCGTCGGTCAATTCCTACGAAAAAACGAGCCGTTCTCGGCCCTCGACGTGCGCCGAATCGGCGTGCCAAGTTTTGTGCGGCTGCCTAAGCTACTTCCACATTGCATCGACCGCAGTGGACATCTCATCAGCTCGCAACTCATCAACCCTTCTTTGGAGAAACCAATTCATGAACATCATCATCTGGCTGATCGTCGGCGGCGTGATCGGCTGGCTCGCCAGCATCGTCATGAAAACCGACGGGCAGCAAGGCCTCATCTTGAACGTCGTTGTCGGCATCGTCGGCGCGATGGTCGGCGGCTGGCTGATTTCACCGCTGGTCGGCGCCGGCACGATCAACCAGGACAACTTCAGCCTGCCCGCGATGCTGGTGTCGTTTGTCGGCGCGGCGATCCTGCTGGCCGTCGTCAACCTGGTACGCCGCGGCAGTGTGCGGTGAAGGCAAGAAAGCCCAACTTCGATCCCTCAACCCTGAACGCTGAAAGGAAACAAGCATGAACAACTCGCAAAAATCCATCGACGTCGATGACAACCGCGACCCCATCACCGGCACGCCCGGCTCGCATCCGATCGGTACCGGCATCGGTGCGGTACTCGGGGGAGCGGCCGCCGGCGCGGCCACCGGCACGGTGGCCGGGCCGGTCGGCACGGTGATCGGCGCGGCACTCGGCGCCGTGGTGGGCGGGCTCGCCGGCAAGGGCGTCGCGGAAGCGATCGACCCCACCGCCGAGGACGCCTACTGGCGTGAGAACTACAAGGACCGTCCGTATGCTGGCGGCGACGCCAGCTACGACGACTACCAACCCGCTTATGGCTTCGGCGTTGACTCGTACACCCGGTACAAGGGCCGCCGTTTTGAAGAAGTCGAACCGGACCTGTCGCGCACTTGGGACCACGCGCGCGGCGAGTCCAGACTCGACTGGAACGACGCCAAGGCCGCCACGCGTGACGCGTGGGACCGTGTCAGCAATGCGGTGGAGCGGGCGGTTCCCGGCGACTCCGACCGCGACGGACGATGACATTCGCGGGCCGCGTCGAACAGCGGCCCGCATCCCTGAACTTTCCATCAACGGACACCCAAGCATGACCACCAAACCCAGCGCAAAGCGAGCCGCGAGCACCGCGGCAAAAACCGACGCCATCAACCTGCTCACCAACGACCACAAAGTCGTCCATGCCCTGTTCCAGAAATACGGCAAGCTGGCAAAACAAGCCGCCGGCATGGCCGACCGGCAGGCGCTGGCGGAAGAAATTTGCCTGCTGCTCACCGTGCACGCCACCGTCGAGGAAGAAATCTTCTACCCCGCCGCGCGCGACGCCGGGGTCGACGCTGCGCTGCTCGACGAGGCCGAGGTCGAGCACGCCTCCTGCAAGGAACTGATTGCGCAGATCCGCGACATGTCCTCCGACGACGACCTGTACGACGCAAAAGTGATCGTGCTCGGCGAGTACATCGACCACCACGTCAAGGAAGAACAGGACGAAATGTTCCCGAAGTGCCGCAAATCGAGCCTGGATCTGGCGGCCATCGGCGCCGAACTCACGGCACGCAAGCAAGAGCTGATGGCCGAATTGAGCGAGGGGATGGAGCTGGCGAGCTGAGCGCCGGATGGCTTCTTCGACAGCATCGAAGCGCTTCGACACAAAAGTTGCCGCGCGGCGGGTAAAAAGTGGCGCGCGCCAGGGCTTGCGCGCGTGCTTTTGTGCGCTGCCGTACAGACGCGGACAGCCCCGTTGGCTACAAGCAATGAATGCGGGATGGCGTTCGGTGGCATCCACGCGATTGACTCCACCGAGGGCTACGGCATGACTCAACCCGCTCCCATTCCCGTGCCCGTGGCCGACCGACCGGCGCTGCCGGAACCGGCCGTCCCGGTGCCGGGTTCGCCACCGGGCGGCGAGCGGGCTGCGGTGTCTGCTGCGGCGCGCAAGACGATCAAGGCGGTGTCGCGCCTGCCACTGACCTTGCCGCGAATGAGCGTGAGCGTGGCGCCCGCCAGAGACGAATGACGACGTGAAGGAGAGCCCCATGGACCGCCAACCATCTGTTCGGAAATTCGACGCGCTCGATCTGCTGACCCGCGAGCACGATGCGATCAAGCAACGGTTTCGCGACTACGAGCGGCTGATCGTCCGGCGTGGCAACGGCGACCGCAAAGCCGAGATCGTCGGTGACATCTGCCTGCTGCTGAGCATTCACGCGCAGATCGAAGACGAGATCTTCTACCCGGCGGTTCGATACGCCTTGGGCTGGGACGACGTGATCGAGCACGCCTTGTGCGAACACAGCGGCGCCAACGAGTTGATCGCCAAGCTCGACGAAATGGAGCCGGGCGATGACGACTACGACGCCACCGTGGCCGTTCTCAGCGCCTACGTGATCATGCACATGGACGAAGAGCAGGACGACATGTTTCCGAAGCTGCGCGTGTGCGGCATGGACACCGCCGCGCTCGGCCGAAAGATGGTCCAGCGGCGCCGGGTCCTGCTCGACGATGTGAGCCTGGTCGGCCTTTCCCAGTCGCGGTCCAGCGCGTCACCTTGAACACCTCCGTCTCCGCCGGCCTGGCCGGGTTCGGCGAGGCGCATGCCGATGACGGGGCGCGCGACGATCTGCTCGGCGGCGTGATGGAGTTGCTGCACTCGCTGCGCAACGGCACCGCCAGCGACCGATTCAGCCTGCGCGGCGGCTTTGCCGCAATCGACCACGACCCGGGTGACGCTGGCCTGGCGCCGAACGCGGGCGGCACCGCAGCGCCACGGTCGGCCGACGTTGCGATTCGGGACTGGGACGTCTTGCTGAACGCCGTCAAGACCCGGCTGCGGCTGACCGTCGGCGAGCGCATGGCGACGACGCTGGAACGCCGGTCACCGGAGACGGCCGGTTGGGTCCAGGCGAGCATTCTGGAGTGCGTCTCGGCCCTCGACCAATTGCACATCACGCTGGCGCACGAACTCGGGCGCCGCCAGCAGCTCGAAATGGATGTCTTCGACGCCCGGACGGTGCTCGCGCAAACCCGCGCCGAGCTGGCCGGAACACAAGCCGGCGAACGCGTGGCGCGGCACCTGGCATTGCACGATGGGCTGACCTCACTGCCCAACCGCAGCTTCTTCCACGAGCGGCTCGACCACGCGTTGACCCAGGCCGAGCCGAGCCTGAAGTCGGTGGCCGTGCTGTACCTCGATCTGGACGGCTTCAAGACCATCAACGACGCGCATGGGCACGACGCGGGCGACGAGTTGCTGCGCATCGTCGCGGCCCGACTGGCCCGGGCGCTGCGATCGGGGGACATGGTCGGCCGCCTCGGCGGCGACGAGTTCGCGTGCTTGCTGGGCGGGCCACCGAGCCGGGAGCAGCTGAGTCAATTGGCCCGAAAGTTGTTTCTTGCGGTGTCGTCTCCGCTGCAGATCGACAAGCTGCGGTTGACCGTGCGCCCCAGCATCGGCATCGCCACCTCACCCACCGACGGAGACACCGCGCAAGCCTTGATCAAGCATGCGGATGCCGCGATGTACCGGGCCAAACGGCAACAGTCGGGGTTTGCTTTTTTCGATCAACTGGCTGACATGTGAGGCGCGTGAAGCGGCGCCTGCGGCGCCGCTGCGGTTGGCCGGTCGGGGTCTTGCGCGGGGGAAGCGGGCCGCGGTTTGTCCGGCGCCAGCGTGGACAGCAGGGACATCCATGAACCCGCCGGCACATTGGCCAACGCCTTGGAGAACAGTTGCGGCAGCAGCCCGGCGAAAAGCGCCGGCGTAAGGATCCAGCGCCACGGCCGGCTCCAGGCAAACATGCCGCCGAAAATCAATGCCCCGAGAACCAGCGCCACGGGATGGCGCTGTGCCATCGGTCGAACCACCGCGTTGACCCCGTTGGCGGCCACCATCGCGGCCACGCGCAATGGATGCTGGGCCCACCAGGTGCTCACCGCTTCGATCACGACATGGGCACCGGGGATGTCTTTCAGGCTTTCGAGCCACGCCAGAGCGGGCAGGGCGTGGCGCGGGGTGCTTGGTGGCGCGGCAATGTCGAGCATCGCCCGGCGCAGTCTCTGGCGCGACAGCGCGAGCCGGTCCGCCGCTGTGATCACCGCACTCATGACGGGCTGACCTCACGAAACATCAGCATGTCGGCCTGCAATTGCTGGCGCACCTTGTCGAACGGCCCCACGTCGCCGGCCGGCCGCGCCATCCACAAACAAATCAGCGCGATGGCAAGCGGCACCAGTGGCGCCACCAGCAAGGCCCACGGTGCGTGCATCGAGGCTGGCGGAAATACGGCCCACAGCATCAATGCCACGCCGGCCAGGACCGCGGCGACGCCGAGGCAGCACAAGGCCACCGCGTTCAGCACCACGCGGCGCTTCCAGCTTGCGGATACGTCTGCGACCTCCGAGGCCACGAGTTCGGCATAGGCCTCCGCATGGTCGGCCAGCATCTGCGGGCGGGTGGCGATGAGGTGAAGCAGGGGATGCATCATGAAGATGAGTGCCCGGGAGGATCGATCGCAGTTTGCCGCCGGGGCCTGACCCGGCGGCGCGGGGGCGCGCCTGCACGCGCAGGCGCGCGGTCAGCCCGGCGAAGGGCTGTCAGCCGCGGTCGCGCGGCCGGCTGATCAGGGCCGCCATCGCCATCAGGGCAGCGCCGGTGGCCGCGGCGATCAGCATCGCCTTGACCGGCTCGTCCTTGATGTAGTTGACGGTGCCGTCGGACGCCTTCAACGCCTTGTCGCGCAACTGCTGCGAGCCATCGCGCACGGCGTCGATGCCACGCTGCGCCAGCGCACTGGCCTGCTCGGTGGCGCGGTTCAGCAGCGGCGCGGCCTGCTGGCGGATGTCCTGCACGCTGCCGGCCAGGTTGTCGAGTGCTTCATTGGCAACCCGTTGGGTCGACTTGATGGCGCTGTCGGCCGATTGCGCGGCCTGGTCTGCGAGGTTGCCGGGCTGATCGAAGGGCTTGCTGGAAATCATGAGTGCTCCTGGTGGATGTGGATGTGGATGTGGATGTGGATGACGGGGTGCGCGCGGGTCAGCTCTTCTTGATCAGGCCGAACAGGAAGGTGGCGACGGCCAGAATCGCGAACACGATGAACAGAATCTTGCCGATGCCCACGGCACTGGCGGCAATGCCACCAAAACCGAACACGGCGGCAATCAAGGCGATGACAAAAAATACGACGGCGTAGTGCAGCATGGCGAAGCTCCTGGTAGGACAAAAGGTGATTTGCCCTTGATTCTTGGGCGTCGCAACTTGATTCGCTGCGATGCCTTCAGTTTGGCCGCTGGCGCCGCAAGCTTCGATAGGCGGTTTTGCCGCAGCGCTGTCGGGCGAGTGAGGGCGCGCGCGTAGGAAGCCGCCGACATGCGCTCAGGCGGCGACCGGCGCGGACTGCGGCAACAGGATGTGGATCTGCGTGCCTTGCCCCGGGGTGGAGCCGACGGACATGTTGCCGCCCTCGGCCTCGACCCGAAAACGCATGCCCACCAGCCCATGCGTGGAGCCCGCCTGGACGCTGGTGTCGAAGCCCACGCCGTCGTCTCGAACCGTCACGTGCACCCGGCCCTCAAGAGCCGCCATGCGCACCCAGACGTTCCTGGCCCTGGCGTACTTGGAGATGTTGGTGATGGCCTCCTGCACCACCCGGTAGATCACGAGTTCGGCGCCTTCCTCCAGCGCCACCGGTGCCAGCTCGCAATGCACCGCGATGCCCGACTGGTCGGCGAACTCGCGCGCCAGGATTTCCAGCGTGGCCACCAGCCCGAGGTTGCTGAGCGCCGAAGGCCGCAGGTCTTCGATGATGCGGCGCTTCATGGCGATGCCGCTGTTGAGCGTGTCCACCAGGTGGTTGAGCCGCTCCATCGCCTCGGGGGCGGTGCCGGCCAGGCGCGAACGGATGCGCGCTGCGTCCAGCTTGGCCGACGTCAGCAGCGCGCCCAGTTCGTCGTGCAGGTCGCGCGCCAGGCGGGCACGCTCGTCCTCGCGCACGGTGTGCATGTGGCGCGTCATTTCGGTGAGCACCGCGGTGCGCTTGGCCACGACGATTTCGAGCTGGTCGCGTTCGGCCTGCAGCAGGCGCTGCTGTTCACGCTGCTGCCGGTCGAGGGCGGAACTTTGGCGCAAGTACAGCACGACGCCCAGCAGCGCGAACGCGGTGAGCAGCGCCACGCTGATCCGGGCCACCATCAACGAATGGAATATGTCGGCCCGGCCCTCGGCAAAGTTGAAGGTCTCGCGGGCCAGCAACTCCGCGCTGAGGGTTCGGATCAGGTCCATGTTGTCCTTGCCGATGTTGGTCAGCACCAGTTCCCGCGCCGCATCGCCATTGCCGGCTTGGTGCAGCCGGATGGTCTCGGCGATTTCCGACAGCTTGGTCTGGGTCAGGCCGCGCAACTTCGCCATCGTCTCTTTCGGACCCGGTTCGCTGCTGTAAAAGGGGTCCAGCGTCGTGAACGATTCGTTGATGGTTCGCAGCGCCCCGCCATAGACCGCGAGGTACTCCTGGCGGCCGGTCAACAAGAAGCCGCGTTGCCCCGACTCGGCTTCGAGCACGCCGCGCACCAGGCTCTGGATGCTGGTTCGCACCGTCGCCAGCGTGGCCAGGTTTTCAAGCTTGGCGGTGGAGCGCAGGTACGAGCCTTCGCTGATGAACACCATCGCCACGGCTGCCACGCAGGCCACCGGAAGGGCGAACGGGCTTCGCTTGACCACCGTGAGAACGTCCATCTTCAGCCTTTGCGGTAAAACGTGGGATCATCCGCAGCGGAGACGCCACACACCATGATTCGAATTGCCATCGTTGACGACCACGCCATGGTGCGGGCGGGTTTGCGCCAGTTCTTCTCGGACCAGATCGACTTCGCCGTGGTGGCCGAGGCGGCCAATGGCCGCGAGGCGCTCGACATCGTGCGCAAGGCCGAGGTCGATGTGATCGTCATGGACATTTCAATGCCGGACCAGAGCGGCGTCGATGCGCTGGCGGCCATCCGGGCCCGGGCGCCCGACCTGCCGGTGCTCATCCTGAGCGGCTTTCCGGAAGAACACTACGCCACCACCTTGCTGCGCCAGGGCGCCAGCGGCTACCTGAACAAGGACTGCGACCCGGAGGAGATCGTCAAGGCGATCCGCACCGTGTATCGCGGCCGCAAGTACATCACCGCGGGCGTGGCCGAGCGTCTGGCGGACGGGTTGAGCGGGGGCGGCGACAAGCCGCTTCACGAGCATCTGTCGGAGCGCGAGTTGCAGGTGTTCCTGCGCCTGGCCAAGGGCGAGACCATCGGGCACATGGCCGACAGCATGTCGCTCAGCGTCAAGACGGTCAGCACTTACCGCACCCGGGTGATGGAGAAGATGAAGCTCGAATCGAACAGCGACCTGACCTACTACGCGCTGAAGAACGGCTTGATTCAATAGGAGCTCCTTGCGGGCCGCGCCGGGCTGCCGACTCCGACGGCTCGACCGGCACCCCCGTTCACCCGGCGCGTGCGAGCGGGGTCATGACAGCGGGCCATGTTCGCTGTTGCCGCCGGCGGCCAGACGCGCGCAGTACAGGATCAGCGCGTCGATGTCGTTGGACTTGTCGAACACCTTGTCGGCCCCCAGTTCGAGGCATTTGCGCCGCATGTCCTGCGTGGCATAGTTGCTCAGCACCACCAGGTTGTGCCGCTGCGGCAGGTTGGTCGCGGCCCTGAGCACACCAAGGCCCGAACCGCCCTTCAGGAAGATGTCGATGATCACCAGGTCGAACTCGTTGTTCGGGCGGGTGAGCCACTGCACCGCCGTCGTCTCGTCTTCCGCCGTGCCGACCACCTCGACCGGCACCAGTTCTTCCAGCGTGGCGATCAGGTTCTCGCGAATGATCTGGCTGTCTTCGACGATGTAGGTCTTGATCGGTGGCATGGAGTGCAGTTCGGCGCCGGAATCCAGAGCCTGCGACTCTTGCCCGATGCGACCGTGATCCTCATGGCTGTGACGATTCGATGCGTGTGAAATGTAAGGCATGGGCGGGAATCAGTTTGGCGGACGCGCCAAGACGGCGCCATCGGTCGTGCGGTCGACGTGTTGTCGGACGATTCCTACGTCGACCGCGAAACGTGGCAGCGCACGGCCCGGGCGTGTAGGAAAGGCACTACCGCAACAGGCGGTGCTGTCCGCTGTTCAAGCCCTGCGCTCGTTCCCACACTGGGCTGGCCCCAGGCCCGCCGCAAGCACGCGGCGAACCGGCGTGGGCTGCATCAAGCGCGTCGACGCGCCATGACCTTTGGGAGGGTTCACGATGAATGCCATGCTGAAAAGCGCCCTGGTGGTGGCCGCCGTGGCGTGGGCCACGCACGCTGCCGCACAGATCACCTTCTACGAACGCGAGGGTTTCGACGGCCGTACCTTCACCACCGACAGGCAGGTCGGCAACTTCGAGCGCTACGGGTTCAACGACCGGGCCTCGTCGGTGGTGGTGGCGCGGGGCCGGTGGGAAGTCTGTGAAGACCTTCGGTTCAGCGGCCGCTGCGCGGTGTTGCGCCGGGGCAGCTACCCGTCGCTGGCCGCGATGGGCTTGAACGACCGCGTTTCGTCGGTTCGCACGGTGAACCGGAATGCGCGTGTCGAAGACGACCGGTACGCGCCGGCACCGGTGGCCGCGCAGGTCACGTTCTACGAGCGTGAGCGCTTCGAGGGGCGCACGTTCACCACGGACAAGCAGGTCGGCAACTTCGAGCGCTATGGGTTCAACGACCGCGCGTCTTCGGTCGTCGTGGGCGGCGGCCAATGGGAGGTGTGCGACAACACCGGCTTCAGCGGACGCTGCGTGGTGTTGCGTCCAGGCCAGTATGCGTCGCTGGGCGCGATGGGCCTGAACGACCGTGTGTCGTCGGTGCGGGCGGTGAACGCGAACCTGCGCCCGGATGACCATCGATACGCGCCCGCTCCGGTGGCGGTGTACGACTCGCGCCGGCGCGGCAACGAGCGGCTGTACGAGGCCAACGTCACCTCGGTCCGCGCGGTGCTCGGCACGCCCGAGCAGCGCTGCTGGGTCGAGCGTGAACCGGCGCCCGCGCAACGCGGTGGCGCCAACGTTCCCGGTGCCTTGCTGGGGGCGGTGATCGGCGGCATCCTCGGCCACCAGGTCGGCGGCGGGCGCGGCCAGGACATTGCCACCGCGGGCGGCGCCGTGGCCGGAGCCGCGGTCGGCGCCAACGTTGGCCGCGATGGCGGCGGGCCGCAGGGCCAGATGCAGGATGTTCAGCGTTGCGCCAGCGCGCCCAGCCAGGCCCGCCCCGATTATTGGGACGTGACCTACAACTTCCGTGGCCAGGAGCACCGGATTCAGATAACCACGCAGCCCGGCGCCACCGTGGTGGTCAACGAGCAGGGTGAGCCACGCACATAGAAGCGATGCGCCACGGCGGGTGCGTAGGACAACAACTACGGCGAATGGCGGCGCAGTCCGCTGTTCGCAGCCCACGGCGATTTACATACTTCGTCCTCACCACCCGTTCGCTCACAGGGAGCACCCATGAACTCACTCCCGTTGCTTGTCGCGGCGTTTGCCGTCTTCCCCGTCATCGGCGCGGCCACATGGGTCTGGCTGGTGATGGCCAGCGCGACCGACGACATGCGCTCGTTCGTGGAGGTCGACGGCATTCACCTAGACGACTGAACCGACCCTCGAACTCCCTCTTTTTGTCAACCCGGAAAGGCTCGTATGACCCACGTTTTCAATCTCAAGACCTCACTCTTTGTTGCCGCCATGCTGGCGTTGCCGCTGGCGCACGCCGCCAATATGGACAAGGCCGACTACAAGGCGGGCAAGAGCCGCATCAGTGCCGAATTCAAGGCCGGCAAGGCGGCCTGCGCATCGCTGGCCAGCAACGCCAAGGACGTCTGCGTCGAAGAAGCCAAGGCCAAGGAGAAGGTGGCGCTTGCGGAGCTGGAATATGCCTACACCGGCAAGCCCAAGGACCAGACCAAGGTGCTGACGGCCAAGGCCGAGTCCACCTACGCCGTGGCCAAGGAAAAGTGCGACGACAAGGCCGGCAACGACAAGGACGTTTGCGTCAAGGAAGCCAAGGCGATTGAAGTGAAAGCGCTGACCGACGCCAAGATGGGCAAGCAGATCGGTGAAGTGAAGAAGGACGGTGCCGACGACAAGCGCGACGCCGACTACAAGGTGGCGGCCGAGAAGTGCGACGCCCTCGCGGGTGACGCCAAGGCCAGTTGCGTGGCATCGGCGAAGGCGAAGTTCGGCAAGAGCTGAACG
>JANORB010000067.1:0-34867 GCA_031415135.1 Methylibium sp.
ACAGCACATCCAGGCGTTCGCCCGGCGCCAGGAAGGCTTCGCTCACGGATTCAGGCTTCTCGATCAAGCCACCGTCGGTGCCGATGACGGTGAAGGGCAACGCGGTGTCACCTTTGACGAAGGCGAGCCGGTAGATGCGCGCGTTCGATCCGTTGAGCAAGCGCAGCCGGTAGGTGCGCGGCGTGACCGTGTGGACCGCGTTCGGCGTCAGGTTCGCCAGCACGATGTCGCCCAGCCAGCCCATCATTGATTCGTGCGCATTGGGCCGGTATATCAGCTTGCCCTGGGCGTCGAACTGCTTGTCCTGGATGACCAGCGGAAGGTCTGTCACACCCAGCTTCAGGTCGAGCGCCTTGGCGAGCTTGCGCTGGTCGTCATCGTCCACCAGGAAGAAGCTCGCCAGCCCGTTGTAGGCCTGCCTGGCGGTCAATTCGTGCGCGTGGGTGTGGTACCAGTAGGTGCCACCACGGTTGCGCACGGTGAAGTCGTAGTCGTAGCGTGCGCCCGGCGCGATGGTGTCGCGCGGATGCCCGTCCATCTTGGCGGGAGTGTGCAAGCCGTGCCAGTGGATGATGGTCGGTTCGGCCAGCGCGTTGTCCAGGGTCGCGCTGAATTGCGCGCCGCTCTCGATGCGCAGGATCGGGTTCTGGTAGGCCTGGCCCGCATGCTCGGTCTGGTACAGCAGGAATGGCGATTGGCGATCGGGCAGCAGCGTGAAGCTGGCCGCCGTGGCGCGGATCTTCAGCGGCGCGACGACGTCCAGCACCCCGAACGGCCCGCTGGCCACAGGGATGAACAGCTTCTGCTGGAAATTCGCGCCAGCCACCGGATCGAACGGATAGTGGCGAAACGGCCCGCCGGCCAGGCCTTTGGAGCCGCGCGCGCCGTAAGCCATCCACGCGGCCGCGCCGACGCCGGCCACGGCCGCCACGCCGGCGAATGAAAACAACGCTCTCCTGTTCAACATGCGACTCCCGATTCTGCGAAAAAAACGATGCGCTACTTTCTCTGCAGATCGTCGCGCTTCTGTAGATAGTCTTCACGGCTGATCTCGCGACGCGCGTAGGCTTCGTCGAGCAGATCGAGCGCCGACTTGACCGCACTGGGCGGGCCCGAGCGGCCGATCAGGACCTTCAGGCCCACGAACAGCGCGATGAAGGGAACGAGCCAGACGAGCAGCATCATCAGCCAGCCGCCGAACATCCAGACACCATGATCGAATCCGTACATTGCTTGCTCCTTGTTAAGGCCCGGTCGCCGGCGCACGCCGCAGCATCTCGCGAGCCACGCTCTCGACCATGATCCGCACATCGCGGCCGACGATCGCGGGGCCGATCAACGGCGGCAGCACAAACCCCGGGGTGATGTCCGCGCGGTAAGTGACGCGCGTGGCATGGTCGTGCCGCTCGAGCGCCCATTCGCCTCGCTGGTTTGCGAGGTTGCCGCCGACGGACTGGAAGCGGATCGTGGTCAGCGGCGTTTCTTCGACGCGCGACACGACCTCGATCGGCACTTTGAACAACAGCAAACCCGATTCCCCTTTTTGCTCCAGCAGCAAGGGCTCGCCCGCGGCGCTGACGATGCGGCTCGAGCGCATGCCCGGAACGAAGCTCGCGAGCTTGTCGTAGTCGGTCAACACCTGCCACGCGACGCGCTGCTCCACCGCAACCATCAGCTTGGCTTCGACCTGGAACGCCTTGTCTTGACGCAGCACCTGGACGCTGACTTCGGCTGCCGCTGCGAGGCCGATGACTGCCAGGGACAGCGCCAGGGACAGCGCCAGAGACAGCGCCAGAGACAGCGCCAGCGTGCATGAAACCCCAGCGCCGATTTGTCGGCGGCAGGGGCTCACTTCAGCTCCGCTGCAGGCTCGGTGACTTCGATCAGTTTGCCGCCGGCAAGCTTGAAGTGGAAGGTGACGCTGACCGGCGTGGCCCAAAGGTTCTTGTCCGCTGTGGCGCGGCCGAACCCGGGCACGCCGACCGTGATCGTCGTCTCGTAGGTGCCATCGCCGGCGAGCGGGCTGTTGGCCGCGTAGTGCAGGCCGCTGCCGCCCCACATCGGATGCAGGGTGCCCGACACTCGCTTCTTGTTGTCGCGATTGACGGCGCTGAATTTGACTTCGGCGTAGGCGATGCGCGTCCTGGATTTGGGATCGACCGGCTTGACCTCAACGTGGAAGATCTCGCCCTTGGCCACCGGATGCTCCACCCACTTCGGCGGCGTGCCCATCTGCATCCACATGGCCTTGGCGGCTTCGAGCTCGAAGATGACGATCATGTTGCCGACCGAAGCGCGGCCGACAAGCACGGTGGCCTGGGTCGCGTCTTCAGGTGCGGCCAGCACCTTGGGCTTGGGCGCCCCGCTTTGCGCTGCGGCTTGCGCCATCAGCGCGCAGCCAACGATCAGGGTCAGTACGGCTTTCTTCATGTCTTGCTCCCATGCAGGTTGATCTGGACGCGGCGCCGCATGTCAGGCCTGGGCTGCGCCCGCGCGTTGCGCGGTCAGCACCGATCGCACCCGCTCCAGCCTGGCGCGAACCTCGTTTGCGACGCGCGCGACCTCGGGGTTGCTGGTCATCCGCATCACGGCCACCGGGTCCATGAAGCCGACCACAAGGCGGCCATCGGCCTCTTCGCGCACGACCACGTTGCACGGCAGCAGCAGCCCGATGTCGGGCTCGGCCTCCAGCGCGCGGTGGGCCAGCGGCGGATTGCAGGCACCCAGGATCCGGTAGGGCCGCCCGTCGATGCCGAGCTTGGCCTTCATCGTGGCCTGGACGTCGATCTCGGTGAGGATGCCGAAACCTTCGGTCTTGAGCGCCTCGGTCACGCGGGCGACGCCCTGCGCAAAGGTCTGAGGCTGCAAGACGCAGTGAAAGCCATAGCTCGAAGCCGCTGGTGCGTTGGCGTGGGGGTGGTTCATGACATCGCCCTCACGGCTTGGCCGGCGTCTGCGGAAGACGGTCGACCATCATTTCCATCATGGTCTGCATCATGTCCATGCGCTGCTCCATCATGGCCTGGCGCTGGGGCATGTCGGCCGGCGGGCTCTTGGCGCCCGCCATGCCGCCCATGCCCTTCATCATGCCCATGCCTTCCTGCATGGTCTTCATGTGCTCGGCCATCAAGGCACTGCGTTCTTCGGGTGTCCTGGCGCCCATCATCTTGTCGTGCATCTCCTGCATGGCCTTCATCTGGCTGGCCATCCGGGCCATCTCGGGCGTGGTCGCGCCGGGCACGGATTTGGCGGCCGCAGCCGAGGCCGAACCCGCCGGGTGATGGACCTTGCGCTGGTCGTGCTGCGCGGCCCCACTGGGCGCACCCGCAGCGAAGAGAGCAAAGGCAAGGCAAAGAGGGCGAACGAGCTTCATGGGGGACTCCTGGTCCGTGTGGCAAAAGGGTGGATGGGTCGATCGGTACAGAACACCAGGCGCAGGCGTTGCGCCATCGCCGTCCGCGTTCCGTACGCGGGTACGGATCCAAGCCGGACGAAAGGGAGGCGCCGACCGCAGAGCACGATGGCCCTGGGCCGGACGTGGGATGGCTACAGCGCCAGTCGCGAGTAGCGAACCCTCAAAGGCGGCCCGGCGATGGGTAGCGCCAAATCATCCACTCGACCGGGCGCCGAGACGACATGCCGCGATCCGGTCCACAGGGTCGCAACCAGCGGTGCCGGGCCGGGGTCGGTGTGGTCGACGCCCGAGTACGCCTTGAGCAAGGTGTGCGTGCCGTCATCGCAGACCTTCAGGCACGACTCCCTGGTGCTGTCCGTGTCGCCGTGGTGGCCGGTGCTGGCGCCCGCATGAGCAACCAACTCGGCAGGCGCCTGGCTGGTCGTTGCCGGCGACCCCTTCGCCGCGGTGGAGTGCGGTTCAGGCGCCTCCAGAAGACACGCATTCGCGACCCCTGAGGCGAGCGCGAACAGCCACACCAGCAGCACCACGAATGCGGTGTTGCGCTTGATGCGGGTGTTGGCGAAGAACTTCATGTGGGTACGAATTGCTTGTGTTCCATGCTAAGTGGGCGCCGCAATGAATCCATTGATCTTCGTCAAGCAAGACGTGGCGCGAGCAGCGGCGCACCCACTCCGGCCTGCCAGGCGGATCGCATCCGGAGCACCACTGCGTTGTCCATCGAACAGACAGCAGAGCAAGCGACTGGTACCCTGTCGAACTGCATCGGCGTGCCGATCGGCGACTGCCGATTGCGCTCCACCACACCCCATGCTCCCCAACCATCCGTGAACGCTGTTCTGCCATCACCGCCATTCGAGGCGCCCGTCAGCGCCATCGACCTGCTCAACAGCGCGTGCTTCTGTTTCAGTCTCGATGAGGAAGCCCTGGCGCGCGCCCTCGATTCGGAACTGGGGCAGCCTGGCCTTTCAGAGATGGTTCGACAGCGCTGCCCGTTCCTGTTCGCGGCACTGCCGGTGTTCGTGGCGACACCGCAGTTGCGTCGCATGGCGCAGGTGGTGCGGGCCGTCGAATCGGTGGTGGCCCTTCCGGCTTATCGGGAGCAGGTGCTGGCTGCCGCGCCAGCCATCGCGCGGCTCGGCACCGGTGGGCCGCCCGGTGTCTTTTTCGGCTATGACTTTCACCTGAGTGACGGTCATCTGGGCCTGATCGAGATCAACACCAACGCCGGCGGAGCGATGCTCAACGCGGTGCTGGCGCGGGCACAGCGCGCCTGCTGCAAAGCAGTGGATTCGATGGTGCCCACACTGGCCAGCGTGGCCAACTTCGAGCAGCAAATCGTCGCGATGTTTCGGCACGAATGGCAACTGGCGGGTCTGGCAGGCGGCTGGACTGGAAGCACCCGACCGCTGGCCAGCATCGCCATCGTCGATGCAGCCCCCCAGGATCAGTACCTCTACCCCGAGTTCCTGCTGTTCCAGCAGTTGTTCGAGCGGCATGGCCTTCGCGCGGTGATCGCCGATCCGGCTGCGCTCGAATGGCGCGACGGCGTGCTGTGGCACGGCGACCTGGCCATCGACCTGGTCTACAACCGCTTGACCGACTTCTACCTGGAGCAGCCCGCCAGCGCCGCGCTGCGTGAAGCGACCCTGCAACAGGCCGTGGTGCTGACACCGCACCCGCAGGCCCACGCGCTGTATGCCGACAAGCGGCACCTCGCGCTGTTCAGCGATGCCGCGCGGCTGCGGGCTTTGGGCGTGCCGCAAGCCACGCAAGACATCCTGCTCGCGCATGTGCCGCGCACCGAGGTGGTCGATGCTGCCGACGCTCAGCGCTTGTGGGACGCGCGCCGCGGTTTGTTCTTCAAGCCCGCCGCGGGCTTTGGCAGCCGCGCGGCCTACCGTGGAGACAAGCTGACGAAGCGGGTCTGGCAGGACATTCTGGCCGGCGACTACGTGGCCCAGGCCATCGTCACGCCCGGTGAGCGGTTGATCGACGACGCGGACGCGATGGCGGCGGAACAGGCCACCAAGGCCATGAAGTTCGACCTGCGCGCCTACCCCTACGACGGCGCGGTGCAATGGGTGGCCGCCCGCCTGTACCAGGGGCAGACCACCAACTTCCGCACACCGGGTGGTGGCTTTGCGCCGGTGTACAGCGCGGCCGAGGTGTCGGGCCGCAGCCTCGATGCCTGCGCCAGTGACAGCGAAGCGCCCACTGGCAGCCCGGCATCGCCTTGCTCGAACAAGTCGCCCGGCATCGGCGAGTCGGCGTGTCGATGACCGGCACACGCGTGCTCGGCCAGGCGTCGCGCAGGTGGCCATGTGCGGCATTTGCGGTGAACTGAGGTTCGACGGCGCATCGCCCGACATGCGGGCGGTCGAACGCATGTCCGAACAGTTGGCCCGCCGCGGGCCGGACCATGCGGGCACGTTCGCCGACGGGCCACTGGCCTTCGGTCACCGGCGTTTGGCCATCATCGACCTGTCGCCGAGTGCCGATCAGCCGATGGTGGACACGGCACTGCAACTGGCCCTGGTGTTCAACGGCACGATCTACAACTACCGCGAGCTGCGCAGCGAGCTGGTTGCGATGGGCTATGCCTTCTTCTCCGACGGCGACAGCGAAGTGATCCTCAAGGCCTATCACGCCTGGGGCGAAGCCTGCGTGCAACGCTTGTGCGGCATGTTCGCGTTTGCCATCTGGGACATGCGCAAGGGCCACCACGCCAGCCTGTTCCTCGTGCGCGATCGTTTCGGCATCAAGCCGCTGTACCTGGCGCAGGATGATCAGCGGCTGCGCTTCGCGTCGAGCTTGCCGGCGCTGCTGGCCGGCGGCGGGGTGGACACGCAACTGGATCCGGTTGCCTTGCACCATCACTTCACGCTGCACACCGTGGTGCCGGCGCCGCGCACGGTGTTGCGCGGCGTGCGCAAACTGGCGCCCGCGACGACGATGACGGTGGGCATGGACGGGCAGGCCGCGCACAAGGTGTACTGGACCCTGGACGCCACGCGGCCGGCGCAGCCCCTGACCGAGGCCGAGTGGCTGGCCGCGACCCGCCAAGTGCTGGTGCGTGCGCTCGACCGCCATCGCCTGGCCGCCGACGTGCCGGTGGGTGTGCTGCTGTCGGGTGGGCTGGATTCGAGCCTGCTGGTCGGTTTGCTGGCCGATCACGTGGACGACCTGTTGACGTTCTCGATCGGCTTCGAGGGCATCCCCGGCGTCAGTGTGGGCGCGGAGAAGGCCGACGAGTTCGAGTTCTCGGACCTGATCGCCGCGCAGTTCAAGACCCGCCACCACAAGCACCTGATCCCCGACCGCGAGGTGCTGGCGCGCCTGCCCGAGGCGGTGGCGGCGATGACCGAGCCGATGATGAGCCACGACGTGATCGCGTTCTATCTGCTCAGCGAGCGGGTGTCGAAGGAGGTGAAGGTCGTGCTGGCGGGGCAAGGCGCCGACGAGGTGTTCGGCGGCTACTTCTGGTACCCGTTGATGGACGCTGAAACCGGCACCGCGGTCGAGCGCTTCAGCCGCCACTATTTCGACCGCGACCATGCCGAGTATCTGGAGATGATCGCGCCGGCCTGGCACGTGCCCGATGTGACGACCGAGCTGGTTGCGCGCGAACTGGCCAGGCCGCGGGCGGATACCTTCCTCGACGAAGTCTGGCGTTTCGACGCCACCACCTTGATCGTCGACGATCCCGTCAAGCGGGTGGACAACATGCCGATGGCCTGGGGCCTGGAAGTGCGAGTGCCCTTCCTGGACCATGAGCTGGTCGAGCTTGCAGCCAGGATGCCGCCCGGACTGAAGCTCAAGGAAGGGGGCAAATTTCCCCTGAAGGCGATCTCGCGCGGCGTGATCCCGGATGCGGTGATCGACCGACCGAAAGGCTATTTCCCGGTGCCCGCGCTGAAACATGTGCGCGGCCCGTTCCTGGAATTGATGCGGGGCATCCTGCAGTCGGACGCCTGCATCCGGCGCGGGCTCTATCAGCGCGGCTGCGTCGACAAGCTGCTGGCCAACCCGGAGGCGCACTTCACGCGCATCCAGGGCAGCAAGCTGTGGCACCTGGCGCTGCTGGAATGGTGGCTGCAGGTGCATGTGGATCGGGTGAGTGGAGCAGGCGCGGCGAGCGTCTGACAAACACCCCGACGCCCCTTTTCCAACGGCCGGTTCAGACCATGTGCTGGTTCACGCGCTTCAACAATTCCTCGGCACCGTCCCGCCGCTCGCTGCGGCGGTCGGCCAGGCAAGGCGCCAGATCGCGCGTCAGCAGCGGGTTGTGAAAGATCGTGAGGGTGGCGTCGTTCATGACTTTTGATGCGTTGTCTGCCCGGCTTCGTACCAGCTCTTGCTGTGATTGACGATCTTGACGACCAGCAGCATCACCGGCACCTCGATCAGCACACCGACCACGGTGGCCAGTGCGGCACCGGATTCAAAACCGAACAGGCTGATCGCCGCCGCCACGGCCAGCTCGAAGAAGTTGCTCGCGCCGATCAAGGCAGACGGGCAAGCCACGCTGTGCGATTCGCCCAGGCGGCGGTTCAGCCAGTAGGCCAGGCCCGAGTTGAAAAACACCTGGATCAGGATCGGCACCGCCAGCATCGCGATGACCAGCGGCTGGTCGAGGATGGCCTTGCCCTGGAAAGCGAACAGCAGCACCAGCGTGGCAAGCAAGGCGGTGATCGACCAGGGGCCGATCTTTGCCAGCGCGGCGTCGAAGGCGGCCTGCCCGCGCCCCAGCAGCGCCTTGCGCCACAGCTGCGCGATCACGACCGGGATCACGATGTACAGCACCACCGAGGTCATCAGCGTGTCCCACGGCACGATGATCGACGCCAGGCCGAGCAGCAGCGCAACGATGGGCGCGAAGGCGAACACCATGATGATGTCGTTCAGCGCCACCTGCGACAGCGTGAACAGCGGGTGCCCGCCGGTCAGCCGGCTCCAGACGAACACCATCGCCGTGCACGGTGCGGCAGCCAGCAGGATGAGCCCGGCGATGTAGCTGTCGGCTTGCCCGGCAGGGAGGTACGGCGCGAACACGTGGCGGATGAAGATCCAGCCGAGCAGCGCCATCGAGAACGGCTTGACGGCCCAGTTGACGAACAGCGTGACGCCGATGCCGCGCCAGTGCTGCTTGACCTGCGAGAGCGCCGCGAAGTCGACCTTCAGCAGCATCGGGATGATCATCACCCAGATCAGCAGCCCGACCGGCAGGTTGACCTTGGCGATCTCCATGCGGCCGATGGACTGGACCGGCCCGGGCAGCATCTGGCCGAGGGCGACGCCGACGACGATGCACAGCATCACCCAGACGCTGAGGTAGCGCTCGAAGACGCTCATCGGCGCGGGCGCCGCTGCGGGTGCGGAAAGGGCCGTGGTGTTCATGGTTGTTCTTGCATCGGGGCGATCAGCTGCGGCCGATCTCGACCAGGGCGGCGTGCAGCGCGGTGCGGTCCATCGCCTTCAACGGCAGCGCCAGCAATTGCAGCATCCGATAGCCGATGGCCTGGCGTGTCAACTCGAACGCGCGGCGCTTGCCTTCATCGCCGCCGTCGGCGTTGGACGGGTCGGGGTAGCCCCAGTGCACCTTGACCGGCTGGGCGCCTCTTTCACCTTTCGCGCCGAGGAAGACGGGACAGGTTTCGGCAGCGGCGCTGTCGCACACGGTGATGACGATGGACAGCAGTGGCGCGCCGTCGGCGCTGAATTCATCCCAGCTCTTGCTGCGGCAGGCGCGGGTGTCGATGCCCGAATTCTTCAGCGCTTCGATCGCGAACGGATTGATGCGGCCGCTCGGCGCGCTGCCGGCGCTGTGGGCCTTGACATCGACGCCGAGCTTGGCGGCCCAATGATTCAGCATGCCCTCGGACAGCACGCTGCGCGCCGAGTTGTGGGTGCAGAGAATGAGAACGTGGGTGGTCATGGGTGCCGCGCGGAAGACGAGCCGACGCGCCGGTGGGAGTGAAAGCGTTTCATGCGGGTCTCGGCGTCAGCAGGTGGTGCCGCCCGCGGTTGCAACGGCCTCGCAGGCTGCGCCCTGGCAACAGTGCGCGCTGAGGTAGGCGAGCAGATCGTTCATCTGCGTGATGGACGGGCGGTAGATGAGGTTGCGACCCTCGCGTTCCTGCGTCACCAGGCCGGCATGCGTCAGCTCCTTCAGGTGAAACGACAGCGTCGAGCCGGGAATGTCCAGCGTGGCGCAAAGTTCACCGGGCGTCATGCCCAGAGGGGCGGCGCCGATCAGCACGCGAAAGATGCGAAGCCGCATGCCCTGGGCCAGGGCAGCGAGGGAGGCGACAGCGGCTGTTTCTTCCATAATTCTATATTATTGGAAATATAGACAATAGTCAAACGGGACCGGCGTGGCGCTATGAGCCCGAGCGGCGCAGCAGCGGCGTGACAAACCGCCGGACCTCGTCGATGGCCTCCAGCCGCGCCTGCGGGTGCTGGCCGACGTGCGCGCCCTGCTCGCCCGGCATGCGCGGGTTGTAGACCTTGGGCAGGAAGCGGATGCCGGCCACCGGTTGGTCGAAACCATGGTGCGCGCCGGCGTAGGTGATCGTTTTCACCGGCTGCCCGGCGGCTTGCAGTTTTTGCCCCAGTTCGACACAGGGCGCCGCGGGCGTCCAGTCGTCGGCTTCGCCGTGCAGGATCAGCAGCGGCATGGTGGTCCGGTAGGACTTGGACCCCAGCGGCCGCTCGCAGCCCGGGTAGAACGCGACCGCGGCCTTGAACTGCGGCCCGGACGGCTCGCGCCCGGTGGCCTGCGGGCGCACGACACCGGTGACGGTCGAGCCGCCGTGCGACCAGCCGAGCACGAAGATCGCGCCCGGGTCGACGTCGGCGCGGGCGGCCAGGTAGCGCAGCGCGGCATAGGCGTCGGCCGTGCGCTCCTTCCACGGGTGGATCGGGCGCTCTTTCAACTCGCAGATCGCGCGGATGCCGCGCGGGCTGAAGCTGTCCAGCGTGAGCGCCACGAAGCCCCAGCGCGCGAAGCGTTCGGCCCAGTCGCGGTGCCGCGCGACGAGCTCGCCGCGGCTGTCGACCATGCCGCCGCAGCCGTGCATCAGCACGATGGCCGGCCGGCGCTCGGGCAGCAGCGGCGAACTCGCCGGGCTGAACAGCACCCCGGTCAGGCCCAGGTCCTGGGCGGGTATCCGCACCGCCTGTTCGTGCACCGCCGCTTCCGGCGGGCCGGCAGGCGTCGGGCGGACGGCGGCGCAGCCGGCCAGCGAGCCGGTCAGTGCGCTGGCCAGCGCGCAGGCGCGAAAGGCGTTGGCGGCGGCGTGTGCGAATCGAAAGGCGAGGGGGGTGTGCATGGTGGTGTCTCCGGTGGCCAGGGCACAGCAAACATTGCTCGCCCGCCCCTGAGTGCGCATCGGCGCCCAAACCATTCAATCGAGTTTGAAAACGCCCGCCGGCGCGAGCCGGCACGACGGCTCTACGGCTCGCGCGAACACCGCCCGTTCGCGGCGGGCCGAAAACACAACTCGCCATTCAGGTCGGAACTTTCCCAGGGCACCTGCTGGTTGCCGGTCTCGGCGGCGACGCCGGCACGCACCCGTTTGAACAGCGCTTCGACCGGCAGCGCCGGCGCTTGCCTGAGGGCCTGGGTCAAATGCCGCGTGTAGATGCTGGTCGGCCCGTCGCCATCGCGCGCCACCTGGCCGGGCCGGGTCGAAAAGGCCACCACCGTCCCGTGCGGGGCCGCCAGTGTGGACTGGCCGGGTTTGGCAGCCCACATCCTGCGGGTGCCGGCGGCGAACATCGGGTGCACCCGGCACGCGTCGATGATCACCAGGTTCGCCCCGTGCCCGATGGCGCTCAGTTGTTCGACCAGTTCGGTCGCGTCGGCGGTGCGTTCCACCACGTCGGTCTCGTTGTGGACCCGCACGCCGACCGGCAGCAGGTGGTTGCGGCCGCGCAGCTGCAAGCCATGGCCGGCAAAAAAGACCAGCCGCACATCGGCCGCGCGGGTGGTCAGCACGAAGTGGCGCAGCGCCTCGCGCAGCCCGCCCAGCGGCAGGTTCTCATGGCTCGTGACGGCGAAGCCGAGCGCCTTCAGCGCGGCGGCCACCTCGCGCACGTCGTTCAGCGGGTTGCGCAGTGGCGCATCGGCATAAGCGGCGTTGCCGATCAGCAGCGCCACGCACGCCGGCGCCTGCGCGGCGGCGCTGGCCATGCCGAAGGCGAGGGCCCCGGCGGCGAGCCAGCGCGCGCCGATCATCAGCGCGCCTCGATCGTTTCGACCAGCTCGGTCGTGCCGCTGGCGCGCAGCCGCTGCGCCGCCGCGGCGAGGTCGCCGGCCTGCACGCGCAGCAGGTAGATGCCGATCTGGCCCGGCCCGCCCACGATCTCGGCGCCGGCGTCCGTCAGTGCGCGGCGCAGATCGGCCTCGCGCAGCTCGGGCCGGAACGACACCCGCAGCAGCGGCCCGCGCGGCGCGCTGTCTGGCGCTGCGGCGCGAACCGCACTGTCGTCGACACCCTGGCTCTGCCAGGCCAGCACGCCGATCACACCGGCTTGCACCAGCACCAGCGCGGCGGCAATCGCTTGTGCGTTGAGCGGCACGCCCAGCGTCGCGGCCAGCCAGTCCGAGAGCCGGTCCAGCACGCCCGGGGCGCGCTCACGCGCGGGCCCGGCCCGCAATTCGCGCGCGGTTCGCTCCCAGCCGGGCATCAAGGGCATGGCGGCGACC
The DNA here is from genome assembly GCA_031415135.1 of Methylibium sp. GTDB lineage: Bacteria > Pseudomonadota > Gammaproteobacteria > Burkholderiales > Burkholderiaceae_C > LGRD01. Next base: position 12,129 of record JANORB010000067.1, read on the forward strand.
TTCTCACTCAGCGTGGTGCTGAACTGCCGGTCCCACTCAAGCTCGGCGCGCTCGGCCGGATGGTCGCGCAAGTGCGCCGCCAGCCACGCGCGTTCGGCCTCGGTCAGCGTGCCGGTCGCCGCCTTGCGGGAAAGCTCGGCCAGGCGCGGGTTCATGCCGGTGCCTCGCGCGGGCCGCGCTCGCGGTCGATCAGCGCCGCCAGGCAGGCCTGGATCTTCTTGCGCGCATAAAACAGGCGTGTGCCCACGGTCTCTTTTTGCAGGCTCATGTGGGTGCCGATCTCCTCCAGCGTCCAGCCTTCGTAATACGCCAGGTGGATGCACTCGCGCTGTTCGCCCGGCAACAGCGCGAGGCAGTCGTGCACGCCTTCGCTGCGCTGGCGCAGCGCCGCAATGTCGTCGGGGCCGGTGTCGTCGACCAGCAGGTTCTCGTCGAGCTCGTCGATGTTCGCGCCGGATTCGGGCCCGCCGCGGCGCAGCCGCTCGAGCATCTTGAATCGTGCCACGCCGAGCAGCCAGGTCGAAAAAGCCGACTCGCCGCGAAAACTCTCGGGCGCCTTCCACACGTGCAGCAGCGTATCGGACACCACTTCCTCGGCCAGTGTTTCCTGCTGAAACCGGTGCACCAGAAAAGCGTAGACCCGGCGCGCGAACTGCTCGTACAGCACTCGAAACGCCGCCTGGTCGCGCTGGCCGATGCGCCGGAGCAATGCCTGGATCTCCAGCGCTGCGAGTTTTTGCATCCTCGGTGTCTCACGGAGTGGCGATCGCGCGGCAGGGCATTCGATCGGTGGGTGCGCGCCGCGCCAGTGTACGTCTGCGCTTGCGCAAGCCGCACACGCCGCCCGTGCCGGCGCGCCCGCGAGGGCTTGAAACGAAACCGCGCAACCGGCCACTCAGTGCGGCAACCCCCCCAACCCACGGAGCCGCCATGACGCCACCGCGCGACGCAGGATCTGCCTTGACTCGCAAATCGGATGCCGAGCATGATCCGCGGCGAGCCGGCCTCGCAGGCTGCGCGGGAGGGCAGAACATGACATCACGGCGGTGCCTGCTGAAGCGCTCGCTGGCAGCGTCGCTGGGGTGGGCTGGCGCGCCGCTGGCGGCGTGGGCCGGCAGCGCCCAAGGCGCGCCGGGCCGCGCGGCCTTGGTGATCGGCAACGAGCGCTACCGGCACAACCCGCTCGCCAGCGCCGCCAACGACGCCCGCGCGGTCGCCGCCTTGTTGCAACAAGCCGGCTTCGCGGTCGATCTGAAGCTGAACGCAACGCTGGCGCAGATGACCGGCGCGATCGGCGCCTTCGGCCAATCGGCGGCCCATCGAGACGTCGGCACGGCGCTGTTCTATTACGCCGGCCATGCGGCGCAACTCGACTGGCACAACTACCTGCTGCCGGTGGACGGCGATGTCGAGTCGGCCGGCGACATTCGCAAACAGTGTGTCGACCTGGGCCTGGTGCTCGGCCGGCTCGGGCGGACCCAGGGCAAGACCTCGCTGATCATCCTCGACGCCTGCCGCGACGACCCGTTCGGCGCGCGTTTTCGGCCGTCGCAAAAAGGCATGAGCCCGTACGACGCGCCGGCGGGCACGCTGCTGGCGTTCGCCCCCGCGCCCGGGCGTGTGGCGATCGAAATGCCGGGCCGCCCCAATGGCCTGTACACCGAACACTTGCTGCGCGAACTGGCGATCAAGGGGGTGCGCATCGAAGACGCGCTCAAGCGGGTGCGCCTGAACGTGCGGGTGGCCTCGGGCGGCGAGCAGGTTCCGTGGGAGTCGACCTCGCTGGAGAGCGACGTTTATCTGTTTCCCGCGCAGGCCCTGTCCGAGGCCGAACTGGAGCGCCAGGTGCGCGATGAACTCGACGCCTGGAACCGGATCAAGGGCACGCCGACCGTGGCTGGTCTGACGGGTTACCTGAGGCGTTTTCCGAACGGCAAGTTCGCCGAGGTGGCCGAGGTGCGGATGCGCAACCTGCTCGCCGGCCAGGAGCCGGCGCGGCGCCCCGGCGCTGCCGGCGCCGCCACCGCGCTGCGCCTGGGCCCCGGCCTGGCCGTGCCGGCGCGGTTCCAGGGATCGGGCAATCCCAACTCGGCCGGCACCTATGCATTCCGGCCGGTCTGGACCCCTGGCGACGAGTACGTTTTTCACGAGGTCGACCGCTACCGCGACGTGGTCCAGCGCAAGTACAAGGTGGTGGTCAGGCGCGTCGATGCGGCGCGCAACCGGGTCGAGTTTGCCGATGGTTCGTTGGCCGACCTGATGGGCGGCACGCTCAAGGAGGGCCGCTCGCGGCGCTACGACGTGCCGATCCAGATCAACCCGGCCGAGTTGCAGATCGGCCGCAAGTGGGCCAGCCGGTTCCAGCAAAGCGGGGACGTGCCGGGCGCGGGCGACTACGAGTTCGGCGTCACCGAGCGGCAGAAGGTGAAGGTGCCGGCGGGCGAGTTTTCGGCGTTCCGGATCGAAGGCCAGGGCTGGTTCAGCGGGCACTTCGCGCGCCACAGCCCCTTGCAGATGACGCGCTGGGTGGTGCCCGGCATCAACTTCGCGGTCCGGCGCGAGAGCGTGCATTCGCGCTCGGCGCGGGTGCTGGTGTCGGCCCGGCAGGCGGTGACGGGCTGAACCCAAGATCACCGCTGTGCCGCCGTCGCTCCGCAGCCTGCGCACGCCCCATTCCCCATTTCCCCATTTCCCCAATGCAGAGGCGAACCCCATGGCCCGATTGCCCTTTGTCGACCCGCACACGCCCGGCGCCGACTCCGAACTGATCGCCGCGGTGCAATCCCGCCGCGGCGGCGCGTTGCTGAACCTGGACCGGCTGCTGCTGCACAGCGCACCCATCACGCGCGGCTGGAATGCCTTCATGGGCGCCATCCGCAGCGCCGGCGTGCTCGACGGCGGCTTGCGCGAACGGGTGATCCTGCTGGTGGCGGTGCTCAACCGCGCGCCCTATGAATTTGTGCAGCACGCGCCGGTGGCGCTGGCCGAGGGCGTGGCGCAGGCGCAGGTCGACGCGCTGAAAGCGGGCTGGGAGGCATCGGCGCTGTTCACGCCGCGCGAGCGTGACGTGCTGGCCTACGCGCAGGCGATGACCTTGCAAGTGCAGGTGCCGCCCGCCGTGTTCGATGCCGCGCGCGCGCATTTCAGCGACCGCGAGATGGTGGAGTTGACCGCCACCGTGGCGGCCTACAACATGGTCTCGCGCTTTCTCGAAGCGCTGCGGATCGAACCCGAAGGGGCGTGACGCGCGTCGCGCCGCGCCGACCGGGGCCCGGCCGGCATCTGTGCAGCCCAGCACGGCGCCGCTCCGGTCGAATTTGTAAAGCTCAAGCAAGAGCCGCTGCAGGACGAAGAATCCACATGCAGGAGGTTCCCGATGTGGCAGTCCATCTCCCGGTTTCTGGCAGCGGCGCTGACGTGCTCGGCCTGCCTCGCGTCCGACCTGACGCCGACTGAAAAACGCTGGCTCCAAGGCGCCTGGCCGGTCGTCGTGTTCGCCCGCCAATCGGGCCTGCCGCTGGACATCGTGGTGCAGCCGCAGCCGGCGCCCGGCGCCGCGCCGCTGGCGCTGGGTTTCGTGAACGGCCGCTGCAAGCTGGTGCTGTCGATGCGCGGCAATGCGCAAGCGCAGGCCACGCTCGAACACATCGAGCCGGACCTGTTGAATGCCACGCTCGAACTGATGGCCGCACACGAACTGGGCCATTGCCGGCGCTACCTGGACGGCGCCTGGTACCGCTTGCCGGCCGGGTTCACGGCCCATGAGCCGGACGCGGCCGGCGCCGAGCACCGGGCTGCGGTGATGACCATGAAATCGGCGCGCCGCGAAGAAGGCTACGGCGACTTGGTGGGGCTGGCCTGGGCCCACCGCCACCACCCCGAAAAGTACGCCCGGCTGCACGCGTGGCTGGTCGCCGAACGCTCGAAAGAGTTGATTCCGGGCAGCCACCACGACACCCTGGCATGGGTCAGGCTGGCCGAAGACGGCAGCGCGCTGGCCGATGCGTCGATCTTCGAGGGGCCGGCCGCACTGTGGGCCAGCGGCCTGGACGGCGACCAGTAGCTGGTTCGCACCACGCCGGCGTGGCCGGCGCGGTGCGTCACTGGCCGCAGTCACTGGCCGTATTTTGGATTGCGCTCGCGCTTGTCGGCCATGTCGCGCACCAGGTAGCGCACGGCGCGCGTCCACGACACATCGTCGTTGCCGCGCATGTCGACCGACTTGCTGAGCAGCAGCTTGTGCGCCTTGACGTCGTGGATTTCGACGTTGACATTGAGGATCAGTTCGCTGACCTTTTGCACCCAGGTGGCCATCACCAGGTCCACGCCCAGCAGCCGGCCCACCTGCTCGGCGCAGTCGTCGCAGCGGTACAAATACTCCTGCTGGTTGCGCAGCTGGCGCTGCAGGTCCAGCGACGGCAGCGCGTCGACCACCCGGTAGAGCCGCCGCTCGGTCAGCTCACGCTGGATCTGCGCGGTGGCATCGCGCAGCCTCACCTCTTGCGCCGCCTTGGTGAGCGGGTTGTTCTGGTCGTCGACGAGTTCGAAGTCGAGCACGGCCAGGCTGCGCAACGCGGTCAACGGCGCGCTCGCCGGCTGCGCCCAAATGGGCAGCCAGGCCGCGCCGAGTGCGCCCGCGCAAGCGGCCGCGAGCCAGTTTCTGCGATCCATAACGTCTCCTTGTGTTCCAGGTTCAAAGTCAAAGCGTCAGCGTGCGGCCCGGCGCATCAGCGCAAAGCCTACCACCTGCGCGGCCACGGTCTCGCAGGCTTGAACGGCTGCTGCATCGGCCGGCTGGCCGGCATTGCCGAACGGCCTGCCGGTGGTGTTCAAGGTGGCACCGAACGGCGTGGGCCAGCCGCGCAAGGCATGCACGATGGCGCGCAGCGACGCCAGCGTCGAGCCCATCGCCTGCGAGCCCTCGGCACAGACGATGCAGCCCACCGCGCGGCCCTCGAGGTAAACGCGCTCGTCGTCGCGCAGGTCTTCGACGAAGTCGAGCGCGTTCTTCACCAGCCCGGACAAACCGCCGTGGTACGCCGGGCTGGCGATCAGCACGCCGTCGGCGCGGCGCAGCGCGTCCACCAAGGCGAGCGCGGCCGCGCTGCGGTCGGGCCGCGCCGGGTCGTAGATCTCGGTCGGCAGCTGGGTGCTGGCAAACGCCAGGGTGTCGCAGCCCAGCGCGCGGGCGCGCGCCAGCGCCACTTGCAGCGCCTGCTCGGAGGTGGAGCCGGCGCGGGTGGTGCCGCCCAGCCCGACGATCAAGGGTGCAAGAGTCATGGAGGCCGCAGTGTGAATGGGGTGTGAACGTGAAACCGAACGAGTCTAGTGCCTGCTTGCACAAGCCTCGCTGCATTCGATCGGCCTGGCACTCGCCAAATGCGGCGTTGCCAATCTTCGTGATGCCACTGGGCACCACTGCGCTTTTCCGTTCCGGCCCGGTCCGCAGCGGGCGCGCCGATCAGCCATCCCGGCTGTCATGCCTGCAACCCATCCGCCTCCGCCTCCGGCCACAACGCCGGAAAATAAAACCGCAGCGCATGCAGCGGCAGCCCGAAGCGCAGCCTGCCCTGCGGTGAATCGCTGCGCAACAGGCCGCGTTGCAACAGCGCCGTCAACAGCTTGACGGCCGTGCGTTCGCCCAGCCCCGTCATGCGTTTGAAGTCACCGCGGTCGATCTCGGCGCCGGTCAAAAAAAGGTAGTGCAGCGGGCGCAGCGCTTCGAGCCGCACACCGGACTTGACCGTCTCTTGTTCGAACACCAGACACGCGGCAATGCGCTGCTCCATGGTGCCCGGGTTGAGGGTGGACTTCATGAACCGCACCTGGTCCAGGCAGGTGTCGAGCACGTAGTCGATCCATGCCACCAGCGCTTGTTCGCTGAGGTTGCCGCGGCCGTCCAGGTCGCCATGGCGCGGCTCGTCGGCGGCGGCGAGGAGTGCGTAGTAGCGGTCCACGCTGCGTGCAAAACCGCGCAGTGGTGACCACAGCCCGCCCGTGTAGCCCAGGGTACTGAGCAAGGTGTGGGTGTGCAGCCGCATCACGCGGCCATTGCCATCGACAAAAGGGTGGACCCAGCCGATGCGCTGGTGTGCCGCGGCCATGGCCACCAGCGCTGCTTCTCCTCGCCGAACGCCGCCAAAGACCTGTGACCAGCGCTCGATGAACGCGGGCACGCTCGCCGCCGCAGGCGCGACATGCCGACCCACACTCACTTGCTGGGCGCGCAGTTGGCCTGGCACGATGGCGGCGGCTGGATCGGCCTGGAGGTCGGCGGCGGGGAGCCGCGCGAACAAAGCCCGGTGAATGTCTTGCAGCGCAGTCTGGCTGTACAGCGCGCAGGCGCCGTCGTCGCCGCCGTAGCGAGCTTCGAGTTCAACTTCAGCCGCGATGTGGGCGAGTGCCAGGCGTTGGCGAGCGGCCAGTTTCGCGTCGCCTGAAAAGTCTTGCCGCAAAGCTTGCTCCAGTTCTTGCGGCCGGGTGTGCTGGCCCTCGATCCGGTTGGTGTAATACGAGTTCATGGCCCGCAGCAGCCCACGCAATTCGGTGGCAATCGGTTGGCCGGACAGCGCCAGCGCAGTGCGCGCCAGATCGTGGGCTTTGGCCAGCAACGGCTCCTGCGCGGCCGGTGACGGCAGGAGCGGTTCAAACTGATGGGGAGAGTCGTGAAGAGCGACCACTTTTGCGCATCTAATAAGTCTTATAAGCCATTGTCACACAATAGAAAACTGACAAATGTGCGTTCATCGTTGCGCACATCGTTGCGTACATGGGAGCGGCGTTTCAAGAAATAAGAGCCGAGCACGGTCCAGCGCGCTACCGGACTCCTCGGCGCCGCTCGCTGCGACCTGCCAAAGGCCACGGATCGCCGGGTTCAGGTCACCGGGCCCGGATTGAACAGCACCAACGCGTTGTGCAGCTTCCAGTGTTCGGCCCAGGTCTTCTTGCGCCCGCTGGCGACTTCGAGCATCAGGCGGAACAGCTCCCAGCCCACGTCCTCGATGCTGGCCGTGCCATCGGCGATGGCGCCCGCGTTCACATCCATCAGGTCGTGCCAGCGCCGGGCCAGCTCGCTGCGCGTGGCCACCTTGATGACCGGCACCGCGGCCAGGCCGTACGGTGTGCCGCGCCCGGTGGTGAACACATGCAGGTTCATGCCGGCGGCCAGTTGCAGGGTGCCGCAGATGAAGTCGCTGGCCGGTGTGGCCGCAAAGGTCAGGCCCTTGGCCTGGAGCTTTTCGCCCGGCGCCAACACGCCGGAGATCGGCACCGTGCCGGACTTGACGATCGAGCCCATCGCCTTTTCGACGATGTTGGACAGGCCGCCTTTTTTGTTGCCCGGGGTCGTGTTGGCACTGCGGTCGGCGCCGCCGCGCAGCAGGTAGGCGTCGTACCAGGCCATCTCGCGGACCATGGCCTCGGCCACGGCCGGTGTCGCCGCGCGCGCGGTGAGCTGGTCGATCGCGTCGCGCACCTCGGTCACTTCGGAGAACATCACGCTGGCGCCGGCACGCACCAGCAAGTCGGTGCAAAAGCCCACCGCCGGGTTGGCGGTAACGCCCGAGAACGCGTCGCTGCCGCCGCACTGCACACCGACCACCAACTCGCTGGCCGGCACGCTCTCGCGCCGGCGCGTGTTCAGGCGTTCGAGGTGCGCTTCAGCCTGGCGCATGATCGATTCGACCATCGACATGAAGCCGACATGGGCGTCGTCCTGCAGGCACACGACGTCCAGCGCCGCTTCGGCGCTGCGGCCGACATCGGCGGCGTTGCGCTCGTCGACGATGGCGAACGAGCCCGGTGGCAGCAGCCGCTCGGGCTGCAGCTTTTCGCAGCCCAGGCTGACGACCATCACCTCGCCGCCGAAGTTGGGGTTCAGGCTGATGTTGCGCAGCGTGCGGATCGGCACCGCGGCGTCGGGCGCGTCGATCGCCACACCGCAGCCGTAACCATGCGCCAGCGCCACCACGTCATCGACGTTGCCAAAGCGGGGCAGCAGCTCCGCCTTGATGCGCTGCACCGCGAAATCGGTGACGCCGGCCACGCACTGCACCGTCTGGGTGATGGCCAGGATGTTGCGCGTTCCGACCGAGCCGTCGGGATTGCGATAGCCCTCGAAGCTGTAGCCCGCCAGCGGCGGCAGCGGCTCGGGCCGGACGGTCGCGCCATCGCCGGGCATGGGCAGATCGTCGAGCCCACGCGCATCGGGCATCTTCAACAGCCGTTCGTGCACCCAGCTGCCGGCGCGAATGTCCTTCAACGCATGGCCGATGGCGATGCCGTAGCGCAGCACCGGCGCACCGGCGGCGATGTCGACCAGCGCGAGCTTGTGCCCCTGTGGCACACGATCGCACAACACCAGGCCGCAAGGCAGCGCGGCGCCGGCGGCGAGGCCACCGTCGTTGGCCACGATCGCGACGTTGTCGCGCGCGTGCATGCGGATGGTCAGCGGGGCACCGGGCACGGGGGTCATCGTCATCTCCAGTCTGGATCGCGAGCTTGGGCGTTGCCTTTACGGTCGAACACCGGCCTCGCTGACCTGGTGCGTCCAGGCCCGCGCCTGCTCGCTCAGGCTCAGCCCGAGGCCGGGTCGCGTGGGCACGAGCATGCGGCCGTCGCAGATCTCGATGCGCTCGTTGAACAAGGGCTCCAGCCATTCGAAGTGCTCGACCCAGGGCTCGCGTGGGTACGCCGCCGCCAGGTGGATGTGCAGCTCCATCGCGAAATGCGGCGCCAGCATCAGCCCGGCGTGGTCGGCCAGCGCCGCCACTTTCAGGAACGGCGTGATGCCGCCGACGCGCGGCGCGTCGGGCATCAAGCAGTCGGCGGCGCGGTGGCGGATCAGCTCGAAGTGCTCGGCGGCGCTGGTCAGCATTTCACCAGTGGCGATGGGCGTGTCGAACTGCGCCGCGAGCGCGGCATGGCCCTCGTGGTCACAGGCGTCGAGCGGCTCCTCGATCCAGACCAGGTTGTACGGCTCGAACGTGCGGCACATGCGCTGCGCGGTCGGCCGGTCCCATTGCTGGTTGGCGTCGACCATCAGCGGCACGTGCTCACCCAGGTGCTTGCGCACCGCCTCGACCCGTTGCACATCCAGCGCGCGGTCGGGCTGGCCCACCTTGAGCTTGATGCCGCCGATGCCGCGCTCGCGCGACGCCGTGGCGTTGACGAGCAATTGGTCGAGTGGCGTGTGCAGGAAGCCGCCCGAGCTGTTGTAGCAGCGCACCGAGTCGCGGTGCGCGCCGAGCAGCTTGGCCAGCGACAGCCCGGCGCGGCGGGCCTTCAAGTCCCACAAGGCCACGTCGAAAGCGCCGATCGCCTGCGTGGCCATGCCGCTGCGCCCGACCGATGCGCCGGCCCAGCAGAGTTTGTCCCACAGCCGCGCGATGTCGTTCGCGTCTTCGCCGATCAAGGCCGGCGCGATCTCGGTCGCATGCGCAAACTGGCCCGGCCCGCCGGCGCGTTTGGAGTAGCTGAAGCCCAGGCCCTGGTGGCCGCCCGCGGTCTGCACCTCGGCGAACAGCAGCGCGATCTCGGTCATCGGCTTTTGCCGCCCGGTCAGCACCTTGGCGTCGCTGATCGGCGTGGCCAGCGGCAGGGTGCACGACGAGAGCCGGATGTGGGCGATGCGGTCGGACGGGGGTGTCGTCATGTCGATGGCTCCTGCGCGCTCCATTGGAGGCGCGATGCATGAGAATCAAATGGCAATCGTCGGTTCAGGCTGGAGCCGCTTTGTGGTCGGCCGGCAGTTCGAGTGCCTTGACGCCGGGTCGGCGTCGCACATGATGGTCAGCGACGCGGCTTTCGCACCGGCCTCGCCGCGCAAACGGTTGCCTCGCATCGTGTGCTTTCGGTTCAGCGGTCGAGCGCCGGGCGCTTCGGGTTGAAGGCCCAGCCGGGGACGAGGTGCCGCATCGCCAGCGCGTCGTCGCGCGCGCCCAGGCCGCAGGTAGAGCTGGTGGGCCTTCTCGACTTCGACCAGGTCGAGTTCGACGCCCAGGCCGGGCTGCTTGGGCACTTGCACATGGCCGCCGGTGATCTGCAGCGGCTGCTTCGTCAGGCGCTGGCCGTCCTGCCAGATCCAGTGCGTGTCGATCGCCGTCACCTTGCCCGGGGCCGCGGCCGCGACATGGGTGAACATCGCCAGCGACACGTCGAAGTGGTTGTTCGAGTGCGAGCCCCAGGTCAGACCCCAGTCGCGGCAGGTCTGCGCCACCCGCACCGAGCCGGCCATGGTCCAGAAATGCGGGTCGGCGAGCGGGATGTCGACCGATTGCAAGGCGAGTGCATGAACCAGCTGCCGCCAGTCGGTCGCGATCATGTTGGTCGCGGTCGGCAGGCCGGTTTCGCGGCGGAACTCGGCCATCACCTCGCGGCCTGAAAAGCCGTCTTCGGCGCCGCGGGGGTCTTCGGCGTAGGCGACGATGCCGCGCATGTCGCGCATCAGCCGGATCGCGTCGCGCAAGCACCAGCCGCCGTTCGGGTCGAGCGTGACCCGGGCCTGCGGAAAGCGCTCGTGCAGCGCGACGATGGCCTCGACTTCCGCGTCGCCGCGCAGCACGCCGCCCTTCAGCTTGAAGTCGTTGAAGCCGTAGCGCTCGCGCGCCGCTTCGGCCAGCCGCACCACCGCTTGCGGCGTCATCGCCGCTTCGTGGCGCAGGCGGAACCAGTCGTTGGCGGCGCCCGGGTCACTGGCGTACGGCAGCTCGGTCTTGCTGTTGTCGCCGATGAAGAACAGGTAGCCGAGCATCTCGACCGCGTCGCGCTGCCGGCCCTCGCCGAGCAGGTGCGCGACCGGCACGCCAAGGTGCTGGCCGAGCAGGTCGAGCAGGTCGAGCAGGGCCGATTCGATCGCCGTCACGGCGTGGATGGTCGTGCGCAGGTCGAAGGTGTGCAAGCCGCGGCCGCCGCTGTCGCGGTCGGCGAAGCGGCGCTGCACCTGTTGCAGCAGCCGCTGCCGCGAACCGAGCGGCTGGCCGACGATCAGCTCGCGGGCGTCGTCCAGCGTCTGGCGGATCTGCTCGCCGCCCGGCACTTCGCAGACACCGCTGCGCCCGGCGCTGTCGGTCAGGATCAGCAGGTTGCGGGTGAAGTACGGGCCGTGCGCGCCGCTCAGGTTGAGCAGCATGCTGTCGCGGCCGGCAACCGGGATCACGCGCAGCGCGGTGATCACCGGGGTCGATGACGTGGTCATGGTGCGCCCCGGTTCAGTCTGCGGTGATCTTGCCGACCTCGATCACCTTTTTCCAGCGCGCGAACTCGGTCGCCTGGAAGGCGGTGAACTGCTCGGGCGTGTTGGCGACGATCTCGAAACCGAGGTCGAGCAGCCTGGTCTTCACCGACGCGTCGTTCAGCGCCGCCGTCAGCGCCGCGTGCAGCTTGCCCTTGATGTCGGCCGGCAGCCCCTTCGGGGCGGCGAATGCCTGCCACGAGTTGACCGTCACGCCCTGGATGCCGAGTTCTTCCATCGTCGGCACCTCGAGCAGCAGCGGCGAACGCTTCGCGCTGGTGACGGCGAGCGCGCGCAGCTTGCCGGCCTTGATGTTGGTGATGGCTGTGTTGATGTTCATGAAGCTCGCGTCGACCTGGCTGCCCAGCAGGTCAGACATCGCCGGCGCGCCGCCCTTGTAAGGAATGTGCAGCCCGCTGGTGCCGGTCTGCTGCCAGAACAGCTCGGCCGTCAGGTGGTCGCTGGTGCCGTTGCCGGCCGACGCAAAGCTCATCTTGCCGGGGTTGGCCTTGTGGAATGCGGTCACGTCGGCCAGCGACTTGTGCGGCGAGTTCGCCGGCACCGCCAGCACGTTCGGCGCCTGCACCGCGACCATGATGTAGTCGAAGTCCTTCAGCGGGTCGTAGCCCGGGTTCTTGATCAGGTGCGGCCCGATCACGAACGGGCCGAGCGACGAGACGAAGATCGTGTAGCCGTCGGGCGGCGCGCGCTTGGCCGCCGCCGCGCCAACGGTGCCGCCGGCGCCGGCCCTGTTGTCGACGATGAAGGTGCCGCCGAGCTTTTCCTGCAGCTGCGGGCCGACGGCGCGGGCGATCACGTCGGTCGAGCCGCCGGCGGGGAACGGCACCAGCAAGGTCACGGGCTTCGACGGCCAGGTGTCGGCTTGCGCGCCGGCGGCAGTGGCCAGCGCGATGACGAAGGTGGCGAAGGCGGGCCACAACGGGTTCAGCATTTTCATGGTCTAAGTTTCCTCGAACGGGTGAAATCCGGATTGATCCAGGAGCAAAAGGTAGCGCTACCAAATCTGCCTGAATGGTAGCGCTACCTCTGTTGGATTTCAAGATCAAAAGATACGAATTAACCCGAATCAACTGCTGTGCCGGTCGACGATCGAAAAGCCGATGTCGATCACCCGCTGCGCCACCGCGCGCCCTTCGGCGCGCTCGACGATGAAATGCGCCGCCTGGCGGCCGATCGCCGCGCCGTTGATGCGCACCGTGGTCAGCGCCGGGTGCAGGTCGGCGGCGAATTCCAGGTCGCCGAAGCCGACCACGGCCAGTTGGCGCGGCACCTCCACCCCGGCCGCCCGCGCTTCGGTCATCACGCCGAGCGCCAGCAGGTCGGAGCTGCAGAACACCGCGTCGACCACTGGCTGGCCGCGCAGCAATGCGGTCAGCGCGCCGCGGCCGCTGCGCAGCGTGGTCGGCGCGGGCACCACCACCACCCGAACCTCGGGCAGGCCGAGCGCGCGCGCCGTGGCCTGAAAGGACTCGAGGCGGCGCATCGCCCGCTCGTCGTCACCGGCCACCACGGCCAGGCGCTGGCGGCCCTTGGCGTGCAGGAACTCGGCCACCGCGCGGCCGACATCGAGGTGCGAAAAGCCGACCAGCATGTCGATCGGCGTGGGCGTCAGGTCCCAGGTCTCGACCACCGGAATGCCCGACGCGAGCAGCCGTTTGCGGCCTTCGGCGGAATGCATGATGCCGGTCAGCACGATCCCGTCCGGCCGGCGGCCGATGATGGCCTCCAGCAATGCGTCCTCGCGGTTGCTCGTGTAACCGGCCTGGCCGAGCATCAGCTGGTAGCCGCGTTCCGCAAGGGCCTCGGTCAGCGACTGCACCGATTCCAGGAACACCGGCCCCGAAATCGTGGGCACGACGGCCGCGACCAGCCGGCTGCGCGTCGACGCCAGGCCGCCAGCGAGCAGGTTGGGCACGTAGCCGGTGCGGGCGACGGCGTCGCCAACCTTGCGCAGCACCTCGGCCGAGACCTGGTCGGGCGTGTTCAACGCGCGCGAGGCGGTGATCGGCGCCACACCGGCCAGCTTGGCCACGTCGTGCAGCGTCACGGCGCCACTTCCGCGGCGGCTGCGTCGGGGCGAAACGGGGGCCAGGACCATGACTCATTGTAGGCCGATGGCAGCGCTACCGTGATGCCCGCAACAAAGCCGGTTCACGGCCCGGCCGGCGCCATCGCGACGCAGTGGCCGATGAAGTCCTCGGTGGCGCGGCCCAGGCGCTTGTCGCGCCGCACCACCATCGCCAGCCGGCGGCGGGCGACCGGCAGCCGGGTGCGCAGCGCCACCAGTTCGCCGCTGGACAGCTCCTCGGCCACGGTGTGGCGCGACAGGCAGGCCAAGCCCGCCCCGGCGGCGGCCAGCCGCTCGATGGCCTCGGTGCTGCCCAGTTCGAAGCCGATGTTCTGGCTGCCCAGGTGCTCGATCAACCAGCGGTCGCTGGCCTGGCGCGTGCCGGAGCCGTGCTCGCGCAGCATCCACGACGCTTCGGCCAGTTGGCGCGCACTGGCCCGCGTGGCCCGCGCCGCCGCCAGTGGGTGGCCACCGCGCTGTGCGGGTGGGCCAGCTTCCACTGCGCCATCAGGCCGGGCAGCAGGTACTCGCCGATCGTCAGGCTGGCGGCCACGCGCAACGGTGCGGCGTGCTCGCCGCTGAACCGGCCTTGCAGCTCGGCCGCCTGGCCAAGCAGGGCCACGGGGCTGGGCAGCAGCGCGCGGCCGTTTTCGTTCAGCACCAGACGGCGGCCGATGCGGTCGAACAAGGCTTCGCCCAGAGCTGTTTCCAGCTCGGCCAGCGCCGCGCTGGCGGCCGACTGCGAGCGCGCCACACGCCCGGCCCCGACCCGGGTGGAGCCACTGTGGGCGATGGCGGCAAACACCTCCAGCTGGCGCAGCGACAGGCGCAGGCGGGGGGCGTTCTGCTGGTCTGATTGACCGATCATCGTGACCGGACTTCTCCGCTTTTTTCTTTCAGCGATGCTGTCTACCATCGGCGTTCGAACCAACCGACGACAACCGACGAATGGGGGAGCCCGCGTGTTCAAGTTCCTTTCGAGCGAGCCGCTGCACGATCCCTTGGCGGCGCCGGCGCCGGCCGCCCACACGCAGGTCAAGACCACCACCTGCTACATGTGCGCCTGCCGCTGCGGCATTCGGGTGCATCTGCGCGACGGTGTGAATGGGCCCGAGCTGCGCTACATCGACGGCAACCCGGACCACCCGCTGAACCAGGGCGTGATTTGCGCCAAGGGTGCTGCCGGCATCATGAAACAGGTGTCGCCGGCGCGCCTGACGATGCCGCTGCTGCGCAAGGCCGGCAGTGAGCGCGGGGCCGGCGAGTTCGAGCCGATTTCGTGGGAGCGCGCGTTCGAGATGCTGACCGAGCGGCTGGGCAAGATCCGCGCGACCGACCCGAAGAAGTTCGCGCTGTTCACCGGCCGCGACCAGATGCAGGCGCTGACCGGCCTGTTCGCGCGCCAGTTCGGCACACCCAACTACGCCGCGCATGGCGGGTTCTGTTCGGTGAACATGGCCGCCGGCATGATCTACACGATCGGCGGCAGCTTCTGGGAATTCGGCGGCCCCGACCTGGACCGCGCCCGCCTGTTCGTGATGATCGGCACCGCCGAAGACCACCACAGCAACCCGATGAAGATCGCCATCGGCAAGTTCAAGCGCGCGGGTGGCCGCTTCATCTCGATCAACCCGGTGCGCACCGGCTATTCGGCGATCGCCGACGAGTGGATCCCGATCAAGCCCGGCACCGATGGCGCGCTGTTGATGGCGCTGCTGCGCGAGTTGATCGCGCACGACCTGATCGACCACGCCTTCCTGAAGCGCTTCACGAACGCGCCGCAGTTGGTGGTGCTGGACGACTGCGCCCGCCAAGGCCTGTTCGCGTTCGACCCCGACCCCGCGCGCGGCCCGCCGGGCGACGGCCGCGAGCCGCACAACAAGCTGGTGTGGGACCAGGCCAGCGGCAGGGTGCGCAACGCCTACCCCGAGGGCATCGCCGACGGCTGCGACCCGGCGCTCGAAGGCCACTACCAACTCGCCGATGGAAGCCAGGTCGCGCCGGCGTTCCAGTTGTTGCGCGAGCGGGTGGAAAGCTGCACGCCGGAGTGGGCCGCGGCGATCACCGGCATCGCTGCGGCGCGCATCCGCAAGCTCGCACGCGAGTTGGGCGACACCGCGTTGAAAAAGGCCTTCGAGCTGCCTGTTCCCTGGACCGACGCCTGGGGCAAGCGGCATCCGACGACCCAGGCCCGCCCGGTCGCATTTCATGCGATGCGCGGCCTGGCGGCGCATTCCAATGGCTTCCAGACGGTGCGGGCGCTGGCCGTGCTGATGAGTGTGCTGGGCACGATCGACGCGCCGGGCGGGTTCCGCCACAAGGCGCCGTACCCGCGCCACATCGTGCCGAACTACCGCGCCTTCAACTCGCCCGAGATGATCCAGCCGAACACGCCGCTGAACGCCGCGCCGCTGGGTTTTCCGGCCAGCCCCGAAGAACTGGCGATCCACCCCGACGGCTCGCCGATCCGCATCGACCATGCGTTCAGCTGGGAGCACCCGTTGAGCGCGCACGGGCTGATGCACAACGTGATCACCAACGCCGTCAAGGGCGACCCGTACCGCATCGACACGCTGCTGATCTTCATGGCCAACATGGCGTGGAACAGCTCGATGAACACGATGGCCGTGCGCGAGATGTTGAACCGCAAGGATGACGCGGGCGAGCACATGATTCCGTTCCTGGTGGTGTGCGACGCGTTCCAGAGCGAGACCGTGGCGTTCGCCGACCTGGTGCTGCCCGACACCACCTACCTCGAACGGCATGACGTGATGAGCATGCTGGACCGGCCGATCTCCGAGTTCGACGGCCCGGTCGATTCGGTCCGGGTGCCGGTGCTGCCCCCCACCGGCCAGTGCAAGCCGTTCCAGGAGGTGTTGATCGAACTCGCGTCGCGCCTGAAATTCCCCGCGTTCACCACTGCGGAAGGCGGGCGCAAATTCAGCGGCTACCCGGACTTCGTCGTCAACTTCCAGCCGCAACCCGGCATCGGTTTCCTGATGGGCTGGCGTGGCAAGAACGGTGACCAGCACCTGCGCGGCGAACCCAACCCGAACCAGTGGGCGATGTACGAGAAGAACAACTGCGTGTTCCAGTACCACCTGCCCGAGTCCATGCACTACATGCGCAACTGGAACCGCGCCTACCTCGACTTCGCCAAGGACAAAGGCTGGCGCCAGAAAAACGACCCGGTGCAACTGGCGCTGTACTCCGACACGCTGCAGAGTTTTCGCCTCGCGGCCCAAGGCAAGAGCACAGGCCGGCAGCCGCCCGAACACCTGCGCGAGCGGATCAACACCTACTTCGACCCGCTGCCGTTCTGGTACCCGCCGCTCGAAGACGATGCAACCGACTTGCAGGCCTATCCGCTCAACGCCATCACACAACGGCCGATGGCGATGTACCACTCGTGGGACTCGCAAAACGCCTGGCTGCGCCAGATCCACAGCCACAACTATTTGCAGGTCAACCCGCTCACGGCGCGCGCCGCGGGCATCGAAGACGGCGGCTGGTGCTGGGTCGAAAGCCAGTGGGGCAGGGTGCGCTGCATGCTGCGCCACAGCGAAGCGGTCGAGCCCGGCACCGTGTGGACCTGGAACGCGATCGGCAAGGCCGACGGCGCCTGGCAACTGGCGCCGGGAGCGGACGAGGCGCGCAAGGGTTTCCTGCTGAACCATTTGATCTCCGAAGAACTGCCATTCGGCGACCCAGCGGATCGCAAGACCATCAGCAACTCCGACCCGATCACCGGCCAGGCGGGCTGGTACGACGTGCGCGTGCGCATCCGGCCGGCGGCGCCCGAGGAACCTGAAGAGACCTTCCCGCAGGTGGCGGCGGTACCGGCGGCGCCGGGGGTGCTGGGCAAAGCGGCCAGCGTGTTGACCTACTTCGCGGGGCGCAGAAAATGATGCAGTGGCTGAAAGAGTTGATGGGTGTTGCGCGCCCTCCCCCGCTCGCGGGAGAGGGCGGGGGTGAGGGCGGCGACGCTTCACAACCCTCACCCCAACCCTCTGCCAACGGGCGAGCGAGCAACAGCGGCGAAACACTCGCCAAACAACTCGCACTGGTGATCGACCTGAACGTGTGCGTCGGTTGCCACGCCTGCGTGACCTCGTGCAAACAATGGAACACCTCCGGCAGCGCCGGCCCGCTGACTGACGAACGCCCCTATGGCGCCAACCCGACCGGCACTTTCTTCAACCGTGTGCAGACCTACGAGGCCGGCATCTTCCCCGGCACCGACACGATCCACTTCCCCAAGAGCTGCCTGCACTGCGAAGACCCGCCGTGTGTGCCGGTGTGCCCCACCGGCGCCAGCTACAAGCGCAAGGAGGACGGCATCGTGCTGGTCGACTACGACAAGTGCATCGGCTGCAAATACTGCGCCTGGGCCTGCCCGTACGGCGCGCGCGAGCTCGACGAAGAGCGCCAGGTGATGACCAAGTGCACGCTGTGCGTGGACCGCATCTACGACGCGCACCTGCCCCAGCAAGACCGCAAGCCGGCGTGTGTCCAAGCCTGCCCGACCGGCGCGCGCCTGTTCGGCGACGTGAAGGACCCGACGTCCGACGTGTCGATCGCGATCCGCGAGCGCGGGGGCTATTCATTGATGCCGGAGTGGCAGACGCGGCCGGCCAACCAGTACCTGCCGCGCCGCATCACTGCCGCCGTGGCTGACACACCCGCGTGCGATACACCATGAACCCGGCGTTTTCGGTCGTGGTCTTCACGACGATCGCCGGCGCCGCGCAGGGGCTGGTCGTCACGCTCGCGCTCGCGCTGCTGGCCGGGGTGGCGCTGTCGGCCGGCTTCGTCAGCGGCGCGCTGATCGTCGCCGAGCTGATGCTGCTGATCGGCCTGGGCGCGTCGTTCGGCCACCTCGGCCGGCCCGAACGCGCGTGGCGCGCGGTGCTGATGTGGCGCACGTCGTGGTTGTCGCGCGAGGTGATCGTGCTGCCGGCGTTCATCGGCGTGGTTGCGCTGTGGTGGTGGGCGCATCGCGCCGGCTCGGCCGCGCCGTGGTTGCCGCTTGCGGTGATCGTGCTCGCCGCGCTGCTGTGGTGCTGCACCGCGATGATCTACGCCTGCCTGCGCTTCATCCAGGAATGGGCCCAGCCATTGACGCTGGTGAACTTCACGCTGATCGGCTTGTCGTCGGGGCTGCTGCTGGCCTGCGCGGGCGCCGCGCTCGCCGGCGAGGCCGCGCTGCTGCGCGTGGCCGGCCCGTGGGCGTTGGGCGTCACGCTGCTCGCGTGGGCCACGCGCAGCCTGGCGCTGCGCCACAACGACACGCTGCGCCACCGGTCCACGCTGCAATCGGCCACCGGCATCCAGGCGCCGAACCTGGTGCAGAAATCCATGGGCATGTCAGCCGGCGCGTTCAACACGCGCGAGTTTTTTCACGGCCGCACGCTGCCCCTGTTGAAGCAGGTGAAGCGCAGTTTCATCGTGCTGTGTTTCGGGCTGCCGGCGCTGCTCGCGCTGTGGGGTGTGGCCAGCGGCTCCATGCTGCCGTGGGTGCTGGCGGTGCTGGTGCAGGCGCCTGGGCTGCTGGTCGAGCGCTGGTTCTTTTTTGCGCAGGCCAGGCACCCGCAGAACCTGTATTACCAGGTCGTGTCCTGATCCGGCGGTTCAAAAGGGCTTGGACAGGCGGCGCCTCACAGCCCGCGCCCGCCTGCTGCCGCGCCTGCGCGCAGGCGCGCGGCCACCACCAGTCGCGCCAGCGATTCGGCGCGGGCGAGGCCGCTGGCGTCCAGCCGTTGACCGGCGCTGAAAAAGTAGCGCAGGTCACTCGACAATGGTGTGGTGTCAATACAAAACGGCAGGAACGGAATGTTCTCGCTATCGGCGATGCTGACTTCGCGCAGAACTTGCCGTGAAGCGATGGCGTCCTTCGACACGACCACCACCATCAACGCGCTGTTGGCGATGGCGTCGGTGATCGCACCCGCCCACGACGGTTCTCCATCGGCAATGTCGCGGAACGAGACCCAGCAGCGCAGCCCGGCCGATTCGAGCGCCCGCAGCACCTCGGTGACCAGCGAGCGGTCTTCGCTGGCGTGGCTGAGGAACACCTTGCGATCCGCGGTTCCGCCGGCAGGCGGTGGCGGTGCTGGCGATGGCGGCATCGCAGGCGCTGTCGGAGCGGCTGAGGGTTGCGGCGATGACGGCGAGCCGCTGAACAGACTGCCGATCATTTCCAGCAACGCAGCAAATCCGCTGACACGCCTGCTCGTCGAAAAAGCGCTTGGAGCACCGCCGAGCTGAGTGACCAGTGCCGCCAGGTCCTCCTCCCACCGATCGGCGCTGAGCCGCATGGCAATGCGTGTCAACAGCGGCTTCAACTCATCGGGCAATTCGGCCGGCTCGGGAAGGCGCGCACCGTCGATCAGAACCGGCACCACCCGCTTGTTCAGGCGCAGCGCCGCAGCGATTTCGCCACGCACAAAGTCGCCGGGGTCCGCCAGGCGTGGCCGGCCGTCCCTGCCGTGGGCCAGCCATTGCGGCCCGATCAGCACCAGCATCACCTCGCAGCGCTCGACAGCGCGCTGCAGCGATTCGACGAACGAAGCGCCCGGCTCGATGTTGTCGAAATCGAGCATCACCCGGTCCTCGCCCAGCTGCCGTCTCAGGGCATCGCCCAGGTGCCCCGCGTAGGACGCGCTTTCACTGCGGCGGTAGGAGATGAAAACCGTGCTCCCTTGCATGCTGCGAGCTTATCCCACAGCGCTGGACCACGGCCGCCCGATCAGCGTCGCCAGCGATCAGGCCTTGCCGTTCAAGCGCGACCCCGGCGCCGGCCGAGGGTCGATCGCGAAGCGGGTGTTCAGCGCCTCCACCGGCAACTTGCTCGATGGGCGCCAGCCACGCGCAGGTGGTGCGCCCTGTGGTGCTGCCGTCGGCGCTGCCGGAAATCCTGGTCGGCGTGCGCATCGCCATCGGGTTCGGCTGGACCACGCTGGTGGCCGCCGAGATGGTGGCGGCCAACGTCGGCCTCGGGCAGATGGTGCTCAACGCATCGAACTTCCTGCGCACCGACATCGTGATCATGGGCATCAGCGTGATCGGCGTCGTGGCCTACCTGTTCGACCTGCTGATGCGCTGGGCCGAACGCAATCTGGTGCCGTGCAAAGGCCGCATGTGATGTGGGAACATGTTGGCGCCAGAACCTGCGCCGGCGGGGCGCGAAGGAGAGCCGCATGAACTGGATCACACACGAGGTCACCAACACGGTCCCTGAACTGAAGGACTGGAACCTGTACACCACCGACGTGGTCTTGCAGCTGGCCGTGCAGCGTGGCGGCGGCCAGGCGCTGGAGCCGTCGTTGATGCGCTACGGCGCGGCGCTGGGCAGCGAACAGACGATTCGCTGGGCCGAGGCCGCCAACCGGTTCAAGCCCGAGTTGCGTTGCTTCGACCGCGTGGGCCACCGGGTCGACCAGGTCGAGTTTCACGACGCCTGGCATGGCCTGATGCGGATGCTGCGCGCGCAGAACCTGGTGTCGCAGCCGTTCTCCGACCCGCGCCCGGGCGCCTGGAGCGCTTACGCCGCCGGCTTTTCGATGCACGCGCAGATCGAGGGTGGCAGCCTGTGCCCGACCTCGATGACGTTCGCCTGCATCCCGGTGCTGCAGAAGGAGCCGGCGCTGTTCGAGCCGCTGCGCGCCCGGCTGTACTCGACCACGTACGACGCGCGCGACCTGCCGATCGCGCAGAAGGACTCGATCCTGATCGGCATGGGCATGACCGAAAAACAGGGCGGCTCCGACGTGCGTTCCAACACCACCGTGGCCACCGCGCTGCGCGGTGAAGGGCGCGGCGCCGAGTACAGCCTGGTCGGCCACAAATGGTTTTTCTCCGCGCCGATGTGCGATGCGCACCTGGTGGTGGCGCGCACCGAAGCCGGGCCGTCGTGTTTTTACGTGCCGCGTTTCAGGCCCGACGGAAGCCGCAACGCGGTGCGGGTCCAGCGCCTGAAGAACAAGCTGGGCAACGGCTCCAACGCCAGCGGCGAGGTCGAGTTCCAGGGCGCCTGGGGCGTGATGGTCGGCGACGAGGGCCGCGGCATCCCGACCATCATCGAGATGGCGGGCTACACCCGGCTGCATTGCGTGCTGGGCAGCGCCGGCATGATCCGCCACGGTGTGGTGCAGGCCATCCACTGCGCCCGCCACCGCCGCGCGTTCGGCAAACTCCTGGTCGAGCAGCCGTTGATGCAAAACGTGCTGGCCGACCTGGCGCTGGAGAGCGAAGCCGCGACCCATTTGATGATGCGGCTGGCGCGCGCGTTCGAGCCGGCCGATGCACCGCTGCAGCGCGCCTACCAGCGCATCGTCACGCCGGCGGCCAAGTTCTGGGTCTGCAAGCGCGGGGTCGAACTGGCCGGCGAGGCGATGGAAGTGTTCGGTGGCAACGGCTATGTCGAAGACGCGCCGATGGCGCGCCTGTTCCGCGAGATGCCGGTCAACTCCATCTGGGAGGGCTCGGGCAACGTGATGTGCCTGGACGTGCTGCGCGCGATCAGCCGCGAGCCCGAGGCGATGCAGGCGCTGCTCGACGAACTGGCGCAACAAGGCGCCGGCGATGCGCGGCTGCAGGCGCCCTTGCGCGCGTTGCGCGACGCGCTGCGCCAACCCGCCGACGCGCTGGAGGCCGGGGCGCGGCGCCTGGTGCGGCGGCTGGTGCTGCTGGTGCAGGCCGCGCTGCTGCTGAACGACGCGCCCGGGTTCGTGTCCGATGCGTTTATCGCTTCGCGCTTCGATCCCGAGGGGGGCGGCGTTTACGGCTTGCTGCCGCGCCAGGCCGATGCCGCGGCCCTGATCGAGCGCGCCTGGGCCTGAGCAACCGGTGGCCGTCACCGAGTTTTCGCCGTCCCTTCACACAGCATTCACACCGCACCGCGTCCGCTTCAAACCCGCTTCGCATGACCCGTTGATCCTTGCCGCCATGCCCACCGAACCGGTGGTGCCGCCCCAAGGAGAACCGTCATGCCCCCTCTTTTTCGCCCACCGTTTCGTTCCTTCCATCCACTGCGGCCGTTGACACGCGGCGGCCGCGTGCTGCTGTGCATCGTCGTGGCCGCCTTTGCGGCGCTGCTGCTGGTGGTGTGGTCGCCGGCGCATGCCGACGACGCCGAAGCGCCGAAGGCGCAGAGCCCGCACTTCGTCGTCAACAGCGGCGAGCCCGGCACCGACCGCCTGCCCCTGAAGGCCACCCGGGTCGACGTGCGCATCGCCGGCGTGATCGCCGACGTGACCGTGACCCAGCACTACCGCAACGAAGGCCAGCGGCCGATCGAGGCGCGCTATGTGTTCCCCGGCTCCACGCAGGCGGCGGTGTACGCGATGAACGTGCGCCTGGGCAAACGCCTGCTGACCGCGCGCATCCAGGAAAAGCAGCAGGCGCGGATCGAATTCGAGA
>JANORB010000068.1:0-10682 GCA_031415135.1 Methylibium sp.
GGCGGCGAGGCGCTGGTGCACGGGAAGGGCGCGCAGGCAGGCGCCGATGGTCGGCGGACCGTTGCCGACGGGTTCGTCACCGCGAAGCGACCAGCCGAGTCGATGGGCGCAAAAGTGCCCGCTGCCATCGAACGCAAACGCGTGTGGATGTTCGGCCGCCGCATGCTGCATCAACGCGTTCAGTGCCGGGCTGGCGTCGAAACCGGGCGCACACAGCAGGGCGTGGTCGGCGTCGTGCGGCAGCACGAGCAGCTTCTCGGTCAGCGCCCGGTCGCCGGGCTGGTTCGGCGTGAGTTGTTGCGCACCCGGCGCGAGCTTGCGCAAACCGGGTTGCATGCGGAACGGGGCGCTGACGGCAGAGAAGTCGAAAGGCATGACCGGATGATGAAGCAGAACTTCAAACAGAAAAAGAAAAGGGCGCCCGTGGGCGCCCGCTGATCCGTCCCGCCGACAGGCGCTACACGCGCTTGCGGTACTCGTGCGTGCGAGTGTCGATTTCGACCTTGTCGCCGGTCTGCACGAACAGCGGCACCGAGATCTCGAAGCCGGTCGCGATCTTCGCGTTCTTCAGCACCTTGCCCGAGGTATCGCCCTTGACGGCCGGCTCGGTGTCGGTGATCTCGCGCACCAGGCTGGTGGGCAGCTCGACGGAGATCGCCTTGCCGTCGTAGAACACCACTTCGACCGGCATCGCGTCTTCGAGGTACTGGATCGCGTCGCCCATGTTCTCGGACTCGACCTCGAACTGGTTGTACTCGGCGTCCATGAAGGCGTACATCGGGTCGGCGAAGTACGAGTAGGTGCACTCTTTCTTGTCCAGGATCACCTGGTCCATCTTGTCGTCGGCCTTGAACACGACCTCGGTGCCCGAGTTGCTCAGCAGGCTCTTGAGCTTCATGCGCACGGTGGCAGAGTTGCGCCCGCCGCGGCTGTATTCGGTCTTGAGCACGACCATCGGGTCCTTGCCGTGCATGATGACGTTGCCGGCGCGAATTTCCTGTGCGATCTTCATTGCAGTTTCCGTGTGCGGTGAGCCCGCCTGGGCTCACATCGGCGCTTCTCGCGGTCAGGGCCGCAGCGCAAAGCCTTGAATTTTAGCGTCTTTCGGCCACGAACCGAAGCAGCTCCTGAACCATGTCGGGCCGGGCCAGCAAGCCGGCACGCCAGGCCTCGCAATGGCCTTGCCAGTGCGCCAGCGCAGGCTTGGCGATCGACTCCCTGGACAGTCCGTTCCAGGCCAGCCACAGAGCGCGAACCTGGTCGGCGACGCTGGCGTCGGCAGCGGCCAAAAACCGCTCGAGAAAGGCATTCAGCTTGGCTTCATGCGCGTGGTCATGCTGCGGGTAGATCTGCCAGACGAACGGCTTGCCGGCCCACTGGGCGCGCACGAACGAATCTTCGCCCCGCACGAAATTGAGGTCGCAGGCGCACAGCAGCGCGTCGTAGTCCTGCTGCGTCAGCGATGGCATCACGATGGCCCGCAGCGCACCGCGGCACAGGGTCGGGCCCAACTCGCGCCGCACCTGTTCGGCTGCGGGGCCGGCGGTGGCCACCAGCAGCGTGGGCGTGGCGGCCAGGCGGTCCAACAGGGCCGCAATGGCCAGGTTGGCATAGCAGAACAGGCTGACCGGCCGTTCGCCGGCGCGCAAGGTCAAGCCATGGTCAAGCCGCCAGGCTGGCGCATCGAAGATCTGCTGGCGGGCCATCAGGCCGGGCTCGCGAATCAGGCCACCGGTGCCGGCGCAGAAGCCGGGATAAATAAACCACTTGTTCAACCCCTTGCCAGGGCCGCTGAATTGGGGCGACGCCAGGCCGTGATTGCGCTCGACCACGGGCTCGGCGCTGAGGTATTCGAGGTTGATCCAGACCGGCGCGCTCACTCGCTGTGCCATGCGGTGCACAAACGGCGCCGGCAGCTGGCAGCCGAACGCTTCGACAACCACGTCGCCCGGCTCGGCGCTGTCCCACTCCGTCGTCCAGGGCCGCACCTCGACGCCAGGCGCGCCGTGCGGTGCCATCCACGCCAGCGCCGACAGGTCGTCGGCCCACAACCGCACCCGTTCGCCGCGCGAGGCCAGATCGGCCGCCAGGCGCCAGCACACGCCGATGTCACCGAAGTTGTCGACCACGCGGCAGAACAGATCCCATTGCATGGCCGGGATTATCGACACGGCACAATCTTGCCCATGACGCCGGCCCCGAGCCATCCGCCCACCGACGCGGCGCGCGCCGACCCCGCACGCGAGCGGCTGCTCGCCGACGTGGCGGCACTGTCGGGCCTGCCCGGCGTGTACCGCTACTTCGACGCGCAGGACGCCGTGCTGTATGTGGGCAAGGCGCGTGACCTGAAAAAGCGCGTCTCCAGCTATTTCCAGAAGAACCATGGCGGCACGCGAATCGGCCACATGATCACGAAGATCGTGCGCATCGAGACGACCGTGGTGCGCTCCGAGGCCGAAGCGCTGCTGCTCGAAAACAACCTCATCAAGACGCTCAACCCGCGCTACAACATCCTGTTTCGCGACGACAAGAGCTACCCCTATCTGAAGATCACCGGCAGCCGACCGCCGCCGCGCGCGGCCAGTCCCGCCGCAGCCAGCTTTCCGCGCATGGCCTACTACCGCGGCGCGGTGGAGCCCAGGCATCGCTACTTCGGCCCGTACCCGAACGCGTGGGCGGTGAAAGAGTCGATCCAGATGCTGCAGAAGGTGTTCCGGCTGCGCACCTGCGAAGACACGGTCTTCAGCAACCGCACCCGGCCTTGTCTGCTGCACCAGATCAAACGCTGTTCGGCGCCCTGTGTGGGGCACATTTCGGCCGATGACTACGCGCGCGACGTGGCCAACGCCGAGCGCTTCCTGCTCGGCGAACAGCAAGAGCTGATGGACACGCTGCAGGGCCAGATGATGGCGCGCGCCGAGGCGCTGCAGTTCGAGCAGGCGGCCGAGATTCGCAACCAGCTCGGCGCCTTGTCGCGTGTGCTGCACCAGCAGGCGGTGGAAGACAACACCGGCGTGACCACCAAGGATGCCGACATCCTGGCGGTGAAGGTGGAGGGCGGCCGCGCCTGCGTGAACCTGGCGATGGTGCGCGGTGGCAGACATCTGGGCGACCGGCCCTATTTCCCCAGGCATGTCGAAGACGCGATGGCGCTGGGCTCGGCCGATGCGGACGAGGCGGGCAGCATTGCCGCGCCCGAAGTCCAGGTGCTGGAGGCTTTCATCGCGCAGCACTATCTCGACGGAGGCGTCCCACCGCTGCTGGTGTTGAGCCACCCGGTCGACAAGACACTGATCGAGGCCTTGTCGCTTCACAGCGGCGTCAAGGTGACGGCCCAGCACCAGCCGCGCGAGCCGCGCCGCGCCTGGCTCGACATGTGCATCAAGGGTGCGCAGCTTCGGCTCTCGCAGCTGTTGGCCGAAGAAGGTTCACAGCAGGCGCGAACCCGCGCGCTGGTCGAGGCGCTGGACCTCGCCGTGGAAGACATGGAGCGGTTTCGCATCGAGTGTTTCGACATCAGCCACACCGCCGGCGAGGCGACGCAGGCGTCGTGCGTGGTCTTCGAAGGCCACAAGATGCAAAGCGCCCAGTACCGGCGCTACAACATCGGCGGCGTGACGGCCGGCGACGACTATGCCGCGATGCGCCAGGTGCTGCTGCGGCGCTATTCCAAGCTCGCCGAAGCGGTCAGGGAACCGGCTGCGGCGGGCTCGACGCGGCTGCCCGACCTGGTGCTGGTGGACGGCGGCCGTGGCCAGGTGAGCATGGCGCGCGAGGTGTTCGCCGAACTCGGCATCGACCTGGGTCGCATCGTCGGCGTCGAAAAGGGCGAGGGCCGCAAGGTCGGGCTGGAGGAACTGGTGTTCGCCGACGGGCGCGACAAGGTCTACCTGGGCAAGGATTCGGCCGCGCTGATGCTGGTGGCGCAAATCCGCGACGAGGCGCATCGATTCGCCATCACCGGCATGCGCGCCAAGCGGGCGAGCGTTCGTACAGGTGGAAGCAAATTGGAAGACATCTCCGGCGTGGGACCGAAAAAGCGAGCGAAACTGCTTCAACGTTTTGGCGGCCTGCGCGGCGTGGGCCAGGCCAGCGTGGACGACCTGTTGACGGTCGACGGCATTTCCAGGGACTTGGCGGAGGAGATCTATCGTGCGTTGCATTGAGTCACGGCTGTTGACAGGTCTGGCGGGGCTGATGCTGACGGCCGGCTGCGGTTCGGCCCCGGGGCCATCGAACCGATCCACGGCACCCGCACCGGCACCCGCACACGCGGCCGCGCCCGGCCCCGCGGCCGGCCGCTTGCCGGCGCCGAGCGCGGCTCGAAGCTGGGCCGACCTGCGTGTCCATGCGGCGCGCCGCATGCTGGCTGCCAACCCGGGCATCACCTACGACGGCGACGTTCCCGATCCGCTGCTGGCCATTCCGGTGCTGGAGATCGAGCTGAATGCCGACGGCAGCGTGCGCCACATCGACGTGCTGCGGGTGCCGCGGCAGGCCAAGGACACGGTCCAGATCGCCATCGACGCGGTGCGCCGCGCGGCGCCGTATGGTGATGTCTCCAGGCTGCCCCGGCCGTGGAAGTTCACCGAGACATTTCTGTTCAACGACGATCGCAAGTTCAAGCCGCGCACACTCGATCATTGACGCCGCGGGTTGCATCGATGCAACTTCGGCACAATCGCCGCATGTTTTTCAACCTGCCGACCCTGCTGACCTGGGCCCGAATCGTCGCCATTCCGCTGGTCGTGGGGGTTTTCTATCTGAAGCTTGAGCCGGGTTTCCAGAACTTGTTGGCGACGGTGCTGTTCGTCGTGGTGGCCCTGACCGACTGGGCCGACGGCTATCTGGCCCGCAAGCTGAACATGACCTCGTCGTTCGGCGCGTTCCTGGACCCGGTGGCCGACAAATTCCTGGTGTGCGCCGCGCTGCTGGTGCTGGTGCACCTGAACCGCCTGCACGCGCTGGTGGCGCTGGTGATCATCGGGCGCGAGATCGCGATCTCGGCACTGCGCGAATGGATGGCCCAGATCGGCGCGTCGCGCAGCGTGGCGGTGCACATGCTGGGCAAGCTCAAGACCGTGGTGCAGATGGTGGCCATTCCATTTCTGCTGTACCACGGCAGCCTGTTCGGGCTGATCGACACGCACCTGTGGGGCACGGTGCTGATCTACCTGTCGGCCGTGCTGACCATCTGGTCGATGGTCTATTACCTGCAGAAAGCGCTGCCCGAAATACGTGCCAAGGCACGCTGACGCGATGCAGCCGGAATCGCACCGATGGGTGCGCTGGATGCCGTGGGTGTTTGTGCTCATCTGGAGCACCGGCTTCGTGGTCGCGCGTTACGCCATGCCCTATGCGCCACCGCTGAGCTTTCTGTCGCTGCGCTACGCGATCTCGGTGTTGTTTCTCGCCATCTGGACCGTGATCGCGCGCGCCACCTGGCCGACCGAGCCACGCCAGTGGTTGCACCTGGCGGCGAGCGGCGTGCTGATGCATGCCGGTTATCTGGGCGGGGTGTGGTCGGCGGTGAAACTGGGCATCGGCGCGGGAACCATTGCGCTGCTGGTGGGCCTGCAGCCGGTGCTCACCGCGGTCTGGCTGGCAACGACCGCGCACCGATCGGGGCAGCCCCGGGCGGCGGCGCGTGAATGGATCGGCCTGTGGATGGGGCTGGTGGGGCTGGCGCTGGTGCTGGGCGGCAAGTTCGGCATCGGCGAGGTCACGCCGTGGAATCTGTCGCTCGCCGTTCTGGCGCTGCTGAGCATCACCACCGGCACGCTGTACCAGAAGCGCTTCCTCGCGCCCTGCGATGTGCGTGCCGCCAACGCGGTGCAGTTGCTCGCCGCGCTGGTGGTGAGCCTTCCATTCGCGCTGCTCGAGCCTGAATCCGTGCAATGGCATCCACACTTGCTGGGTGCACTGGCGTGGTCGGTGCTGGTGTTGACGCTGGGCGGCAGCTCGCTGCTGTACCTGCTCATTCAACAGGGCGCGGCAACCCAGGTCGCCGGGCTGCTGTACCTGGTGCCGCCTTGCACCGCGCTGATGGCGTGGGCCTTGTTCGGCGAGTCGTTCACCGCGCTCATGCTGGCCGGGATGGTGCTCACGGTCGCGGGGGTGGCGCTGGTGGTGCGTCGCAGATGACGCTTGTGGCGACAATGCGCGCGCCGGCTCAGCGTCGCCACGCTGAACTGTGGCCATGGCATTGGCGCGATGATCACGTTCAATGAGGAGTATGTGAATGACGCAGACCCATCGCATCGCCGTGATTGCCGGCGACGGCATCGGCAAAGAGGTGATGCCCGAGGGCTTGAGGGTGCTGGAAGCCGCCGCCAGCCGATTCGGGATCGACCTGCGGATCGATCATTTCGACTTTTCGAGCTGGGACTACTTCGAGCGCCACGGCAAGATGCTTCCCGACGATTGGAAAGCGCAGATCGGCGGCCATGACGCGATCTTCTTCGGCGCTGTCGGTTGGCCACAAAAAATTGCCGACCATGTTTCGCTGTGGGGTTCGCTGTTGCGTTTCCGGCGCGACTTCGACCAGTACGTGAACCTGCGCCCGGCCCGCCTGATGCCTGGCGTGCGTTCGCCGCTGGCGGGGCTGAAGCCGGGTGACATCGACATGATGATCGTGCGCGAGAACACCGAAGGCGAGTATTCGAGCATCGGTGGGCGCATGTATGAGGGCACCGAGCGCGAAGTGGTCATGCAGGAGACCGTGATGTCGCGCTTCGGCGTCGACCGGGTGCTGAAATTCGCATTCGAACTGGCCAGAACCCGGCCGCGCAGGAAGCTCACCTCGGCGACCAAGTCGAACGGCATCGCCATCACGATGCCCTATTGGGACGAGCGCGTCGACGCGATGGCCAAATCGTATCCCGACGTGAGCGTCGACCGCTTTCACATCGACATCCTGGCCGCCAACTTCGTGCTGCGCCCGCAGCACTTCGATGTGGTCGTTGCGAGCAATCTGTTCGGTGACATCCTCAGCGATCTGGGGCCGGCCTGCGCCGGGACGATCGGCATCGCACCGTCGGCCAACCTCGATCCGACGCGACAGTTTCCGTCGCTGTTCGAACCGGTGCACGGCTCGGCGCCCGACATCGCGGGCCGCGCCATTGCCAATCCGATCGGGCAGATCTGGTCAGGTGCTCTGATGCTCGACTTCCTCGGCCACCGCGCGGCGCACGACGCCGTTCTGAAGGCCATCGAAGCCGTTCTCGACCCGGCCAGCGGCGCGCCGCGCACGGCCGACCTCGGCGGCCATGCGCACACCGCGGATGTTGGACGCGCCATTGCCGGCGCGCTGTAGACGCGCGGCCGGTGCGGTCGACCACTCGTTCACGCGCCTGGGGCGCGCACGCCGCAAACACCGGACGCGCAGTCGAATCCGAATAGAATCCGCATCCGCGCTTGACAGCGGGGAAGCGCGCCGCTGTAATGATTTGCAGCGCTCGAGCATCGCTGGCGCAGGCCGCAACAACATACATTCGAATCTTCGTGAGACAACCTTGAGAGGGGGAGCACCCGTGAACAAGACCGAACTGATCGAACACATCGCCAAGCAGGCCGACATCTCCAAAGCCGCGGCCGCTCGAGCCCTGGAAGCGCTGATCGGTGGCGTCAAGGCGACGTTGAAAAAGAACAAGACTGTTTCGCTGGTGGGTTTCGGCACCTTCAGCGTCAGCAAGCGTGCGGCCAGAGCGGGGCGCAACCCGCGCACCGGTGCGGCGATCAAGATCAAGGCGGCCAAGGTTCCGAAGTTCCGTCCCGGCAAGGCGCTCAAAGACGCGTTGAATTGAGGCCGGCCGTCCAGATGCATGCGGGTGCTTAGCTCAGTTGGCAGAGCGGCGCCCTTACAAGGCGCAGGTCGGGGGTTCGAGCCCCTCAGCACCCACCACCCGAACCGGAATCGGGTTCGTTAGAATCCCGATCCGCACACCGTCAAAGGCGAACCTTGGTTCGCCTTTGTTGCATTTGAGGTGGCGGGTGCCGTGATGCGGATCCGTGTTGAATGAATCGTTTGGTTTGTCGAGGCTCAGCCGATGTTTGATTTTTTCCGCAAGCACACCCGTGTGCTCCAGTTCGTGCTGGTGCTGCTGATTTTTCCGTCGTTCGTGTTCTTCGGTATTCAGGGCTACGACCGATCCTCCGGCGGCGAAAACACCACCGTGGCCAGCGTTGCCGGACACAAGATCACGCAAGCGGAATGGGACGCCGCGCACCGCACGCAGATCGACCGCCTGCAACGCCAGATGCCTGGTGTGGACATCAAGCTGCTCGACTCGCCCGAGATGAGGAAGCAGTCGCTCGAAGGGCTGGTGCGTGAGCGGGTGATGCTGACTGCGGTTGACAAGCTCAACCTCGTCACGACCGACGACCGGCTGCAACGCCAGTTTTCCAGCGACCCGCAACTGGCGTTCCTGCGCAACCCCGATGGCAGTGTCAACAAGGACGCATTGGCCGCGCAAGGCATGTCGTCGGAGATGTTCGCCCAGCGCCTGCGCCAGGATCTGGCCATGCGCCAGGTGCTGGCGGGCTTGAGCGGAACGGCTTTCGCCCCGGCAAGCGCCGCGTCGTCAGCGCTGGACGCCATGTTCCAGCAGCGCGAGATCCAGGTTCAGCGGTATGAGCCAAAGGACTATGTCGGCAAGGTCACGCCGAGCGAATCCGACATCGGCAACTACTACAAGGACCCCGCCAACGCGGCGCAGTTCCAGGCTCCGGAGCAGGCATCGGTCGAGTACGTGGTGCTGGACGTTGAAAGCCTGAAGAAAGGCGTGACCGTCTCCGAAGACGACCTCCGCAAGTACTACACCGAGAACCAGTTGCGCTTCACCACGCCGGAAGAGCGCCGCGCCAGCCACATCCTGATCAAGGCCGACAAGAGTGCGCCGGCAGCCGAACGCGCCAAGGCCAAGGCCAAGGCGGAAGAATTGCTTGCGCAGTGGAAGAACAAGACGGCGGCGTTCGCCGACCTGGCGCGCAAGAATTCGGACGACCCGGGTTCGGCCGACAAGGGCGGAGACCTCGATTTTTTTGCGCGCGGCGCGATGGTCAAGCCGTTCGAGGACGCGGCCTTTTCATTGAAGCCGGGCGAAACAAGCGGCGTGGTGGAGAGCGATTTCGGCTATCACATCATCCAGGTCACGGCTGCCCGAGGGGGTGAAACGCGCAGCTTCGAGGCGGTGCGGGCGGAGATCGAGGACGAGAACAAGAAGCAACTCGCCCAGGCGAGATTCGCCGAACAGGCGGTGGCGTTCTCCAACCTGGTGGAAGATCAGTCAGACAGCCTCAAACCCGCCGTCGACAAGTTCAAGCTCGAACTGCGCGCGGCCCCGGCGGTGAAGCGCCTGCCGGCGCCCGGCGCGACCGGGGCCCTGGCGAACCCGAAGTTCCTGGAGGCCCTGTTTGGCAACGACGTGATTCGGAACAAGCGCAACACGCTGGCGGTGGACATCGGGTCGAACCAGCTCGTGGCTGGCCGCGTGGTCCAGCACACCCCCGCACACCAGTTGCCGCTGAGCGAGGTGAGTGCAAAGGTGCGCGACAAACTGGTGGCCGCGCAAGCAGCGGCACTGGCCCGCAAGGAAGGCGAAGCCAGGCTCGCGGCGCTGCAGAAGACGCCCGACGCGGCGCTGGCCAGTGCGCTCTTGATCGTTTCGCGCGCGCAGCTGCGAGACCTTCCTCGGCCGCTGGTTGATGCGGTGTTGAAGGCGCCGGCTGCAACTCTGCCCGCATTCGTCGGCGTCGATCTGGGCGAGCAGGGGTATGCGCTGGCCAAGCTCACCAAGGTGCTGGGGCGGGACCCCGTCGCTGCCGATCCAGTGCGGTCGCAAGCGCAATACGCACAGGCATGGAGCGATGCGGAAGCGCAGGCGTACTACGCGGCACTCAAGAGTCGCTTCAAGGTCGAGGTCAAGCCCGGCGCCGGCTCAGCGGTTGACTCCGCCCCCGGCTCATCGCCGAAGTGAAGCCGCGGGCGACCTCGCGGCGCTGACCCCGGGGAGTCGATTCCCGGCAGGCCATCCGCTATAATTTGGCCCTCGGCGGTGGCTGTAGCTCAGTTGGTAGAGTCCAGGATTGTGATTCCTGTTGTCGTGGGTTCGAGCCCCATCAGCCACCCCATCCCTGCTCTTCGCAAGGTCTCATAGAGACCCAGACGCCACGCAAAATCAACGACTTACGTGGTCGTTGGTGTCTGGAGAGTTCCTGCCGTCTCACGGCAGCTCAGCGGATGTAGGGGAACATGTAGGGGAACGAACGGCAGTGTCCCTGGCCGTTCGGAGGTTTGTTCCCCTATGCTCACTCAAACTCACTGCAAAAACGCGGCCTGCCCAGCAGGCAAACTGCGTGTCCGACTCGCCGACTCTGGCGGCTTGTACCTTGAGGTCGTTCCTTCGGGATCGAAGCGCTGGTTCTGGAAGTACTACTTCAGCGGGAAAGAGAAGCGCCTGGCGCTTGGGAGCTATCCCGACGTCGGGCTGAAAGAGGCCCGAGTCGCTCGGGACGACGCAAGGAAGCAACAGCAGCGTGGTGCCGATCCGGTTCTCGAGCGCAAGGTTGAGCGCCTCGGTTCCCAGTTCGACGTCAACGCGACGTTCGAAGTCACCGCTCACGAGTTCCACGCGACCAAAAAGGCCAGCTGGAGCGATCACTATGCCAAGCGTTGGCTGGAA
>JANORB010000069.1:0-13903 GCA_031415135.1 Methylibium sp.
CGCGAGCCCGACAGCTTGGCGCCGGTGTCGAAGTCCAGCCCCAACGGCTGGCCCAGGTCGACGTGGTCCCTGGGCGCGAAGTCAAACCGGGCCGGGGTGCCCCAGCGCCGCACCTCGACGTTGGCGTGTTCGTCGGCGCCCACCGGCACGCTGTCATGCGGCAAATTGGGCACGGCCATCAGCATGGCCTGCAGGTCGAGCTGAATCGTGTCAAGACGATCGGCCGAGGCTTCGAGATCGTCGCCGAGGCCGGCCACCTCGCTCATCACGCCCGCCACGTCCTGCCCCTTGGACTTGAGCATGCCGATCTGCTTGGACAGGCTGTTGCGCCGCGCCTGCAATTCCTCGGTGCGGGTCTGGATGCCCTTGCGCTCGGCTTCGAGCGCCGAAAAGCGTTCGACCTCAAGGAACGGCTGGGGCGACTTGCGCCGGTCGAGCCGTGCGATGACTTGCGCCAGGTCTTTGCGCAGCAGGGTGATGTCGAGCATGGGCAACGTGCGCGCCGCGGCGCAGCCTTGTGAAGTGCATGGAGCGCTGAATTGTAGGCAGGCGCCGGGTGGATCAGCCGCCGTCCAGCTGCCCCATCGACTTGTCCCCCAACCCCATGGGCAGCGGAAAGTGAATCGTCTCTTCCATGCCCGGCACGCTGCGCACCGACACCGCGCCCAGCGCGCGCAGGCGCTCGATCACTCGCTGCACCAGGATGTCGGGCGCGGAGGCGCCTGCGGTCAGCCCCACGCTGCGCTTGCCGTCAAACCACGCCGGCTGCAGGTCATCGGGCGCATCGACCATGTAGGCCGGGGTGCCCAGGCGTTGCGCCAGCTCGCGCAGGCGATTGCTGTTCGAACTGGTGGGGCTGCCTACGACGATGACGATGTCGACCGTGGGGGCGAGCACCTTGACCGCGTCCTGGCGGTTCTGCGTGGCATAACAGATGTCTTGCTGCTTGGGCTCGCGCACGCTCGGGAAACGTCGCTTGACCGCAGCCAGAATCTCGGCCGCGTCGTCCACCGACAGCGTGGTCTGCGTCACCACCGCCAGCTTCGCCGTCTGCGCCACCCGCACCCGCGCCACGTCGGCGACATCTTCGACGAGGTGGATGCCTTCGCTGAGCTGGCCCATCGTGCCCTCCACCTCGGGGTGGCCCTTGTGCCCGATCATGATGAAGTCGAAGCCCTGCTTGTGCAGCTTGGCCACTTCCACATGCACCTTGGTGACCAGCGGGCAGGTGGCGTCGAAGACGTTGAAGCCGCGCTCGGCCGCCTCCCGGCGCACCGCCTGGCTCACGCCGTGCGCGCTGAACACCAGGGTGGCGCCGGGCGGCACAGCGGCCAGGTCTTCGATGAAGACGGCGCCCTTGGATTTGAGATCGTCGACCACATAGGTGTTGTGCACGATCTCGTGGCGCACATAGATCGGCGCGCCGAACTTCTTGAGCGCGCGCTCGACGATTTCAATCGCGCGGTCCACACCGGCGCAAAAGCCGCGCGGCTCGGCCAGCACCACTTCATGCAACGGGCCGCTCATCACAACACTCCGATCAATTGCACTTCGAACGTGACGGGCCGCCCCGCCAGCGGGTGGTTGAAGTCGAACAACAGCGAGTCCGGCGCGACCTCGCGCACCACGCCGGCATAGCCCCTGCGCCCGTCCGGCGTGGGGAACTGAACCACGTCGCCGACGCTGTAGTGCCCGGCGGCGTCGCCCAGTTCGTCGAGCAGCGAGCGCTTGACCCGCTGCACCAGTTCCGGGTTGCGCTGGCCGAACGCCTCTCCGGCGGCCAGCTCGAAGCGGGCGTGTGTGCCCTCGCTCAAGCCGAGCAGCCGCGCCTCGACCGCGGGGGCCAGCTCGCCGGTGCCCAGCGACAAAGTGGCCGGCTTGCCGCTGAAGGTGTTGATGAGGTCATCCCCGTCGGGCCCGGCCAGGCGGTAGTGCAGCGTCAGGAACGACGCGGGTTGGACAGGGTTCAAGGGGATTCCTGGTTCGGTAGACTGAGGCGGATTTTACGAGGTGGCGTGCGAGCGCCCGGCCGGCACCAACATGGTCATGAAGGACACCCCACCCGAGGCTCGCCCGCGCGAGAAGCTGCTGGCGCTGGGGCCCGCCGCATTGGCCGACGCGGAATTGATCGCGCTGCTGCTGCGCACCGGGTTGCCGGGGTTGTCGGTGCTGCAGATGGCACAGCAGATGCTGGACCGCTTTGGCGGCCTGAGCGGCCTGTTGCACGCCGGCCCGGACGAATTGAAGCGGGTCAAGGGGCTGGGGCCGGCCAAGCGCGCCGAAATGGCCGCGGTGATGGAACTGGCGCGCCGCTCGCTGGTGCAGGAACTGGCCCAGATGCCGGTGTTCGACGCGCCGGGCAAGGTCAAGGACTACCTGCAGATGCAGCTTGGCGCACGCGAGCATGAGGTGTTCGCGGTGATGTTCCTCGACGCCCAGTCGCGCCTGATCAAGCTGGAGGAAATGTTCCGCGGGACGCTGGCGCAAACCAGCGTCTACCCGCGCGAAGTGGTCAAGCGCGCGCTCGGCCTGCAAGCGGCCAGCGTGATCCTGGCGCACAACCACCCGTCCGGCCTGGCCGAACCCTCGCGTGCCGATGAGTTCCTGACCCAGGCGCTCAAGAGCGCGCTGGCCCTGGTGGACATTCGGGTGCTGGACCATCTGGTGATCGGCCAGGGCCAGGTGGTCTCGTTTGCCGAGCGGGGCCTGTTGTGAGCAGGTCTTGCGAGCCAGGTCCAGTGGGGCCTGCCGCATGAAAGCGCGCAGCCTGGCCGACCTGGCGGCGTTGAAGGCCGCGTTGCAGCAGGCGCAACACGAGGCCGCCGAGGCCAGCGCGCGCAACCGGGCGATCGCGGCGCGCGACAGGCTCGAACGTGAGTTGTTTGCCACCACGGTGGGCCGGGTGGAGCCGCTGCGCAAGGCGGCACCGGCCCTGGTGTGGCGCGCCCGCCCCAGCCCCATTCCGCGCCAGCGCCAGCGCGACGAGGCGGCCGTGCTGGTCGAGGCGCTGTCGGACGAGTTCGATGTCGAGTCCTTGCTGGACACCGATGACGCCTTGTCGTTTCGCCGGCGTGGCATTGGCCCCGAAGTGGTGCGCAAGCTCAGGCGCGGTGTCTGGGCGATTCAGGCCCAGCTCGACCTGCACGGCCTGCGCCGCGATGCGGCCCGCGAGCGCCTGGCCGACTTTGTGCGCCAGGCGGTGCGCGACGGGCAGCGCTGCGTGCGCGTGATCCACGGCAAGGGCAACGGCTCTCCCGGCCGCGAGCCGGTGCTCAAGGGCCGGGTCAAGAGCTGGCTGGTGCAAAAGAACGAGGTGGTCGCCTTCGTTCAGGCGCGCGCGTCCGACGGCGGGCATGGCGCGCTGCTGGTCTTGCTGCGGCCCAGCGCACAGCCATAGCCCCAACCCGATCAGGCGCCGCGGTTGCGCATCCAGTCGGCAGTGTTGAAAAACGAATCGTGCAGGCGCAACGCCAATGCCGGGTCGACCCGCATGTCCGTCATGGCCTGGCGCATGCAGGCGAGCCACTGGTCGCGCTCCGGGATGCCGATCGAAAACGGCAGGTGGCGGGCCCGCAGGCGCGGGTGGCCGAAGCGCTCGACGTAGTGTTGCGGGCCGCCCAGCCAGCCGCACAGAAACCAGAACAGCTTGTCGCGCGAACCGGCCAGCGAACCCGGGTGCAGCTTGCGGATCGTTGTGTGGCCGGACTCGAGGTCCATCAGGTCATAGAAGCGGTCGACCAGCGCACGCACGGCCGGCTCGCCGCCGATTTGCTCAAAGGCGCTCGGTTGGGGCGCATTGACGTTGTCAGCGCTCACTTGGATTCGTGGAACCAGGACGAGTCGAACAACGCCGGCCGGGTCTCGGAATCGGACGGCAGCAGCGGCGGCACTTCGAGGCGCGCGCGATTGCGCCCTTCGCTCTTGGCCAGGTAGAGCTGCTGGTCGGCGCGCGACAACCACTGCTGCGCCGGGGTGCGCGACCACTGCGGGGCGAACGCCCCACCGATGCTGACCGTCACCGACACCTCCCGCCCCGGCGCCACCAGCACCGAACGGTTCT
Organism: Methylibium sp.; assembly: GCA_031415135.1. Taxonomy (GTDB): domain Bacteria; phylum Pseudomonadota; class Gammaproteobacteria; order Burkholderiales; family Burkholderiaceae_C; genus LGRD01. Next base: position 4,061 of record JANORB010000069.1, read on the forward strand.
GCACCTTCAGGCGCACCCGTTCGGCCGCGGTCTGGCCGAAGTCCAACGGGCAGTTGGGCAGGATGATCGCAAACTCCTCGCCGCCAATTCTGGAGACGGTGTCCATCGGGCGGATGCAGCCCTGCAACACGTGCGCGACCGACTTGAGCACCATGTCGCCGGTGGCGTGGCCGTAGGTGTCGTTGACGAGCTTGAAGTGATCGATGTCCACCATCAGCACCAGCGCCGGCTCGCCGGCACGCGCGACGCGGTCGATCTCGCGTTCGAGCGCCAACTCGAAATGGCGCCGATTGGACAGGCCGGTGAGGGGATCCTGGCTCGACAGTTCGCACAGCGCGTCGAGCACCGCCTGCAACCACGCGGCGCGCCCGACCGCGTGCAGGCTGGGCAAGGCGTGGCCCGACTGCTCCAGCAACTGAAGGGCGGCGTCCAGACGCAGGGTCGGCGCGTCAGGGGCAACAGGGGCAGGTTTGGCGCGCACGAGAACGGTCGGAAAGTGTCGCGGCAGTCTAGCAGTGGGCAGGTGGTATCCAGGGCTCCCACAGGCCCGCTGGGGCGTGCGATGCGGCACAGGTCTTCGGCAAATTGTGTGTAACAAATCGCAGTATCGAGGGCGCCTTCAGAGGAACAGCGCCTGCAGATCGCTGAGCAGATCGAAGCCGCGCGGTGTGGGCGCCACACGCTGCAGATCGCGCACGATCAGGCCCCTCGATTCGGCGCGGTCGAGCGGGCGCTGGATGGCGGTCAGCGGCAGCCCGGTGCGCTCGTTGAATCGCGCCAGCTCGAATCCTTCGCGCAGGCGCAGCGCGTTCAACATGAACTCGAACGGCAACTGATCGCGCGCCACCTCCTCGTCCTGCGCAATGCTGTGGCCCGCCAGCGCATTGAGCATGTAGCTCGACGGGTCGCGAAAGCGCACCTGCCGCACCACCCGGTTGGGGAACGAGATCTTGCTGTGCGCGCCGGCGCCCAGCCCCAGGTAGTCGCCGAACTGCCAATAGTTCAGGTTGTGCTGGCAGCGGTGGCCGGCACGGGCGAAGGCCGAAACCTCGTAGCGCTCCATGCCCGCCGTGCCGGTGCGATCGGTGATGCGGTCCAGCATCTCGAACGCCGTGTCGTCGTCGGGCACGGCCGGCGGGTGCTTGGCAAACAGCGTGTTCGGCTCGATCGTCAGGTGATAGACCGACAGGTGCGGCGGATCGAACGCCAGCGCGCGCGCCAGGTCGGCATCGAACTGCGCCAGCGTCTGGCCCGGCAGCGCATACATCAGGTCCAGGTTGAATGTGTCGAAGGCTTCGCTGGCTTCTTCGATCGCGGCCATGGCCTGGGCACTGTCGTGAACCCGGCCCAGCGCCTTCAGCTTGGCATCGTCAAAACTCTGCACACCGACCGACATTCGCGTGACCCCGGCTGCGCGGTAGGCGCGGAAACGCTCGCGCTCGAACGTGCCGGGGTTGGCCTCCAGCGTGACCTCCAGGCCAGGCTCCAGCGGCAAACGCGCCCGGATGTCGGCCAGCAATCGATCGATGGCCTCGGGCGAAAACAGGCTCGGTGTGCCGCCGCCGATGAAGATGCTGTGGACGCGGCGCCCCCAGATGAACGGCAGCGCCGCTTCGAGGTCGCAGCGCAGCGCCTCCAGGTAGCGCCCTTCGGGCGGGCCGGCGCTGTCACGCCACTCATGTGAATTGAAGTCGCAGTAAGGGCACTTTTTTGGGCACCAGGGCAGGTGCACGTACACCGACAGCGGCGGCAGTGCCGCCAGCGACAGAGTGCCCGCGCGCAGGTAGCGCGCCAGGCGCTGATCGACGGTTTCGGACCGCGCAGCGGCCCGGTCTGCCGCGTTCGCAATCTCAATCAAGGCGCCAGACCTCGCGCATCAACACCAGCATCTGATGCGCCGCCATGGCCCGGTGGCTGTGGGCGTTTTTTTGCGCCGGGCCCAGTTGCGCCACCGATGTGCCCAACGCCGGAATGAACATCAGCGGGTCGTAGCCAAAGCCGCCCTGCCCGCTTGGCGAGCGCAGGATCTCGCCTTCCCAGCGACCCACCGCAATCAGCGGTTCGGGGTCTTGCGCCGAGCGCACCGCCACCAAGGTGCTGACAAAACGGGCGCGGCGCTGATCGGTGCCGCTCATGCGTTCGAGCAGCAAGCGGTTGTTCGCCTGGTCCTGGGCCCGCCGCTCAGATTCGCGGTCCGCGCTGGCCGGCACCGGGCCGGCGAAGTGCGCCGAAATGACGCCGGGCGCGCCTCCCAATGCGTCGACGCAGAGCCCCGAGTCGTCTGCCAGCGCCGGGCCGTTGGCCAGCGTCGCCGCCTGCCTGGCCTTGGCCAGCGCGTTTTCGACAAAGCTGATGTGGGGCTCTTCGGCTTCCGCAATCCCCAGCGATCGCTGGGCGATCAGCAAGAGCCCGAGCGGCGCGAACAGGGCCTGCAGTTCGGCCAGTTTCTTGGCATTGTTGGACGCCAGGACCAGCCGCACGGCATCACACCCCGAGCGCCTTGCGCTGCGCCGCCACCAGTTCGGTGATGCCCAGTTCGGCCAGGCCCAGCAACGCACTCATCTGATCGCGCGAAAACGCGGCGCCTTCGGCGGTGCCCTGCACTTCGACAAATCCGCCCCCGGCGGTCATCACCACATTCATGTCGGTGTCGCACGCCGCGTCTTCGACGTATTCCAGGTCGAGCAGCGGCGTGCCTTGAACCAGGCCCACCGAGATGGCAGCCACGAACTGCCGGATCGGCGATGCGGCGATTTTTCGCTCCGCCAGCAGCCAGCTCACCGCGTCGTGCGCGGCGACAAAGGCGCCGGTGATGGCGGCGGTGCGGGTGCCGCCGTCGGCCTGCAGCACGTCACAGTCCAATGCAATCGTGCGCTCTCCCAATGCTTTCAGGTCGAACACGCAGCGCAGCGACCGGCCAATCAGGCGCTGGATTTCCTGCGTGCGGCCGCTTTGTTTGCCGCGCGCGGCCTCGCGGTCGCCGCGCGTGTGCGTGGCGCGCGGCAGCATGCCGTATTCGGCGGTCAGCCAGCCTTCACCGCTGCCGCGCTTGTGGGGCGGCACTTTTTCCTCCACCGACGCGGTGCACAGCACCTTGGTGTTGCCGAACTCGATCAGCACCGAGCCTTCGGCGTGCATCGTGAAGGCGCGCGTGATCGACAGCGGGCGCAATGCGTCGGCGGCACGGCCTTGCGTGCGTGCAAATTCCATCGGCAACCTCGTCAGTTTTTCTTTTGCTGGGACGAGCGCCGAATGGCCTCGTTGATCTCTCGAATCGAACGCTCGATCTCGGCGTCGTCGAGTTCGTCAGGCACTTCCTGGCCGAGAACACTGGCCTGGATGGTCGACGCAAACACCTCGTCTCCCAGCGATTCGGTCGACACGTCGCTGGCTCCAACGCTGTCTTCGGCCGATTCCCACTCCACCGCGAGCACCGACACGTTGTCGCACTTCGCGCCGCCGTTGCGCAACGCCTGCTCGACCAGTTCGGGCACGGCGTCGGAGATCGCGTTGCGCGCCAGCATTTCGGTGATCACCGTGTCGGCCACCGTCCCCCACAGGCCGTCCGAGCACAGCAGCATGCGGTCGCCCGGCTGCATCAGCATCGGCCCGACGGTGTCGACCACCGGCTTGCCGGGGCTGCCCAGGCAAGTGAACAGCACGTTGCGGTTGAAGCGCTCGCCCATCGGGACGACATGGCTGATGGTGTGCTGCAACTCGGAGTAAGAGTGGTCGCGTGTGCGGGCGATCAATTTTTCGCCACGCACCATGTACAGGCGCGAATCACCGCAGTGCGCCCAATAAGCCGCGTTGCCTTGCAGCAGACAGGCCACGATGGTCGTGCGCGGAGTGTCGATCAGCGCCCGCTGGTTGGCGTAGCGCAGCAGTTGGTGGTGGCCGGCGATGATGGACTCTTGCAAGAAGCGCAGCGGGTCGGCCAATGTGGGCTTGGCGTCGCGCTGGAACATCGCGCTGAGGGTTTGCAGCGCCAGTTGCGAGGCGACCTCGCCTTCGGGGTGGCCGCCCATGCCGTCGGCCAGCGCAAACAGGCCCGAGTCGCGCGTGTAGCAATAGCCCATGCGGTCTTCGTTCTTTTCGCGACCGCCTTTGCGGCTGATCTGGTAGACCGAAAAGCGCATGGCGTCAGCTCTTGGCGCCCGAAGTCAGGTTCTCAAGTTGCAGTTTCAGGCGTTCGCTGAAACTGAGCTTCGTGTAGTGGCGCTCGGTCTCGCGCGCCAGTTCCTTTTGCAGCGCAAACACGCTTTGCGGCCGCGACAGCGGGTCCAGCGACATGCACCACTCGGTCACTTCGATCAGGTTGTCGGAGTAGATGTTGCGCAGGCGCGAAAGCGACAAGGCCAGGCGGTCCTTCTCGATGCGCTGCGGCGCGTCATTCGGCGGGTAGCCCTGCATGCAGGCATAGATGCACGCGCCGATGGCGTAGATGTCGGTCCAAGGCCCGAGGGTGCCGTCACGCCGGTACATCTCGGGCGCGGCAAAACCCGGGGTGTACATCGGCCGAATGAAATTGCCTTCCTTGCTGAGCACCTCGCGCGCCGCGCCGAAGTCCAGCAGCACCGCCTTGTTCTCGTTGGTGATGAAGATGTTGGCCGGCTTGATGTCCAGGTGCAGCATCTTGTGCTGGTGCACGATGCGCAGGCCGCGCAGGATTTCGTCGAACAGGCTGCGGATGGTGGACTCGCGGAACACCTTGTCGCGCTTGAGGTCGCGGGCGGTGACGATGAAGTCCTGCAGCGTGTCGCCCTGCAGGTAGTTCATCACCATGTAGACGGTTTCGTTCTCGCGGAAGAAGTTCAGCACCGACACCACGCTGGGGTGTGCGATCTGCGCCAGCGAGCGGCCTTCTTCGAAGAAGCTCTTCAGCCCGAGCCGGTACAGCGGCAACTTTTCGGGCTTGACCCGCGGGGTCAGTTCACCTGCGGCACGTTCGGCCAGCGAGGCCGGAAGGTATTCCTTCAAGGCCACCAGCCGCCGGTCTGAATCTTCAGAGAGGTAGACCACGCCAAACCCACCGGCCGCCAGCTTCTTGATGATCTGGTAGCCACCCACCACGGTGCCCGCAGGCAAGGGGGCAGGCTTCAGCTTTGACATAATTGAAATTTGAAGGGCTCGTGTCCAATGGCAGTCTACAGCATGACCGGCTACGCCAGCGCCTCGGCGGGCGTCACTTCCGCACACCTTTCCGGGGGGCAAACGGAAGCCGGAACGCACAAGGCCCACGGGCCTGCGCGGCCCGATCTCAACATCGAAATTCGCTCGGTCAACGGGCGCTTCCTGGACCTCGGATTCCGGCTCCCCGACGAATTTCGTTCGCTCGAACCCGGCCTGCGCGAACTGCTGACGGCGGCCTTTCGGCGCGGCAAGATCGAGTTGCGCCTGAACACCCGCACTGACGCCGACGCCGCCTGGTCGCAGCCTCAGCCGGAGCAGCTCAACCGCCTGGCGCGGGTGGAAAGCACGGTGCAAGGCTGGTTGCCCAAGGCGCAGGGCCTGTCGGTGCACGAGGTGCTGCTGTGGTGCAAGGGCAGCGTGCCGGTCGAGAAGCTCGACGAGGCCGCGCTCGAGGCGGCGCGGCGCTGCATCACCGGATTGAAGGAAGCGCGTGCGCGCGAGGGCGAACGGCTGGTGAGCGTGTTGCTGGAGCGGGTCCAGCGGCTGCGCGAGTTGAGCGGCTTGGCCGAACCGCTGGTGCCGGCGGTGGTCAAGCGCCAGCAACAGCGTTTTCTGGAGCGCTGGCAGGAGGCCCTGGACGCGACCGGCGCGGCCCAGACCATTTCGCGCGAGGCGTTGCAGGAGCGCGCGTTGAATGAAGCTGCCGCATATGCCATCCGCATCGACGTGGCCGAAGAACTGGCGCGCCTGCGGGCCCACCTGGACGAGATCACCCGCATGCTCAAGGCCGGCGGCGAAGTCGGCAAGCGGCTCGACTTCCTGATCCAGGAGTTGCTGCGTGAGGCCAACACCCTGGGCTCGAAAGCGGCGTCGCTGGAGTTGACCAACGTTGCGGTCGAAATGAAGGTGGCGGTCGAGCAGATGCGCGAGCAGGTGCAGAACATCGAGTGACGTTTCGTGGGGTGTCTTGCCACCCCAAAGCGCCCGCCAAGTCGTTGATTTTCAATGGAACCTGATCTCATGAGGTAGCACACCGTCCCAGCGCAGCGCACGCTTTGTGTGGGGTTTTCTGTGGGGTTCGAGCGCGAACCCCACAGTTTTGGGCGATGTCCCGATTCCGAACCCCACAAACTCCTCTGGAGGCCGCGCCATGACTGGGTTTTCGCGAAACGCTACGGACAAGACTTTGAGGGCTTGGCTCAACGCCGGTCCTGTTGATCGAGGGGTGGGTGATGGCCTGACCTTCGTCGCAAAGGAGGCCAGTGCCCTCGAGGGCAAGGCCTCGTGGATCCTGCGCTATCGCTTCGGCGGACGCCAAAGGGAAAAGGTGATCGGGCGTTACCCCGACATTCCGCTCAAGGACGCCAGGGAACTCGCCCGCAAAGATCGCGCGATGCTCCAACAGGGTGTGGATGTTGGGGCCGTCAAGCGCCAGGAAAAGCTCAAGGCCATCGACTTGCACAACGTCGAGGGGCTAGCTCAGATCTGGTACGACCGTCACATCGTAGGGAAGTACAAGCACCCGCAGGTCGTCGAACGCGTCATCCGCCGCCACATCAAGCCCACCATCGGAAAGCTGCCGGTGGAGGAAGTCCGCCCGGTCCACATCGATAGCGTCCTGACGAAGATCGTCGAGGCCGGCGCACCGACGGTCGCGAACGACGCGCTGCGATACCTCTTCCGCATGTTTCACTTCGCCGTGAAGCGCAAGTGGATCGAATCCAACCCTGCGTACGGTTTCGAGATCTCCGATGCCGGCGGTACCGAGACCTCGCGGGATCGCTGGCTCAATCGCGAAGAACTCGCGGCGCTGGCCCAGGCGATGCGCGAGACGCGCAACTTCGGCCGGCTCAACGAGCTCGCCGTGTGGCTGCTCCTTGCGCTATGCGTCCGGAAGATGGAACTGCTCTCCGCGCAGTGGTCCGAATTCGACCTCGACAAGGGCGTCTGGCTGCTTCGGCCCTCCCGCACCAAGACGAATGCAGCGATCGACATCCCTCTTGCACTGCCCGTGATCGAGTGGCTCAAGGAACTGAGGGTCTTCGCCTGCGGCCATTCGCATCTGTTTCCGGCCCGACGACTCATTCACATGAAAGCCGGCCTCCCCCGGAAGAACCGCTTCGAGCACATCAGCCCAGACACATTGAACGTTGCGCTCAAACGGCTACCGCTCGACGACATCGAGCACTTCACCGTGCACGACATGCGCAGGACAGCGCGCACGCACATGGCAGCCCTGGGTGTCGATCGCTTTGTTGCCGAGCGTGCCCTCAACCACAAGGTTCGCGACATAGAGGGTGTTTACAACCAGTACGACTACTTCGACGAACGCAAGAGAGCCCTGGATCGATGGGCCAGGTTACTGTCAGCAACCAGTCGAGGTGAAGCGTTCAACGTCGTCGGAATCAGACGGCGGACGGGTCCATAGGTCGCCGCCAGCATCCGAGACGCTGCGCATGCCTTCCATCCTTCCGACCACGGTGACTACCGATCCAGCAGACTGCTCCGAGGCCAGCCGCATTCCACAACGAAAGGGCACGTCCGGCACAGCCGTGGCTCCCGAGTCCGGTGGGCCTCCTTCGAACCGCGCAGCAGCGACTCGCGTCGCAGTGCCAATGCCATCACATCCTCGGTTGCCATGAGTTCAACGCGATGAATGGCTGACCTGCGGCCACCGGGTGTCTGAGTCAAAACGTAGGCATGCCTGGCCACGGCCTGGCCCGTCTGCCCCATCACCGCGACACGTTGTGCCGACAGCTCGATGACATCGGACCAGTGACTGCGATGGGCATGGCGGGTCTTCAGTTCGACCAGAATCAGCACGCCGGCAGCATTTCGGTAAGCTCGGTCCACCCGCGCCGTGATGGATACCTCGCCACCCGACCGGAACAAACTCTCGGCATATGCGAGCCGCGCGGCCCGCAGTTCCGGCGGCAGCACGGCCACCGCCTCTCGCGACCTGTGTCTCCACTGCCGCCAGAGCAGCACGGCAACGACAGCGGCGCATCCCGTGATGAGCGCGTACTCAAGTGCCATCGCGACGCCCCACCTCACTCACCCACCTTGCTGCACACCAGACGATGGGGCGCAACACGGTGCACACCAGCCGTTTCGCAGCGGGCCACTTCCGCAGCCGATCGCAGACAGCCGGCGCGCGCGCGTAGTAGTTCCGGATCAGCCAGCGGCCAATCCACCACGGACGCATGACTCGGTCTCTGAACCGTCGCAGCACGATGGTCTCAGGTGCGGCCGGCCCGAACACCAACGTCGCGACGAAGCAGCGACCCCTGCTCGTAGGGTCAAGATACCGCTCGCGATAGAACCGTTGATGGGCGCGCACCCCGCGCCGGATCGCCCGCCGCTGTTCAGCCGTTCGCCGTTGGCCGTAGCGGTCTTCATACACCACCAGTCGCTCGCACACACCCATCTGCGCAAGGTCCGAGGCGCTGACCGAGCGAGTACCGCGCCGCGGCGCGTATCCCTGCGATCGCATTCAATCCTCCTCGCCGCCGGCCGGCGTGTCGAACGCCTGGTTCGTGTGGTGCGCCACGGCCGGATCGGCACCCGCCGCCGCTTTGAACTGCAAGGACACCCGCCCGGGCGAAGCAGCCGGCGCCGGGACCCAGTTCTGCGCCAGCAAGCCCTCGTGCGCGAGGAAGCGCAATCGGTTCACCCGCTTCGTTCCCTTGTTGAAGCGAATGAGATCGTCATAGAGGCGCGGGTTGTCATCCCGGGTCATCTCGAACAGCAGACGCACAGGCGTGCTGTCGGTTGTGGTGGTTTGCGTCATGCGCCCTCTCCTTCCGCCTGCGCGCCCCGATCCGCCCGACCGGCGCCAGCCAGCGTGCTGGTCGCGTAGTTGGTGCCGGCGATCTGATACCCGCGCACATTCGCGAACATCGGTTCCTTCACTTCGAGGATCTGATGTGTCGCAAAGGCTTGCTTCACCGCCTTCTTGAACAGGAAGGCGCCGCCGCCGACCAGGATCACGTTCTGCACGTTGTAGGCCGCCCCGATGCGACGCATCATGGCCGCCACCGCTTGCCGGGCGATGCCGTCCACCATCGGCTTCATGCGCGCCAGGTTGTAGGTCTTCTGGTAGATCGTCAGACCCCTGGCTGTGCGCAGCGCCTGGTCGATGCTGTCCAGGTCCGTGTAAGGCGCGCCGATGTCTACGCTGACGTCGTCGGCGATCAGGTTGAGGATGTCCGCCACGCCACGGTCCACTGAGTGGCTTCGCTTGTGCGACAGCTTCATGCCCTTCGCGACCAGCCAATCGAAGGTGCGCGAACCCGGATCGATCACCAGGCTGTGTTCGTTCTGCATGGCAACCACTCTGTCGTGCTGCGATGCGAAGTCGATCAATGCCCCATGCGGTTGCGCCATCGCCAATGCCTTGCGAACGAACACGCTCTTGCCGCCGCCCACATCGTGGATACCGGTCATCAGCTTTTCAAGGACCGCCTTGTCGGCCGCGAAGACCGCGACCGGCAGGCCCACCACGAGCAGGTCGATGGTGTCGACCTTCATCATCCGCAGCGCGCCTCGCGCGAGGGCCAGGTACTCCGGCGTATCGATGTAGCGGTTGTGGATTTGCGTGGCGCGGAAGGCGTCGCCCGCCAGCATCACGTCAGGCCCGACCTCGTAGAACACACCATCGATCGGAATGGCGAAGGTCTTGCGCCGATCCGCACCCAGCGTGTTCGACGG
>JANORB010000070.1:0-8630 GCA_031415135.1 Methylibium sp.
GGCCTGCCTGCGCCGGCACCGGGGCCCGGCAGGCCAGTCCGGCACTGAGCAAAGCGCCGGCGTGGCGCAGGTCGGCGAGGCGATCACGCGAATGGACCAGGCCACGCAGCAAAACGCCGCGCTGGGCGAAGAGAGTGCTGCTGCGGCCAAGAGCCTGAAGGGGCAGGCGCAGCAGCTGGTGCAGGCAGTGGCGGTGTTCAAGCTGGCGCATCGCGAGAGCGCGCAGCCCGCAGCCGCGGCGCCCACGCCGAGCCACGCCAGCGCCGAGCGCCGCAGCCCGGAGCGCGCCAGGAACGTCACGCGACCGGCCTTTGGCGCCAAGGCCAAGGCCTCGGCACCTGCGGCCGAGGCCGCGCCGGCCAAGACCGGGACCGATGGGGAGTGGGCGAGTTTCTGATCCAGGGCACATTGCCTGTTCACCAAAGCCCCGCTTCGGCGGGGCTGTTTGCTTCAGCGGGCGGCCCCGAAGCGCCAGGGATCGAACCGCAACAGGCCGCAGGCTTCAAAGTCGCGCAGCTTGCGCGTGGCAAACAGGCAAGCCCGTGTCAGCGCGCAAACATGGTGTGCAAGGTCTGCAAGGTGGCAGCCAACGCGCGCGGTCACGCTGCCAGGGCTCGCCGGGCCAGATAGGCCGAACGTGTCTCGCCGGCCTGCCGTGCCGCCTGGTCGATGCGGCGCAGCACGCGCGCCGGAAGCGTGATGTTGACGCGCTCGACTTTGTCTGACAGCGAAGCCAGATCGACCGAAATCACGGCCCAGATCCATCCGGCGAATTCCGGGTTTGCCTGATGCCTGGACAGCGGCTTGGGCTCGGGCACAGGCAGGCCATCGTCGATCGCGGTTTCGAGCCAGAGCTCGATCGCCTCCCGAGCGTTGGTGATGGCTTCGTCCAGCGTGTCGCCGGCCGAGAAGCAGCCGGGCAAGTCGGGTACCGCAACACCGAAGGCGTGCTTCTTGTCGCCCGGCTCAATCGCGATCACGTAGTTCATGATTTCATTCCTCGGGTCACTTCAGTCCGGTCTGCTTCATCAGTTTGTCGAGCAAACCGACGCCCAGATCCTTCTTCGGATGCGGCACGCTGACATGGCCGGGCCTCTGCGGGTGGATGAAGATGTGGTGCGAACCCTTGCTGCCGCGCAAAACCCAGCCAGCTTTCTTCATAAGGCGAATCAGCTCGTCACTGGTCATTGTGTGCATCGTACACACGCGCGGAAATCCGTCAATGCCGACATGCCGACAGCGCGCCAATGCCGGCAGCGCGCGGCCGACATCATCGGCGAGATCGGGGCCGCCTCCACCGAGCCAAGCGCCGGCGCGGCCCCGGGTCGGCGAAGCGGTGACGCAGCCGGACCAGGCCACGCGGCAAAGCGCCGCGCTGGCCGAAGAAAGTGCTGCCGCCCCGCGCGCCAAGAACGTCGCGCGGGAACAGCCGGGTCTTGCGCCGCTTGTTGTGGCGATTGAATGGAGGAAGGGGTTTCAGAATGAACTCACAAACCTTCACTTTCGACCGAAAACTACCGATACCCAAACAGCCTCGGGTCAGTCTCCGGGGCTTTTCGCCGATCAACCGTGTGCGTTTCACGCCGATGGCACTGGCCTGACCCCAGGGCCGCTTGAATCGCTCAACCAACCCAAAGACACGAGGTACGACCATGAACATGATGACCGACGCCGCCGTCGTGGCGCGCCACGAAGCCGCCCGCGGCGCGACTCAAACCGGCGGTGAATTCCTGACCTTCCGGCTCGGAGGCGAGGAGTACGGCATCGACATCCTGAAAGTGCAGGAAATCCGCTCCTACGAGCAGCCGACCCGGATTGCCAACGCGCCCGCGTTCATCAAGGGTGTGGTCAACCTGCGCGGGGTGATCGTGCCCATCGTCGACCTGCGCATCCGGCTCGGCTGCGACAGCGCCGCGTACAGCAGCCTGACGGTGGTGATCGTGCTCAACGTCAAGGGCCGCGTGGTCGGCGCGGTGGTCGATTCGGTGTCCGACGTGCTGGAGCTGCCCAAGGATGCGATCAAGCCCGCGCCTGACATGGCCTCGACCGCAGACGCCAGCTTCATCACCGGCATCGGCAGCGTCAAGAACGGTGCAGAGCAACGCATGCTGATCCTGATGGACATCGAGCGCCTGATGGCCAGCGACGAGATGGGGCTGGTCGGGGCGGCCGCGGGCTAAGCGCCGAACAGGCCCCCACTTCACCCTCTGTTCCCGCAAACCCTGGCCCGGCCAGCGCCGTAAATTCTTCCCCAACAAAAGGACACCTCATGAGCTTGAACACCGCCGCTTCACCGGGCAACGCATCCGCGCCAAACGCCGCCGCGCTGGCGGTGGCCGCCACCTCGCTGCGCGAATTCCTGGCCTTCAAGCTGGGCGCCGAGGAATACGGCATCGACATCCTGCGCGTGCAGGAAATCCGCTCGTACGAAGAGCCGACCCGCATCGCGAATGCCCCGCCCTTCATCAAGGGCGTGGTCAACCTGCGCGGCGTGATCGTGCCGATCGTCGACATGCGCCTGAGGTTCAACCTCGAGCAGGCCAGCTACGACAGCTTCACCGTGGTCATCGTGCTCAACATCGGTGCCCGCGTGATGCGCATGGTGGTCGACGCGGTGAGTGACGTGATCACGCTCACGCGCGAGCAGCTGCGCCCGGTGCCCGAGTTCAACTCGGCGATCCAGAGCGAACACCTGCTGGCCATTGGCGCGATTGACAAGCGCATGCTGATCCTGGTCGACATCGAAAAACTCATGACCAGTCCTGAAATGGGACTGGTCGAACAAACGCTTCAGTAAGCCGCCTCGGTATCAACCAAAAAGAAGGGACCCTGATAAAATTCGCAGACTTCAAGATCGGCACCCGGCAGGGCGTTGCATTCGCGTTGACGCTGTCACTGATGGTGTTCGTGGCCGGCATCGGCTTTGCCGGCTTGAAATCGGCAGACGCCTACATCGAAGACATCGTGCACGACAACGTCGTCAAGTTGAACCTTGCGAACGACATGTCGGAGCAGGTGCACATCGTGTCGCGCATCCTGCGAACCATGGTGCTGCTCGCCGACCCGGCGCAGATGGACGTCGAAATGCGCAAACTGGTCGATGCGCGCGGCAAGTACGACCGCGCCGGCGCCGAACTGGCGAAGATGCCGGCCTCGGAAGGCGGCAAGGCGCTGCGCGCCAGGATCGACGCCGCGCGCACCGACGCCCGCGGCGTGAACGACCGCATCATCGAACTCGCGCGCGCCAACCAGGACGCCGAGGCGGTTGATCTGCTGCTCAAGGTCGCCGCCCCCAAGGTGGCGGCGTGGCAAGCCGTGCTCGACGACTATGTCGAGCTGCAGCGCCAGAACACCGAAGCGAGCAATGTCGCCGCGCACGCCACGGATGCGCGCGCCGTGATCCTGTTGGCAGCGATCACCGCGCTGGCGGTCGTGTTGAGATCAATCGCCGCCTGGCTGATCACCCGTTCGATCACCGTGCCGATCAATTGCGCCACGAACGCCGCCGCCAGCGTGGCCGAGGGCGATCTCACCGTCGACCTGACGGCCGAGGGCAAGGACGAGGCGGCCCAGTTGCTGGGCGCGCTGGCCCACATGAAGGACAACCTGACCCGCAACGTCGGCGGCGTGCGCGGCAACGCCGACGGCGTGGCGACGGCGAGCGCACAAATCGCGCAGGGCAACATGGACTTGTCCAACCGCACCGAACAACAGGCCAGCGCGCTGAAAGAGACGGCCGCGTCGATGGACGAGCTGAGCGCCACCGTCAAGCAAAACGCCGACAACGCCAGGCAGGCCAATCAGCTGGCACTCGGCGACAGCACGGTGGCCATCAAGGGCGGTGAAGTGGTCGGCCAGGTCGTCACCACGATGAAGGGCATCAACGACAGTTCCAGGAAGATTGCCGACATCACCAGCGTGATCGACGGCATCGCGTTCCAGACCAACATCCTGGCGCTGAACGCCGCGGTCGAAGCGGCGCGCGCCGGCGAACAGGGGCGCGGCTTTGCGGTGGTGGCCGCCGAAGTGCGCAGCCTGGCCGGGCGCAGTGCCGACGCCGCCAAGGAAATCAAGAGCCTGATCAACGCCAGCGTCGAGCGCGTCGCGCAGGGCACGGCCCTGGTCGACCAGGCCGACACGACGATGAGCGAAGTGGTGAGCTCGATCAGGCGCGTGACCGACATCATGGGCGAGATCAGCGCGGCCAGCAGCGAGCAGAGCGCCGGTGTGGCGCAGGTGGGCGGCGCCATCACGCAGATGGACCAGGTGACGCAGCGCAACGCCGCGCTGGTGGAAGAAAGTGCCGCCGCGGCCGAGAGCCTGAGGGGCCAGGCGCAGCAACTGGTGCAGGCGGTGTCGGTGTTCAAGCTGGCGCACGGCAAGGTGGCGTACCACGCGCCCGCCGCGCCCGCCCCGGCCTGCGCCGGCAACGAGCGCCGCGGCCCGGAGCGGGCGAAGAATGTGACGCGGCCGAAGTTCGGAGCCAGGTCGAATGCGACTGCGACTGCGAAGGCCCAGGCCGGCGCACCCACGCTGACCGCAACCGCCGCCGAGGCCGCCAACGCCGCTCCGCGCAAGACCGGCACCGATGATGCGTGGACGAGTTTCTGAGCCAGTCCAGCTGAGCCGATACTGTTCGGTTCGGATGCGGTCGGCGGGTCCCCGCATCTCACGGCGCGAACATGTTCTGCAAGGTCTGCAAGGTCAGGGCCAGCGTTGGCGCGCGCAAAGCGCCCAAACGCTTGACCAGGCGCGCACGATCGAGTGTTCGGATCTGGTCCAGCACGATTAAGCCCTGCTTGCCCTTAAAACCGAGCGCGATTCGAAAGCGCGCGGGTCGCGAGCCGGTGGTCATCGGCGCCACGATCACGGTGCGCAAGTGCGCGTTCATGTCGTCGGGCGAGATCACGACGCAGGGACGGGTCTTCTTGATCTCGCTGCCCAGCGTCGGGTCGAGCTGGGCCAGCCAGATCTCGCCGGCCTTCATCACCAAACCAGTTCGTCGTCGCCCTGGTTGGCCAGCTCCGGCCAGACCAGCGCATCGCCTTCAGCCGCGGCCAGACGCCGGGCGTCATGGGCCCAGCCTTCGCGCGGGTTGCGCCGGATGGCGCGAATCTCGATCACGCCGTCACGCACTTGCAGGTCGGCCGTGCCCCCCAGCCGCAGCTGGGCCAGGATCGGTTTGGGAATCAGCACGCCCTGCGAGTTGCCCATTTTGCGAATCGATACTTCCATGATCCACCCACTGTCAAAGTAAGCACAATGGTAGCACGGCGTGAGCTTTGTTCGGCGTTCGGCGACACGCCATCGACACCCTGCGCGTGCGGGGAACCCGCCCTGGGGAGCGGGAGAACCACAAAAACTCCGGCCCTCTCAACCGCCCCGCACAGGCCAAGTAAACTTTGAGCCAGTCCGGCGGTTTTCTTCAGACCCGAGGCCCCACGCGCAGCAACAACCGGCACGCGCCGCTTGTTTGCCAGCTGACGTTCACGAACCGAATCCAACTGCATGAAAACCTGCCACCCATACGGCGTCTGCCACGCGCTCGCCGCGGTGTTCGCCGCGTCCTCCCTGCTGGCGTGCCCGACGGCCTGGGCCGCTGACGATGAACCCGCGGCGACGCCGTATCGGCCGTCGGTGGCCGGGGGCGCGTACATGTCGCGCCCGGGCTGGCTCGACCTCGAGCTCGGCGCGCAGCGGCTCGGCGGCAAGCACACCGACCGGCGCGACAGCCTGCCGTACCTGCTCAAGCTGGCCCTGAGCGAGAACTGGGGCGTGCTGCTCGGCGGCGAGGCGCAGGTTCGCCTGGCGCCCGACGGCGGCAGCAGCGTGCGCGGCGTGGGCGACACCGTCGCCACGCTGAAATACCGGCTGCCGCATGGCGACGAAAGCAAGGCCTTCGGCGTCGAGGCCAGCGTCAAGCTGCCGACGGCCAAAGACGGCCTGGGCAGCGGCAAGACCGACCAGGGCCTCAAGGGCATCTACAGCGCCGATCTGGACAGCGGCTTTCATCTCGATGTCAACCTCGGGGCATCGCGCCTGGGCGCGGCCGAACCCGCGCAGGGCCGCACCGTGACGGCCTGGGCGGCGGCGCTGGCGCACCCGGTGGGCGACGCGTGGAGCCTGGTCGCCGACCTCTCGGGCACCCATCAGCGCGGCGCCGCGTCGACCGCGCAATTGTTGGGCGCCGCCAGCTACAGCGTGAGCAAGCGCGTGGTGGTCGACGCCGGGCTGGCGCGCGGCCTGAACGACGCGTCGCCGAAGTGGACGGCGTTCGCCGGCGTGACGGTGTTGCTCGGTCAGATCTTTTGAGGGTTGTCGGCAAGGACTGTGTCTGCACGGGGCGGACATGATTGCGGAGCCGCTCCGGGGAGTACGATGCCTGCGCGAACGGCAATGAAGCAACCGTCGGTCAAGCAGGACTCGCGACTGATCTCGCGGGGGCGGCTCACAGCATGAGCCGCCGGGCCGTTATGGGCCACGAAGGGGCCTACGTCCGTGGTCCCAAGGCGAATACCGCAGTGCGCAGCACGGAGGTTGCCTGATGAGCACCAAGGAAATCGCCGACATGACCGGCCTTCGCAGGTTGAGCATCTCCTTTGGCCTGATGGTCGCTGCCTCGGTTGTTTCAGGCGGTGTGGCGCTCGTCGAGATCGCAAGCGTCCAGAGCAACCTGAACCGGATCGTGCTGGACAACAACCTCAAGATCAGGCTCAGTCACGAGATGTCGGAGGGTGTCAACACGGTCTCGCGTGTCGTTCCGAAGCTGGTGTTGCTTCATGACAAGGCCGAGATCGACGCCGAGGCGCTCAAGATCGAACGCGCGCGCCAGCGCTACGACGCTGCGTGGGCCTTGCTTCAGGGCTTGCCGGCCGACGCGGCGAGCCATGCCCGGCGAAGCGCGATCCAGGCGGCGGGCGAGCGCGCGCGCGGGTTGAACGACGAGGTGGTCGAATTGGCTCGCGCCGGCAGGGATGCCGAAGCCACCGCGCTTTATCTCACCCGGGCTGTGCCGGCCGCGCAGGCGTGGCGCGACGCCATTGACGAAAAAATCCGGCGCGAGGAATTGGACAACCTGGCCGACTACCAGGGCGCCGTGGGCGACTACGGAGAGGCGCGTTTGTTGCTGGCCGGCATCTCGCTTCTCAACATGGCGATGGGCCTGATCTTCGGCTGGTTGATGGTTCGCCAGCGGCGGCGCGACATTGCGTCGACGGCGGAACTGAGGCTGTCAAGGGTGGCGGCCGAAGAATCGACCCGGGCCAAGAGCGCTTTCCTGGCCAACATGAGCCACGAAATCCGCACCCCCATGAACGGCGTGCTGGGGCTTGCGGACCTGCTCGGCCACACCCGGCTTGACGACACGCAGCGCAAGTATGTCAAGTCGATCCGCCAGTCGGGGCAGTCGCTGATGGCGCTGCTGAATGACATTCTCGACCTGTCCAAGGTGGAGGCCGGCGCCATTGACCTTGAACTCCGCCCCATCGATCTGCGCCGGGTGCTGCAGGCCAGCTGCGACCTGATGGCGCCGGCCGCGCTCGAAAAAGGCCTGACGCTGTCGCTGGACATTCACCACGAGCTCGCCACCTGGGTCAGCGGCGACTCGATGCGGCTGCAGCAGGTGCTGAACAACCTGCTGAGCAACGCGATCAAGTTCAGCGCCACGGGCCCTGTGCGGCTGTCGGTTCAGCCGGAGTCGGTTCAGCAGGAGTCGACGGCGGGTTTGTCCAGGCACCGCTTTTGCGTCCAGGACAGCGGGCCCGGCATACCGGCGCATGTCGTCGGGCAGCTGTTCCAGCCCTTCTCGCAGGCCGATGCCTCGACTTCGCGCAGACACGGTGGCAGCGGGTTGGGGCTGGCGATCGCGCGCCAGATCGTTGCGGCCATGGGCGGCGTTCTGGCGCTGCAGAGCACCTCGGAGGCGGGCTCGACGTTCTGCTTTGCGATCGAACTGCCGGCCGCGCCGGAAGAGCTTCGGCGCCCGCTTGTGCCGGACAGCGTGTACACCGGCCTCGAAACGTTGGCCAACCCCGCCGACGCGGCGGCGCTGTCCGTGCTGCTGGTGGAAGACAACCCGGTGAACCAGATCTACTGTCAGGCGGTGCTCGAGCAAATGGGCCACCGGGTGGCGCTGGCCAACGATGGGCTGGAGGCGGTGCGCATGGAAGCCGAACGGCGCTACGACCTGATCCTGATGGACTGCCACATGCCCGGGCTCGACGGCTTCGACGCGACCCGGCAAATCCGCCGGGCCGAGTCGCAACGCGGCGCGCGCCGGCGGCCGATCGTCGCGTTGACCGCCGCCGCCATGTTCGAGGATCAACAGCGCTGCCGCGATGCCGGCATGGACGACGTGCTGACGAAGCCGTTCAACCGCGAGCAACTCGGCGCGCTGCTGGACCGTGTGTCGGCCGCGGCTGGCCGGACCGACTGAGCCGCCGAAGGGAAGCGCTGATGCAATGGCGCACCGTAGGCGGCTCGACAAGAGGCTGAGAGTTTTTTGAATTGACTCCCTCGCCCTCTGGGAGAGGGTGGGGGTGAGGGCTCGCAAAACACCATCGTGCCCGGCGCAGCCCCTCACCCCAACCCTCTCCCCAAAGGGGCGAGGGAGCAAGTACGGTCGCGGCAGA
>JANORB010000071.1:0-6424 GCA_031415135.1 Methylibium sp.
GAGGGAGTCCGAATTTGCTCCCTCTCCCGCTTGCGGGAGAGGGCTGGGGTGAGGGAAGAGCCGTGGCTGAACCATGTCACCAATCAGGACTCGCCATGAGCTACCAACTCACGATCGAGCCGCTGGGCGCGACCATCGAGGTCGAAGACGGCCAGTCGCTGCTCGACGCCGCGCTGCGCCAGGGCATCTACATCCCACATGCCTGCGGCCATGGCTTGTGCGGCACCTGCAAGGTGGAGGTTTGCGAGGGCGAGGTCGACCATGGGCACCCCAACCCGTTCGCGCTGATGGACTTCGAGCGCGAAGGCGGCAAGACACTGGCCTGCTGCGCCACGCTGCAAAGCGACGCGACGATCGAGGCCGACATCGACGAAGAGCCCGATGCCGAAATCATCCCGGTGCGCGACTTCGACACCACCGTGGCGCGCATCGTGAACCTGACGCCGACGATCAAGGCCATCTTCCTGAAACTGGCCCAGCCGATCCACTTCCAGGCCGGCCAGTATGTGCAGTTGGTGATCCCTGGCGTCGAGGGCGGCCGGGTGTTCTCGATCGCCAATTCGCCGGCGCAGGTGCAGGCCAGCGGCGAGATCGAGTTGAATGTGCGCCATGTGGCCGGCGGCGCCGGCACCACCTGGCTGCACCAGGCGCTGAAGGCGGGCGACACGCTGCGCATCTCGGGGCCGTATGGCCGCTTCTTCGTGCGCAAGTCGGCGGCGCTGCCGATGCTGTTCATGGCCGGTGGCTCGGGGCTGTCGAGCCCGCGTTCGATGATTCTGGATTTGCTGGCTGGCGGCTGCGCGCTGCCGATCACGCTGGTCTACGGCCAGCGCTCGCTCGACGAGCTGTACTACGACGCCGAGTTCCGCGCGCTGGCCACCCAGCACCCGAACTTCACCTATGTGCCGGCACTGTCGGACGATGCCTCATCCACCGGCTGGCTTGGCGTGCGAGGCTTCGTGCACGACGCGGCCAAAGCGCATTTCAACGCCAACTTCGCCGGCCGCAAAGCTTATTTGTGCGGCCCGCCGGTGATGATCGAAGCCTGCATCGCCACCTTGATGCAAGCGCGCCTGTTCGAGCGCGACATCTACACCGAAAAGTTCCTGTCGGCGGCCGACACCAACACGCAGCGCAGCCCGCTGTTCAAGCGCGTCTGAGGCCGGCACGATGTTCTACGACAGCCGCCCCAAGGTGAGCGTGCAGATCGCGCAGACCGGCGAGAGCTATGCCTGCGCGACCAGCGAGAGCCTGCTCGCCGGCATGTTGCGGCTGGGCCGCAAAGGCATTCCGGTGGGTTGCGTCAGCGGCGGCTGCGGCGTGTGCAAAGTGCGCATCGTCGAGGGCAGCGTGACCCTGCTCGGGCCGGTGAGCCGCGCCCATGTGAGCGCCGACGAACAGGCGTGCGGCTACACGCTGGCCTGCCGCGTGGCGCCCACCTGCGCGGTGCGGCTCGAAGTGGCGGGCAAGCTGAAGAAACCGTTTTCGAAGGGGTTCGCCACAGCGGCGAACCATGTGTCTGGTGAACCAACAGGAGACCTGTGATGACAGTGATGCGAATTGGGCATACGACCCTAAAAGTGATGGACATGGCGGCCGCCGTGAAGCATTACGAAAACGTGCTGGGCATGAAGACGACCATGAAAGACAAAGCCGGCAACGTCTACCTGAAATGCTGGGACGAGTGGGACAAATACTCGGTCGTGTTGATGCCGTCTGACCAGGCTGGCATGGGCCACGTGGCCTACAAAGTGCGGGCCGACGCCGACCTGGACTCGCTGAAAGAGCGCATCCAGGCCTACGGCATCAAGACCAGCATGCTGCCCGAGGGCACGATGCCGTCGACCGGCCGCATGTTGCAATTCAACCTGCCCAGCGGGCATGAGATGCGCCTGTACGCGATGAAGGAAAACGTGGGCACCGATGTCGGCTCCATCAACCCCGACCCGTGGCCGGACGACATCAAAGGCGCCGGCTCGCACTGGCTCGACCATGTGCTGCTGATGTGCCCGTTCGATCCCGGCCAGGCGCTCAACAAGGTGGCCGAGAACACGAAGTTCTTCATCGAGGTGCTCGACTTTTTCCAGACCGAACAAATCACCGTCGGCCCGGGCGGCGCGTTCCAGCTGGCGTCGTTCCTGTCGTGCTCCAGCAAGCCGCACGACATCGCTTTTGTCGGCGCGCCCACCGCCGGCCTGCACCACATGAGCTTCTTCCTCGACTCGTGGCACGACATCCTGAAAGCCGGCGACGTGATGGCCAAGAACAAGGTGCGCATCGACGTGGCGCCCACGCGCCACGGCATCACGCGCGGCGAGACGATCTACTTCTTCGACCCTTCCGGCAACCGCAACGAAACCTTCGCCGGCCTGGGCTACCAGGCCCAGCGCGACCGCCCGGTGACCACCTGGACCGAAGAAGAAATCGCCCGCAGCATCTTCTATCACACCGGTGTGCTGCCCGAGTCGTTCACCACGGTCTACACCTGAGCGGCCGAGACCTCGGCAACGAGGAGCAAGAC
Organism: Methylibium sp.; assembly: GCA_031415135.1. Classification (GTDB taxonomy): domain Bacteria; phylum Pseudomonadota; class Gammaproteobacteria; order Burkholderiales; family Burkholderiaceae_C; genus LGRD01. Next base: position 2,522 of record JANORB010000071.1, read on the forward strand.
GAACGCATCGCCGGTGCGGGCCTGGCAGCGCTGGGCCCGCATGGATGACGAACCAGAAAACCTCATGAAACAGATTCTCAACTTCATCAACGGCGAATACACCGCGACCAGCAAGGCGTTCGACAAGCGTTCACCGCTCGACGGCCGCGTGATCGCGCAAGTGCACGAAGCCGGCCGCGCCGAGGTCGACGCCGCCGTGGCCGCGGCGCGCGCCGCGCTCGGCGGCCCATGGGCGCGCATGACGCTGGCCGAGCGCGTCGAGCGGCTGTACGCCGTGGCCGACGGCATCATCCGCCGCTTCGATGAATTTTTGGCCGCCGAATGCGCCGACACCGGCAAGCCGATGAGCCTGGCGCGCCACATCGACATCCCGCGCGGCGCGGCCAACTTCAAGATCTTCGCCGACGTGGTGAAGAACGCGCCGACCGAGTTCTTCGAGATGGCCACGCCCGACGGCCGCGGCGCCATCAACTACGGCTACCGCTCGCCGGTGGGTGTGGTCGGTGTGATCTGCCCGTGGAACCTGCCGCTGCTGCTGATGACGTGGAAGGTCGGCCCGGCGCTGGCCTGCGGCAACACCGTGGTCGTCAAGCCCTCGGAAGAAACGCCGCAAACCGCGGCGCTGCTGGGCGCGGTGATGAACGAGGCCGGCATTCCCAAAGGCGTCTACAACGTGGTGCACGGCTTCGGGCCCGACTCGGCCGGCGAGTTGATCACCACGCACCGCCAAGTGGACGCGATCACCTTCACCGGCGAAACCCGCACCGGCGAAGTGATCATGAAAGCCGCTGCCAAGGGTGCGCGCCCGGTGAGCCTGGAGATGGGCGGCAAGAACGCGGCAATCGTGTTCGCCGATTGTGATTTCGACGCCGCGATCGAAGGCACGATGCGCTCGGTGTTCGCCAACTGCGGCCAGGTGTGCCTGGGCACCGAGCGGGTGTATGTGGAGCGGAGCATCTTCGACAAATTCGTCGCCGCGCTGAAAAAGGGCGCTGAAGCGCTGAAGCTCGGCCGACCCGACGATGCGGCCACCGGCATGGGCCCGTTGATCAGCGCCGAGCACCAGGCCAAGGTGCTGTCGTACTACCAACAGGCGGTGGCCGAAGGCGCGACCGTCGTCACCGGCGGCGGTGTGCCCGCGATGCCGAATGAGTTGGCCGCAGGCGCCTGGGTTCAGCCGACGATCTGGACCGGCCTGCCTGAAAGCGCGCGCGTGGTCAAGGAAGAAATCTTCGGCCCGTGCTGCCACATCGCGCCGTTCGACAGCGAGGAAGAAGTGCTCGCCCAAGCGAACGACAACGAGTACGGCCTGGCCTGCTCGATCTGGACCCGCGACGTGTCGCGCGCGCACCGCGCGGCGCAGCGCATGAATGTGGGCCTGGCCTGGGTCAACAGCTGGTTCCTGCGCGACTTGCGCACGCCGTTCGGCGGCGCCAAGCAGTCGGGCATTGGCCGCGAGGGCGGCGTGCACTCGCTGGAGTTCTACACCGAGCTGAAAAACGTCTGCATCAAGTTGTGAGGCTTCATGAGCAACCCTGAAATCGCGAAGTCGCTGCTGGCCGGCGGCATTCGCACCAACGTGCACGAGCTCGGCAGCGGCCCGCCGGTGACGCTGATCCATGGCTCCGGGCCGGGCGTGAGTGCCTGGGCCAACTGGCGGCTGGTGATGCCCGAGCTGGCCAAACAGTCGCGCGTGATCGCGCCCGACATGGTGGGCTTCGGCTTCACCGAGCGGCCGCCCGAGCAGCGCTACGACATGGACCACTGGGTCGCGCAGGCCATTGGCGTGCTCGACGCGCTGGACGTATCGCGCACCGATCTGGTGGGCAACTCGTTCGGCGGTGCGCTCGCGCTGGCGCTGGCCATCCGCCACCCCGAGCGTGTGCGCCGGCTGGTGCTGATGGGCAGCGTGGGCGTGCAGTTCACTATCACGCCGGGGTTGGATGCGGTGTGGGGCTACACGCCGTCGCTGGCCTCGATGCGCGGCCTGCTCGACATCTTCGCGCACGACCGGCGCCTGGTCACCGACGAACTCGCGAAGCTGCGTTACGAAGCAAGCATCCGCCCCGGTTTCCAGGAGTCGTATGCCGCGATGTTCCCTGCGCCGCGCCAGCGCTGGGTCGATGCGATGGCGAGCCGCGAACAGGACATTCGCCGCATCGCCCACGAGACGCTGGTGATCCACGGCCGCGAAGACCAGGTGATCCCGTTGCAGAACTCGTTGACGCTGGCGGGCTGGATCGCGCGCGCGCAACTGCATGTCTATCCGAATTGCGGGCACTGGACGCAGATCGAACATGCGGCCCGTTTTGCGCGCCTGGTCGGCGATTTTCTTGGCGAGGCCGGCCCCGACGAACCCCACCCCTTGCAGGCCCTGCGATGAACCAAGACCTGATCGAACAACTCGGCGACGAGCTTTACGACGCGATGAAAAACCGCCGCGTCGTGGAGCCGCTGACCAGCCGCTACCCGGAGATAGCCATTGCCGACGCCTACCGCATCCAGCAGCGCATGCTGGCGCGGCGCCTCAGCGCCGGCGAGCGCGTGATCGGCAAGAAGATCGGCGTCACCAGCAAGGCGGTGATGAACATGCTGGGCGTGTACCAGCCCGACTTCGGCTACCTGCTGGATGCCATGGTCTACAACGAAGGCGAGGCCATTCCGGCCGAAACGCTGATCCAGCCCAAGGCCGAAGGCGAGATCGCGTTCGTGCTGAAGAAGACGCTGAAAGGCCCCGGCGTGACCGGCGCCGACGTGCTGGCCGCCACCGACGGTGTGATGGCCTGCTTCGAGATCGTCGACTCGCGCATCAAGGACTGGAAGATCAAGATTCAAGACACCGTGGCCGACAACGCCTCGTGCGGAGCCATCGTGCTGGGCGACCGCCTGGTCGACCCGCGCACGGTGGACCTGGCCACCTGCGGCATGGTGCTGGAGAAAAACGGCGAGATCGTCGCCACCGGCTCGGGAGCTGCCGCGCTCGGCGCGCCGGCCAACGCGGTGGCCTGGCTGGCCAATACGCTGGGCCAACTCGACATCGCGCTCGAAGCGGGTGAAGTGATTCTGTCCGGGTCGCTCGCCATCATGGTGCCGGTCAAGGCCGGCGACAGCCTGCGAGTGACGATCGGCGGCATCGGCGGCTGCTCGGTGCGTTTTGTCTGAACCTCAGTTTGTTGGAGTCACAAGATGAAAAAAATCAAGTGTGCGCTGATCGGCCCGGGCAACATCGGCACCGACTTGCTGGTGAAGCTGCGCCGCAGCGCGCTGCTGGAGCCGGTCTGGATGGTGGGCATAGACCCCGAATCCGACGGGCTGAAAAAAGCGCGCGAGATGGGCCTGAAGACGACCGCCGATGGCGTGGACGGCCTGCTGCCGCACGTCAAAGCCGACGGCGTGCAGATCGCGTTCGACGCCACCAGCGCCAACGTGCACGCCGAGAATTCGCGCAAGCTCAACGCGCTGGGCGTGATGATGATCGACCTGACGCCGGCGGCCATCGGCCCGTACTGCGTCCCGCCGGTCAACCTGGCCGGGCATCTGGGCCAGCGCGCGATGAACGTCAACATGGTCACTTGCGGCGGCCAGGCGACGATCCCGATGGTCCATGCCGTGTCGCGTGTGCAGGCGGTCGCCTACGCCGAGATCGTGGCCACCGTGTCGTCGCGCTCGGCCGGGCCGGGAACACGCAGGAACATCGACGAGTTCACCCGCACCACCGCCGCCGCGGTGGCGCAAATCGGCGGCGCAAAGGCGGGCAAGGCAATCATCGTCATCAACCCGGCCGACCCGCCGCTGGTGATGCGCGACACGGTGCACTGCCTGACCGAAGGCACGCCGAAGGCCGCGGAGATCGAGGCCTCGGTGTTGGCGATGATCAAGGAGGTGCAGAAATACGTGCCGGGT
>JANORB010000072.1:0-26449 GCA_031415135.1 Methylibium sp.
CAGCCGCGGCGGTCGCAATTCGGCCACCGTGCGCATGAAGCTGAAGAGCCTGCTCTCCAACTCCGGCACCGAAGTCGTCTACAAGGCCGACGACAAGCTCGACCAGGTGATGCTCGACAAGAAGGAGTGCACCTACTCCTACTTCGCCGACCCGATGTATGCCTTCATGGACGCCGAGTACAACCAGTTCGAGGTCGAGTCCGAGAACATGGGCGACGCGATCCAGTACCTCGAAGACGCGATGCCGGTGGAAGTGGTCTTCTATGACGGCAAGGCGATCTCGGTCGAACTGCCCACCAGCCTGGTGCGCGCAATCGTCGAGACCGAACCGGCCGTCAAGGGCGACACGTCGGGCAAGGTGCTGAAGAACGCCAAGCTCGCCACCGGCCTGGAAATTTCGGTGCCGCTGTTCGTTCAAACCGGCGACCGCGTCGAGATCGACACCCGCACACACGAGTACCGCAAGCGCGTTTGACGGCTTCGCCATTTCAGTGCAACCAGGGGCACTGCCATGCTCCTGGCTCGTGGTGAAGCGCCGGCTTTGATGAGGTCGTGGCATGCCGTTTGACTTTGCCGCCGTCAAGGCCCCGTTCCGCATGCAGCCCGGCTTGCGCCGGCTCGCCCCCGGCGCCGCTCAACTCTCGCCGAATCGAATCGACAGCGCGGCGCTCGGGCCCAAGCTGGCGGTCCTGTCCCGCCATGCCGGCCAGGCCCTGGTGGCAGCGCCTGGCTTCGATGCGGCGCCGGCGTTGCGGGCCCTGGCGGCGCAGGCGGCAACCGAACACCCCGAGGCGTTCTCGTGGGACGGTGCGGATCGCTTCGACGCCCACCATCTGGGCTGGTCGCTCCGAGGCGGTCAACCCGAAGGTGATGGCCCGGGGCCGATCGGCGCCTGCCTCGACGCCCTGCCCGTGGAATGGCGCCTGGCCGCACTGCTGAGCCTGGCAATCGCCGAGGACTTTGCGCTGATCGACGGCGCCAGCGCGCAGATTCCCTGGATGGCGGTGTGCCTGCCCTCGCATTGGGCGCCCGAGGCAAAGGTCGGCCGGCACTTTGCCGAGGTCCATGCGCCGGTTGCCGACAACCAGCTCCTTCTCAGCGCTGGCGAGCACCTGGCGCGGCTGGTCACCGGCGACGAGCGCTGGGAGCGTTTTGTCTGGACGATCACGCGCCAGCCGCAACTCGACACCCACCCCGCCCGGTGCGCGCCATCGGACTGGCCGACACAAGACAGTGCCGACGCGCTGGCGGCGGGCGCCTTCTTCCGGACCGAGCGGCAGACCTTCATCCCGCTGCCTCTGCAGCGCCAAGCCATCTTCACCATTCATGTGGACGTGCAAGCGCTGACGCAGGCCATCACCGAAAGCGCGCACGCGCGGCAGCTTCACGACGCATTGGCCAGCATGAGCGCCAATGTGCTGGCCTACCGCCACCTCACCGATGCGAGAGCGCGCCTGCTGGCCTGGCTGTCAGCGCGGGCGGGTCAAGCCGGCGAATGAAGACCGCGGCCATCGTGCCGGCGCGGTGGGCGCTGAACCCGGACGGCCTGCCGTTCTCGCCTGAATACGGCGACCTCTACCACCCGCAGGCCGGCGCGATCGCGCAGGCCCGGCACGTGTTTCTGGGCGGCAACCACTTGCCCGCGCGCTGGCAGGGCCAGGACCGTTTTGTGGTGCTGGAGACCGGCTTCGGGCTGGGCAACAATTTCCTCGCCACCTGGGACGCGTGGCGCCACGACCCGCATCGTTGCCGCCAGTTGCATTTCATTTCGATCGAGCGCCACCCGTTCACCCGTGCCGACCTGCAACGGGTTCATCAAGATTCGGCGCTGCGTGAACTCGCCGACGCGCTGGTCGACGCCTGGCCGCCGCTGACGCCGAACCTGCACCGGCTCGGCTTCGACAACGGGCAGGTGCAACTGCTGCTGGCGCTGGGCGACGTGGCCTCCTGGTTGCCCGAGCTGGTGGCGTCTGTGGATGCGTTCTTCCTGGACGGCTTTGCCCCGGACCGCAACCCCGCGATGTGGCAGCCGCGGCTGTTCAAGGCCATGGCGCGGCTGGCCGCACCCGGTGCCACCGCCGCCACGTGGACGGCCGCCCAGTCGGTCCGGGCTGGCCTGCAGGCTGCGGGTTTCGACGTGCAAACTTCGGCGGGCACGGGCGGCAAGCGCGACATCACGCTGGCCTGTTTTGCGCCTGCGTTCCAGCCTCGCAGCGTGGTCAGCGCAAGGCGCGCACCCACGCGCGCAAGCGATGCGAACCAGCACGCCGTGATCGTCGGCGCGGGCCTGGCCGGCTGCGCCGCAGCCTGGGCGCTGGCGCAGCAGGGTTGGACGTCGACGCTGATCGATCGCCACGCCGTGCCGGCGCAAGAGGCCTCGGGCAACCCCGGCGGTTTGTTCCACGGCATCGTCAATCCGCAAGACGGGGCCCACGCGCGATTCAATCGCGCGGCCGCGCTGCAGGCGCAACAGATCGTGCGCCGGGTGATCGCCGAGCAAGGTGTGGCAGGCAGCGTGCAAGGCATGCTGCGGCTGGAGCCCGCGCGGGCGGATGCCGTTTCGATGCAGCAGCAGCTGCGGCGATCGGGCTTGCCGCACGACTATGTTCAAGCGCTCAGTGCCGAGCACGCCAGCACACTGGCCGGCATGCGGTTGTTGCATCCCGCCTGGTTCTACCCCGGCGGCGGATGGGTCGACCCGGGTGCATTCGCACGGGCCCTGCTCGCACTGGCCGGCGACGCGGCGACCTGTTGCGGCGGGGAACCGGTGGACTGCTTGCGCCGATCCGAAATGGGGTGGGAGTTGCAAGACACCCACGGCCGGGTCATCGCCTTGGCCCAGACACTGGTGCTGGCCAATGCCTTCGACGCCCTGCGCCTGCTCAGGCAGCCGGCCTGGCCGGTTGAAAACGTTCGGGGCCAGATCAGCATGTGCCCCGCCGCTGCGCTGCCGGCGCTGCCGCGCATTCCGATCGCGGGCGCCGGATACCTGCTGCCCGCGGTGGGTTCGTGGGCCGTTTTCGGCGCGACCGCGCAGGCCGGTGATGGCGACGCGGCGGTGCGCCACGGCGACCACGCCCACAACCTGTCTCAACTGGCGCGCCTGACCGGGGTGCCAAACAGCCCGGTTCGCGCGGAAGACCTGCAAGGTCGGACCGCGTGGCGAATGGTCAGCGGCGACCGCCTGCCCATCATCGGTGGCGTGCCCGACATCGGCGCGCCAGGCCGGCGCCTCGATCAGCCGCGCTTCGTGCCGCGCCTTCCCGGCCTGTTCGTGTTCACGGCGCTGGGTTCACGCGGCATCACATGGGCGGCGCTGGGGGCGCAGGTACTCGCGTCGGCCATCACCGGCGCACCCCAGGCGCTGGAGGCCAGCCTGCTCGACGCCATCGACCCGGCGCGGTTTGTCTCGCGAGCAGCGCGGCGCTCAAGCGCCGGCCGCTGATCCGGCGGGGCCTGTTTCGGCGAGCCAATCGCGAAGGTGCGCGTACACGCGCGGGTGGTTCAGCAACGCCATGTGCCCCAGCCCGGCCAGCTCGACTCGTTGCACATCACCGACCAGCCCGTCGTCGGTGGCGCTCGACGGAAAGACCAGCCCGTCACCGAACGCCTTGCCCAGCATCGACACGATCGCGCTGTCGGACTCATCGCCCAGGCTCGCCGCGATGAAACGCAGAGCCAGCGGCGCCGCCGGCGCGCCAACCCCGCGGCTGGCCTTGCCCAAGCCATGACGCAGATCCTTGATGCCCTGGCTGCGGGCGTTTGCCACGCGCGCGAGCGGCCGGGTTGTCTTGGCGACGCCCAGGGCCAGCGAGCTCAGGTGGCCCAGCTGTTCGAGCAGGGCACCCTGGTGCGGTGTGCCCAGGCAGATCAGCAGCCGAACCCGGCCCAGCCATGAAAGGCCCCGCACTGCGGCCACGTCGCAAGCGCTGCGCGCCACCAGGCCGCCCATGCTGTGGCCGATCAGCACCAGCTCACGCAGATGCGCCGGCGCTGCCCGAACCAGTTGCTCCAGCTGTTCGGCCAGCTGGCGCGCGTTCTTGGCAACCGCCAGGCCGGTGTTGTAGCGCAAGTAGATCGAACTGATGTCTGCGCCTGCCTCCAGCAAGGCGCCATAGTGGATCGCTTCGCCGGGCTTCAATGCCTGCGCCCACGGTGTGTCGATCCACGCCGGCGACGCGCGCCACCAGCTGTGCTCGTCGCACGCCAGGCCGTGGATGAAAACGCACACCCGAGCCCGCAAGCCCGCCAAGGCGTCGTGCGACAGCGGCAACGGCGCGCGGTGGGCATGAAACCCCATGCTGATCGACAGCGAGCTGCCAGCGTCCGCCAGCGCATCGCCGAAGACACCGTTCAATGCGCTGCGCACCGCGCGCTCCCGGCCCTGCGGCGACCGGGAAGCATCGGTGGCCAGACGTTCGGCAACGCCGGCCACCGACATCACGGCGCCGCTGCCGTGGCGCACGGCCGCATAAACACCCTGGGTGATCGCATCGTGCACTCCCTGCACGATGCGGGTGGGTACCGACAGGCCCGGCACGCGATGCAAGCCGTCGAAAGTCTTGTCGGCAATTGCGTGGTGCATGTCCTGCACCGTTTGAACGGTGGCCTGAACGCCTGTGTTCACGGCCTGGGCGTAGCCCGCAGCCGGCGGAGTCGAGCCGGTTGCCGCCGCGGCGGCGCGGGGCTTGCGTTTGCGTGGGGTGGGCCCGCCCTTGTCTTTCATCGGATCAAGGCGCGGGCGAGCCTCCGGCTTCGGTGTCCGGAGCGGGCGCGGCGTCCTGCCCCGGCTCATCGGGCTGGCCCGGCTCAACCTTGCGGCCTGCCTTTTCCTTCAGCTTTTCTTCCTTCTTCTTTTTCTTGGCCAGCTCGCGCTGGCGCTTCTCGAACGAATAGTTGGGTTTGGCCATGGGCCGTCGCTCCTGTGAAATGCTGAAATGACAAACAACAGCCGCGAGGTTACGCGCTTTTCAGCGGCACTCCGCCGCGGCACGGTCAGAAAGTCATCGTCATCACGCCTTGCGCGGTGCCCAGCAGGCACACGCTGGCCTTGTTGCGGGCGAAGATGCCCACGCTGACGACGCCGGGCCATTGGTTGATCTCCCGTTCCATCGCCAGCGGGTCGGTGATGGACAAGCCGCGAACGTCGATGATGTGGCAACCATTGTCGGTGACCACGCCCTGGCGCAGCGCCGGCACGCCGCCCAGCGCCCTCAACTTGCGGCTGATCTGGGCCGATGCCATCGGCACCACCTCCACCGGCAGCGGGAATGTGCCCAGCGTGGCCACGAGCTTGGATTCATCGGCAATGCAGATGAAACGCCCGGCGAGGTCGGCGACGATCTTCTCGCGCGTGAGCGCCGCGCCGCCACCCTTGATCATGTGGCCGGCGTGGTCGATTTCGTCGGCGCCGTCGATGTAGACGGGGATGCGCTCGATCGAGTTGCTGTCGAGCACCTGGATGCCGTGCGCGCGCAGCCGCTCGGTGCTCCTTTCGCTGCTCGACACAGCGCCCTGAATCCGGTCCTTCATCGACGCCAGCGCGTCGATGAAACAGTTCACCGTGGAGCCGGTGCCGACACCGACCACGCTGCCCGGCAGCACGAAGGCCAGTGCGGCGCGCCCGACCGCAGCCTTCAACTCGTCCTGGGTCATGCGCCTGTGTCCTTTCAACGGAGACTCGTTTGAGACAATCGCACGATTATCCGAGACCGCGCACCGATGGCCTTGATCCCGTATTCGCTGACCCGCCCCTTCCTGTTCGGCCTGGACCCCGAGCATGCCCACGATCTGACCCTGGGCGCCCTCGCGCGCATCCAGCACACGCCGCTGATCTGCGCTGTGGCGCAGGCGCGGGTGGACGATCCGGTGGTGGTGGCGGGGCTGCGCTGGCCCAACCGCATCGGCCTGGCCGCCGGGCTGGACAAGAACGGCCGCTGCATCGACGGCCTGGCGGCGTTTGGGTTCGGCTTCATCGAAGTCGGCACGGTCACGCCAAAAGCGCAACCCGGCAACCCCAAGCCGCGCATGTTCCGATTGACGCAGGCCGGTGCGCTGATCAACCGGCTGGGCTTCAACAACGACGGCCTCGGCGCCTTCATTGCCAACGTCAAGCGCGCGCGCTTTCGCAGCCAGGGCGGCATCCTCGGGCTGAACATCGGAAAGAATGCCGCCACGCCGATCGAACGCGCAGTGGACGACTACCTCACCTGCCTCGACGGCGTGTACCCGCACGCCGACTACGTGACGGTCAACATCTCCAGCCCCAACACGCAGAACCTGCGCACGCTGCAGACCGACGCGGCGCTCGACGCCTTGCTTGGCGCGGTGCGGCAAAGCAAGGCCACGCTGGCACAACGGCACGGCCGCTCGGTGCCGGTCTTCGTGAAGATCGCACCCGACCTGGACGAGGCGCAGATCAAGGTGATTGCCACCACGCTGATCCGACACGGCATCGACGGCGTGATTGCCACCAACACCACCCTGGCGCGCGATGCGGTGAAACATTTGCCGCACGGCCACGAAGCCGGCGGCCTGTCGGGCGCACCGCTGTTCGAGGCCAGCAACCGGGTCATCGCGCAACTGCGCGCCGCGCTGGGCCAGGGCTTCCCGATCATCGGTGTCGGCGGTGTGATGAGCGCTGCCGATGCCAAAGCCAAGATCGCTGCGGGCGCCGACCTGGTTCAGCTCTACACCGGCTTCATCTACAAAGGGCCGGCGCTGGTGACCCAGGCGGCGCGCGCGCTGGCAGCCCGCGTCAAGTGACCCGCAGCACGGCCTTGATGTGACTGCCCGCGGCCTGGGTTCCGGGCGCCCTTTCGAACCGCCCGTTGGGCCTCTCAGCCGGCTTGCTCGGCCGCCAAGGTGTTGTCGATCAGCCGGCGAAACTGAATCAGCGCCGCGTCCATCGCCAGCGGCCGCATCTTCACACCGGGGCTCAGCGCCAGGTTGCGGGCCTGGGCGCCGATCATGTCGCGGTCTTCGTTGAAGGCCGCCACCAGGCTGTCGAAGATCGATTGCGCGATGCGCTCGTCACCTTCGCCGGCGCGGTGCGATTGCTGGAAGAAGTAGTGCGTGCTGGCCTCGGTTTCGGGCGTCAGCGTCTGGCAGCTGTGCAGTTGAACGGCGTTGCGCAGGTCGCCCTCGGCGTCAGCCACCGGCTTGCCGCCCGAGTGCATCAGCAAGGTGCCGGGCAACACGAAGTCGTAGACGAACCAGCGGTCGATCGCTGTGTCGAAGCTGCGAAAGCGCTGGTAGAACGGCGGCGCCGGCACGTCGTGCACGCGCCGCGCCACACGAATGCCGCGCGCGATCGGCTCGATGTCGGCCCGCGCCTGTGCAATCGCCGGGCTGCCGCCCAGCGTTTTTTCGTGCACATAGCTCAGATGCGAAAAGTCCAGCAGGTTGTCGCAGATCAGCTGGTAGTTTGTGGCGTAGTGCAGGTAGCCCGGCTGGTTGCGCCAGTCGGGGTGGTCGCATGAAAAGTTGTCGGGCAGCAGCGCGGTGTCGGCTTTTTCGGGCGCGCCCATCCACACGAACACCCACTTGTTCTTCACCGCCAGCGGGTAGGTCTTCACGCGCGCCTGCGGCGGCACCCGCTCCAAGCCCGGCACCTCGACGCACAGACCCGCCGCGTCGAACTTCAGGCCGTGGTAGCCGCAGCGCACGCAGTCGCCTTCCTTGCGCCCGGCCGACAGCGGCGCCAGGCGGTGGCAGCAGCGGTCTTCCATCGCCGTGAAGCCGCCGTTCGAGGTGCGGTAGACCAGGATCGGCTCGCCCAGCACGACGCGGCTGAACAGCGCGTCGGCGCCGATCTCGTGATCCCAGGCGATCACGTACCAGCAGTTTCGAATGAACATGCCGCCTCCCCTCCAGCGCAATGCAGGGCTGGAACTCTAGCCCAAGGATTCAAGCCGCGGCGCTAGCATTGCGCCTGGGAGCATTCCCGCCGTTGCCTGCCACCGAACTTGAAAAGAACAAGCGCCATGAACCAACTGGATTTGAAGAATCGCGTCGCGGTGATCACCGGCGGCGCCCAAGGCATCGGGTTGGCCACCGCGCGGCGCATGCTGAACTCGGGCGCGGCCGTGGCGCTGTGGGACATCGACGCCGAGCGCCTGACACAGGCCGGCGCTGCGCTTCAGGCGCTGGGACACGTGAGCACCATGGTGGTCGAACTCACCGATGAAGGCTCGGTCCGGCACGCCACGCAAGCGACGATTGACGCGCATGGCGCGATCGACATCCTGGTCAACAACGCCGGCATCACCGGCGGCAACGGGCCGACCTGGGAGTTGGACCCTTTGCTGTGGCGGCGCGTGATCGACGTCAACCTGGTCGGCCCGTTCCTGACCTGCCGCGCGGTCGTGCCGCACATGGTGGCCCGGGGCTATGGGCGCATCGTCAACATCGCGTCGATCGCCGGCAAGGAAGGCAACCCGAACGCGTCGCACTACAGCGCGTCCAAGGCCGGGCTGATCGCGTTGACCAAGTCGCTGGGCAAGGAGCTTGCCAAGACCGGTGTGCTGGTGAACGCGGTGACGCCGGCGGCGGCCAGGACCGCGATCTTCGATTCGATGAAGCCCGAGCACATCGAATTCATGCTGGGCAAGATTCCGATGGGCCGGTTTCTTGAGGTCGACGAGGCGGCCGCGATGATCGCGTGGCTGGCGTCCGAAGACTGCGCCTTCAGCACCGGCGCGTTGTTCGACATCTCGGGCGGCCGCGCCACTTACTGATCGCCCCAAAGCCCACGGGTTCAGTGCAGCGGCACGCCGGTCTTGGCCTGCAGTTCCTCGCGTGTCACGCCGGGGGCCATTTCGACCACCGCGAGCCCCTGCGGTGTCACGTCCATCACCGCCAGGTCGGTGATGATGCGGTTGACCACGCCCACGCCGGTCAGCGGCAAGGTGCAGGCGGGCAGTATCTTCAGGTCGATGCTGCCGTCTTTCTTCTTCGCCACATGCTCCATCAGCACCAGCACGCGCGCCACGCCGGCCACCAGGTCCATCGCGCCGCCCATGCCCTTGACCATCTTGCCGGGGATCATCCAGTTGGCCAGATCGCCCTTTTCGCTGACCTGCATCGCCCCGAGGATGCTCAGGTTGATCTTGCCGCCGCGGATCATCGCGAAGCTGTCGTGCGAGCCGAAGATCGACGAACCCGGCAACGTGGTCACGGTCTGCTTGCCGGCGTTGATCAGGTCGGCGTCGACCTGGTCATCGGTCGGGAACGGGCCGATGCCCAGCATGCCGTTCTCACTCTGCAGCCAGACCTCGATCGCGGGCGACACGAAGTTGGCCACCAGCGTCGGCAGGCCGATGCCCAGGTTCACGTAAAAGCCGTCTTGCAGTTCCTGGGCCGCGCGGGCGGCCATTTGATCGTGTGTCCAGGCCATGGTCAGACTCCTGCCTTTTCGGTGATGGTCCGCTTTTCGATGCGCTTTTCGGGGTGCGCGTTGAGCACGATGCGGTGCACGTAGATGCCCGGCAAATGCACCGCGTCGGGGTCGAACGTGCCGGTCTCGACGATCTCTTCGACTTCGACGACCGTGATCTTGCCGGCCATCGCCGCGGCCGGGTTGAAGTTGCGCGCGGTGCGGCGGAAGATCAGGTTGCCCGAGGGGTCGGCCTTCCACGCCTTCACCAGCGCCACCTCGGGCACCAGCGAACGCTCCATCACGTACACGTGGCCGACGAACTCGCGCGTCTCCTTGCCTTCGGCCACCAGCGTGCCCACACCGGTGCGGGTGAAGAAGGCCGGGATGCCCGCACCGCCGGCGCGCAGCTTTTCAGCCAGCGTGCCCTGGGGCGTGAACTCCAGCTCCAGTTCCCCCGCCAGGTACTGGCGCTCGAACTCCTTGTTCTCGCCCACGTAGCTGGAGATCATGCGTTTGATCTGGCGCGTTTCCAGCAACAGCCCCAGGCCGAACCCGTCGACACCGGCGTTGTTCGAAATCACCGTCAGGTTTTTCACGCCGCTGTCGCGCAATGCGGTGATCAGCGCCTCGGGGATGCCACACAGGCCGAAGCCGCCGACCGCCAACAGTTGTCCGTCGCGCACGATGCCGTGGAGCGCCGCCTCCGCACTGGGAAACACCTTCTTCATACGTCCTCTCCGATTGGGTTGCAGTCGCGCAGCGTACTACGTAAGTGTTCATGAGCGCCCCCAGGCCGGCCGGGGCCGGCCGTCCCCCGAGGGGATCAAGGAAAGTGGCAAAGCCACATTTCCTTGAGATGCCATGCGTGGAACACCACCGGGCTGGTTCACAAGCTGCTGGCCGGCTGATCACTCCACCAGGGCGCGCAGCCAGTCGGGCAGCGGCACCGACTTCTGTTTCGGGAAGTTCACCCACACGGTTTTCGCGCCGCCGGAGGCGCAGATGAGGCCGGGCGCGTCGGTGCGCTCCAGCGTGATGAAGGTGTTGAAGCTGGTTCGCCCCGGGTCGGCCACGTAATGCCTGGCCAGGATGTCGCCCGGGTATTCGAGCTGCTTGATGAAGTTGCAGAAGGCGTTGACGATCACCGGGCCCTCGCCCATCGGGTCGGGCGCGCCGCCGGCGCGGTGCAGCCACTCGATGCGGATGATCTCCAGGTAGCGAAAGTAGATCGTGTTGTTGACATGGCCCATCGCGTCCATGTCGCCCCAGCGGATCGGGATCACCATCTCCAGCGTCAGCTTCTTCTTGTCGGGAAGTTCAAAGCGCATCGTCCTGTCTCCTCAATTTCGCTGCACGCCCAGTTCGGCGTACAGGCGCTCCACCATCGCGCGCAACGCGCTCAGCTCGGATTGCATCGCCGTCTGGTTGGCCTTCAGTGCCGCCAGCTCGCTCGTGGCCACGAAGTCTTCGCTTTGCGCCGAAACCGGCAGCGCGGAAATATCGACCGGCCCGCACAACAGCTGTGCCCAGCGTGGTTCGCGCGCCCCGGGCGCACGCGGCAGCTTGACGACCAGCGCTCCGCCCTTTTGTTCGCCGCGCGCGGCCAACTCGTCCAGGAACGCCTCTACCGACGACAGGTCGGCGAAGCGGTGCAAGCGGTCGCAGTTGGCGCGCAACTCGGAGCAGGTCTGCGGCCCGCGCAGCATCAGCACCGCCAGCAGCGCCACCGACTGCGAAGGCAAGCCCAACGCGCGGCCGAGGTTGTGTTCATAGCGATTGACCCGCGAACCGCTGGATTCGAAGGCCAGGCTCAGCGCCTTCAACGAATCCAGCGCCCCCTGCACTTCGGAGTCGGTGGCGGTCAACACCGGGTCGCGCGCCGTTTTCTGGTTGCAGCCCATGGTCAGCGCGTTCAGCGACAGCGGGTAGCTGTCGGGCACGGTGTGGGCTTTTTCGACCAGCACGCCGAGCGCGCGCGCCTCCAGCAATGAAAGAGGCCGCAGGCTCATCGATCAGATCGCATAGCCATCGTCGGCCTGGATCACCGCGCCGTTGATGAAATGGCTTTCGTTGGCGCACAACATCATCAGCACCGAATCCAGATCTTGCGGCTTGCCGATGCGCTTGCGCGGCAACATGTCGATCAAGCGCTTTCCGGCGTCGGTTTTCCAGTGCTGGTGGTTGATCTCGGTGTCGATGTAGCCCGGGCACAAGGCGTTCACGTTGATGCCGAACTTGCCCCATTCGAGCGCCATCGCGCGGGTCATGTGGACCACCGCCGCCTTGCTCATGCAGTACACGCCGATCTGCGACAGCACGCGCAGCCCCGCCATCGACGCGATGTTGACGATGCGCCCACCCGTGAACGTGCCCGGCGCCGCGCCCTTGGAGCGCGCCAGCATGCGCTTGCCCACTTCCTGCGCCACAAAGAAGGCGCCTTTGGTGTTGGTGTCGAAGATGAAGTCGTAGTCGTCCTCGCTCACGTCGACCAGCTTCTGCGTGGTGCTGACGCCCGAGTTGTTGACCAGGATGTCGATGGTGCCGACCTCGGTCTCGGCGTGCGCCACGGCGGACTTGATGCTGTCGTGGTCGGTCACGTCGAGCCGCACCACATGCGCGTCGCCGCCACCGGCCTCGATCTCGGCGTGCAGCGTCTTGAGCCGCTCGACGCGCCGGCCCGCCAGCACCACGGCAGCCCCGGCCTTGGCCAGGGTCTTGGCGAACTGCTCGCCCAGGCCGCTGGAGGCGCCGGTGACCAGGGCCACCCGGCCCGACAAGTCGATGTTGTAGCTCATGCCATCCGCTCCTCATGTTGTTGGGTCGACGACCGCGGCGAGCGCTCCCAAGACCCCGGAGCGCGCCCTTGTTCGGCCATGCGGCAAGATAGCACGACACCCGAGCCGCGCCTGCATTGATGCGCGCGCCTCGTCCCATTCCTTCCACCACAACAGAAAGTTGCCGCCCCCATGACCGCTGCGCTGTTCCAGCCCTTTCATCTGCGCCGGCTCGGCCTGGCCAACCGGGTGATCGTCTCGCCGATGTGCCAGTACTCGGCCGATCGCGGCAGCGCGACCGACTGGCACCTGATTCACCTTGGCGCGCTGACCCAGAGCGCGGCCGGGCTGGTGCTGATCGAGGCCACGGCGGTGAGCGAGCAAGGCCGGATCACGCCGGGCTGCCTGGGCTTGTGGAACGATGCCAACGAAGCGGCCCTGAAGCGCGTGCTCGACGCGATTCGGCCGCACGCGAACGCGCCGATCGGCATTCAGCTGGCGCATGCGGGGCGCAAGGCCTCCAGCGCGGCGCCGTGGCATGCTGGCTTGCTGATCTCGCCCGAGCAAGGCGGCTGGGTGCCGATGGCGCCCTCTGCCGTGCCGCACCGCGCGGAGGAGCCGGCGCCGCGGGCGATGACACAAGCCGATATCGAGGCCGTGATCGCGCAATTTGCCGCGGCGGCAACGCGGGCCGATCGGCTGGGCCTGCAGGCGCTGGAGTTGCATTGTGCGCACGGCTATTTGCTGCACGAGTTCTTGTCGCCGGTGTCAAACCGCCGCACCGATGGCTACGGCGGGTCGCTGGAAAACCGCATGCGTCTGCCGCTGGCGGTGTTCGACGCGGTGCGCACAGCATGGCCCGCCGACAAGCCCATGGGCGTGCGCGTTTCGGCCAGCGACTGGCTGGAACACACCGAGCGCGAAAGCTGGACGCTGCCGCAGACGCTCAAGTTGGCCGCCGCGCTGCAGGCGCGCGGCTGCGACTGGATCGACGTGTCTTCCGGCGGAATTTCACCCGACCAGAAAATCGCGTTGGGCGCGGGTTACCAAGTGCATTTTGCGCAGGCGATTCGTGCGGCCACCGCCCTGCCCACGATGGCCGTGGGCCTGATCACCGAGCCGCGGCAGGCCGAGGACATCGTGGCCAGCGGCCAAGCCGACCTGGTGGCGCTGGGCCGGGCGATGCTGTGGAACCCGCGTTGGGTCTGGCATGCCGCCGCCGAGCTGGGTGGTGCGGTGTCGCCCCCACCGCAATATGGCCGCGCGGCGCCGCGCGCCCACGCCCAGCTGTTCGCCCAGGTGCCGTTCGGCATGCGTTGACCTTGTCATCGGGAAATAGAACGATCGTACTTTTTTGCAGGCAGCTCGATACAATTCCGCGTCCCCACGCACAGGAATGCCCATGAGCCCCGAAGCCATCCTCGAAAAATACGGCCCGCGCGAAACGATGGAGTACGACGTGCTGGTGGTCGGCGCGGGCCCGGCCGGGATGGCCCTGGCCATCCGCATCAAGCAGCTGTCGGCGCAGCAGGGCAAGGACGTGTCTGTGGTGGTGCTGGAAAAAGGGTCTGAACCGGGGGCTCATATCCTGAGCGGCGCCGTCATGGACCCGCGCGGCTTGAACGAGTTGTTCCCGAACTGGAAGGAACTGGGCGCCCCGCTCAACCAGCAGGTGAGCTCGGATCAGTTCATGTTCCTCAGCGAATCCGGATCGCAAAGCACGCCGCAGTTTTTCATGCCCGACTGCTTCAAGAACCATGGCAATTACATCGTCAGCCTGGGCAACCTGGTGCGCTGGCTGGGCACGCAGGCCGAAGGCCTGGGGGTGGAGATATTCCCCGGATTCCCGGCCGCCGAGCTGCTGTACAACCCCGATGGTTCGGTCAAGGGCGTGGCCACCGGCAACCAGGGTGTGGGCAAGGACGGCGAGCCGCACGGCGGCTTTCAGCTCGGCATGGAGTTGCACGCCAAGTACACGATCTTTGCCGAAGGTTCGCGCGGCCACCTGGGCAAACAGCTGATCAGCCGCTTCAAGCTCGATGACGGATGCGACCCGCAAAGCTATGGGCTCGGCCTGAAGGAATTGTGGGAGGTCGATCCGGCCCGGCACCAGCCCGGCCGTGTGGTGCACACCGCCGGCTGGCCGCTTGACACGTCGACCTTCGGGGGCTCATTTCTGTACCACCTGGACAACCACCAGGTGGCGCTGGGTTTTGTCGTCGGGCTGGACTACAGCAACCCCTGGCTCAGCCCGTTCGAGGAGTTCCAGCGCTGGAAAACACACCCGGAGATACGCAAGGTTCTCGAAGGGGGCAAGCGGGTCGGCTACGGCGCGCGGGCGATCACGGCCGGTGGCATCCTGAGCCTGCCCAAGACGGTGTTCCCGGGCGGCGCGTTGATCGGCTGCGAAGCGGGCTATCTCAACGCCAGCCGCATCAAGGGCATCCATGCCGCCATCAAGACCGGCATGCTGGCCGCCGATGCCGCCTTTGACGCCGTGACCCAAGGCCGCCAGCACGACGAGTTGACGGCGTACCCGGAAGCGTTCCGCAACAGCTGGCTGTTCGAGGAGCTGGACAAGGCGCGCAACTTCAAGCAGTGGTTCAAGAAGGGCTTCCTGGTGGCCACGCTGATGAACGGCATCGAACAGTGGCTGTTGCCCAAGCTCGGCTTCAAGGCGCCACCCTGGACACTGCACCGCACCCGGCCCGACCATGTGTACCTCAAGCCGGCGGCGGATTGCCCGCAGATCAACTACCCCAAGCCGGACGGCAAGCTCAGCTTCGATCGCCTGAGCAGCGTGTTCGTCAGCAACACCAACCACGAAGAACAGCAGCCGGCGCACCTGACATTGAAGGATGCCTCGGTGCCGGTGAACCTGAACCTGGCGAAGTTCGCCGGACCGGAAAGTCGCTATTGCCCGGCCGGTGTTTATGAGTTCGTCAAGAACGCAGACGACACCGACCGCCTGCAGATCAACGCGCAAAACTGCGTGCACTGCAAGACCTGCGACATCAAGGACCCGACCCAGAACATCGTGTGGGTCACCCCCGAAGGCGGCGGCGGACCGAATTACGCGGGGATGTAGCCAGCAGAGCGAGGGGCGAGGGGCCCCGTCTACGGGGATCGACCAGCGTCGCTGGCGGCGAGCGGCGCGGGCTCAATGCCCGCGTTGCGAGAAACCCGGTTCAGCAACCCCGTTCACGGGGATCGACCAGCGCAGCGGCCGGCGAGCGGCGCGGGCTCAATGCCCGCGTTGCGAGAAACCCGGTTCAGCAACCCCGGTTTCGGGGATCGACCAGCGCCGCGGCCGGCGAGCAGCGCGGGCTCAATGCCCGCGTTGCGAGAATCCCGGGTGGAACGTCTACCACTTCGCCACCCTCTTCTCAATGAACGCCTGCACACCTTCGAGCGCCGAATCGTCCATCATGTTGCAGGCCATCGTATTGCCGGCGTCGTCGTAGGCCGCCGCGATGCCCTTCTCCAACTGCCGGTAGAACAGCTGCTTGCCCATCGCCACGGCCACGCGCGGCTTGGCGACGATGCTGGCGATCAGCCGCTCGACTTCGGCATCCAGCGCCTCCGGCGCGGCCACCCGGTTGACCAGGCCCTTGGCCAGGGCTTCGGCGGCGCTGATGAATTCGCCCGTCACCAGCATCTCGAACGCCGCCTTGCGGCCCAGGTTGCGCGACAGCGCCACGCTGGGCGTCGAGCAGAACAGCCCCAGGTTGACGCCGCTGACGGCAAAGCGTGCGTCGGTCGATGCCACCGCCAGGTCGCACATCGCCACCAGTTGGCAACCGGCCGCGGTGGCAATGCCCTGCACCCTGGCGATCACCGGCACTGGCAGCCGCTGCAGCGCCAGCATCATCTTCGTGCATCGCTCGAACAGCGCCTGGTAATAGCCCAACGACGGCTCGGCGCGCATTTCTTTCAGGTCGTGGCCGGCACAGAACGCCCGGCCGGCGGCGGCCAGCACGACCACCCGTGCATGGTCGTCGCGCGCCACGTCGTCGAATGCGTCCTGCAAGGCCCCCAGCATCCCTTCCGAAAGTGCATTGAAGGACTGAGGGCGGTTCAGCGTGAGCCGGATCACGCCGCGCGCATCGCGCTCTAGTCGCACCATCGGCTCGGTGGTCAGGCTCATGTCGATGGCTCCCTGGCGCGCTCGCGCAGCGTGAACTTCTGGATCTTGCCGGTCGATGTTTTCGGGATCGACTCGAAGCGGATCTCGCGCGGCAGCTTGTAGCCGGCCAGCAGGCCCTTGCAATGCGCCAGCAACTCGGCCGCGGTCACGCTGGCGCCGGGCTGCAGTTCGACAAACGCCAGCGGTGTCTCGCCCCACTTCGCATCGGGTCGGGCCACCACCGCGCAGGCCATGACAGCCGGGTGCCGGTACAGCGCGTCTTCGACCTCCAGCGAGCTGATGTTTTCGCCGCCCGAGATGATGATGTCCTTGCTGCGGTCCTTGATCTTCACGTAGCCATCGGGCTCCATCACCGCCAGGTCGCCGGTGTGGAACCAGCCCCCTTCGAAAGCCCTGGCCGTCGCGCCGGGGTTCTTCAGGTAGCCCTTCATCACGATGTTGCCGCGGAACATGATCTCGCCCATGGTCTGGCCATCGGCGGGCGTCAGCGCCATCTTTTCATCGTCTGTTCCGGCGGCGCGCATCACGGCCATGCCTTCCTGCAACGGGTAGCGCACGCCCTGCCGGCCGTTCAGGCGCGTCTGCTCGGACAGCGTCTGCGCCGCCCAGCTTTCGCGCTTGACCGCCACCGCCGCCGGGCCGTAGACCTCGGTCAGGCCGTAGACATGGGTGATGTCGATGCCGATCCTGGCCATGCCCTCGATCATCGCGGCCGGCGGCGCCGCGCCGGCGACCATGCCGCGCACCGTGTGGTTGATGCCCTCGCGCAGGCGCGCAGGTGCTGCGATCAGCAGGTTGTGCACGATGGGCGCGGCGCAGTAGTGGTCGACCCGGTGCTCGCGCATGGCGTCGAGGATGGCCTGCGCCTCCACCTTGCGCAGGCACACGTGGGTGCCGCCCAGCAGCGCCACCGTCCACGGAAAGCACCAGCCGTTGCAATGGAACATCGGCAGCGTCCACAGGTAGCGCGGGAAATGCGGCATGGTCCAGGTGGCCGCATTGCACACCGCGTTGAGGTAGGCACCGCGGTGGTGGGTGACCACGCCTTTGGGGTCGCCGGTGGTGCCGGAGGTGTAGCTCACGGCGATCGCATCCCACTCGTCGCGCGGGCCGACCAGGCTCGCCACGGGCGCGTGGGCGGCCAGCCAGCTTTCGTATTCCAGCGCTCCCAGGCGCTCGCCGGGGCCGCTGTATTCGCTGTCGCAGACATCGACCACGACCACGCTGCGGCCATGTTGTTCGCGCAGCAGGCGCAGCGCCTGGCCCACCGTCGGCGCGAACTCGCGGTCGGTGATCAACACCTTGGCCTCGCAGTGGTTCATCTGCCAGGCCAGCAAGGGTGCGTCCAGGCGCGTGTTCAGCGTGTTCAGCACGGCGCCCAGCGCGGGCACGGCGTAATGCATCTCCACCATCTCGGGGGTGTTGGGCAGCATCGCGCTGACGGTGTCGCCATGGCCCACGCCGAGCGCCGTCAATGCCGCGGCCAGGCGCGCCGACCGGTCGCGTGTCTCGCGCCAGGTGTGGCGGCGCTGGCCGTGGATCACCGCGCACAAGTCGCCGAAGACCTCGGCGCTGCGCTCGACAAAGCTCACCGGCGACAACGGCACGAAGTTGGCCGCGGTCTTGCCCAGGTCCTGGTCGTAGATGCTGCTCATGTCGGATCCTCACGCGGCGCGCAAGCCGGCTGCCTAATCGGCCGATTCGGCGAGTGCCTGGTCGATGTCCCAAAGAATATCGTCGATGTGCTCGATGCCCACGGAAATCCGGACCATGTCGGGCAACACGCCCGCGGCCACCTGCTGCGCATCGTCGAGCTGGCGGTGCGTGGTCGAGGCCGGGTGGATGTTCAGGGTGCGCGTGTCGCCGATGTTGGCCAGGTGGCTCATGAAACGCGCCGATTCAATGAACTTCACGCCGGCGGCAAGCCCGCCTTCGGCGCCACCTGATCGTGACTTCACGCCAAAAGCCAGCAGGCCGGACGCGCCCGGCGCACCGTCCACCGAGCGCATCTGCTTCGTCACCAGCGCGTGCTGCGGATGGTCCGGCAGGCCGGGGTAGTTGACCCAGCCCACGCGCGGGTGTGAGCGCAAGAACTCGGCCACGCTGCGTGCGTTGGTGCAATGGCGCTCCATGCGCACATGCAGCGTCTCGACGCCCTGCAGGATTTGCCACGCACTCATCGGAGACAAGGCCGCGCCGTAGACGCGCAGCGTTTCCATGCGCGCCCGCATCGTGAAACCGAAATCGCCGAAGGTCTCGAAGAACTTGACGCCGTGGTAACCCGGCGAGGGCTCGGTCATGCCGGGGAATTTGCCGTTGTCCCAGGGGAAGGTGCCGCTCTCGACCATCACGCCGCCGAGCGTTGTGCCGTGGCCCGCCAGGTACTTGGTGGCGGAGTGCACCACGATGTCGGCGCCGAAGCGGATCGGGTTGCACAAAAACGGCGACGGCACGGTGTTGTCGACGATCAGCGGCACGCCGTGCGCGTGCGCCACCGCCGCAACGGCTTCGATGTCGAGCATCCGCAGGCTGGGGTTGCCCAGGCTTTCGGCGAACACCGCGCGCGTGGTGGGGCGCATCGCGGCGGCAAAG
This sequence comes from Methylibium sp., assembly GCA_031415135.1. Lineage (GTDB taxonomy): Bacteria > Pseudomonadota > Gammaproteobacteria > Burkholderiales > Burkholderiaceae_C > LGRD01. Next base: position 18,893 of record JANORB010000072.1, read on the forward strand.
GCGTCCGCCGATGCAGCGTCGACAAAGCTGGTGCTGATGCCGAGCTTTTCCAGGTTGACCGCCAGCATGCTCACCGAGCCGCCGTACAAGGCACCGGCGGCGACGATGTGGTCGCCCTGCCGCAGCAGCGTCATCAGCGCCATCGCCTCGGAGGCCATGCCGCTCGCAGAGGCCAGCGCGGCCCGCCCGCCCTCGAGCGCGGCCACCCGCTCTTCGAGTGCGGCCACCGTCGGGTTGGACAGGCGCGAATAGACGTTGCCGAAGGTCTGCAGGTTGAACAGGCTGGCCGCGTGGTCGGCGCTGTCGAACACGAAGCTGGTGGTCTGGTAGATCGGCAACGCGCGCGCGCCGGTGGCGGCGTCGGGAATCTGGCCGGCATGAATCGCCAGCGTTTCCGGCTTGAAGGCGTGGTCGCTCATGTCAAGCCGCTTCAACCCGCACGCCGCGCCGAAATCACGCCGGTGTTCACCCCGGCCCAATGCAAGCCGCCGAACAACCGCGCGTGCTCGATCTTGACGCAGCGGTTCAGCACCGAATCGAGCCCGGCCGCGCGCGCCAGGACGTCGGCCTCCGGGTTCATCACGCCGATTTGTTGCCACAGGCAGCGCGCGCCGATCTGAATGGCTTGCCGCGCGATCGGCAGCACGTCGTCGGTGCGCCGAAAGACGTCGACCAGATCCACCTTGCCGGGGATGTCGGTCAGGCTGGGGTAACAGCGCTCGCCCAAGACTTCGGTGTAGCGCGGGTTGACCGGGACGACCCGGTAGCCATGCTGCTGCATGTACTTGGCCGCAAAGTAGCTGGGCCGGTACCATTCACTCGACAAACCCACCACCGCGATGGTGCGGCAGTTGCGGAGAATGCGGCGCAGCGTGGAGATGTCGTCGGGCATGGTCGGCGTGGAGGCTTGAGCCGCCACGATACCTGATGCCCGCCGCGTGCGTGCTCGCGGGCAACCCGGGGTGGCTTGCCTGCGGCGCGCCGGTTCAGGCGCGCTTCAAACGCACTTCAACCATGCTTCTGGTCGAAGAACTGCTCGTCCTCGGTCGAGCCCTTCAGCGCCGCGGTCGAGGCGTCGCGCTCGATGGTGGTGGTCACCGCGTCAAAATAACCGGTGCCCACTTCGCGCTGGTGCTTCACGGCCGTGAAGCCGCGTTCGGCCGCCGCGAACTCGGCTTCCTGCAGTTCGACGAACGCGCTCATGTTGTTGCGCGCATAGCCGTGCGCCAGGTTGAACATGCTGTAGTTCAGGCTGTGGAAACCGGCCAGGGTGATGAACTGGAACTTGTAGCCCATGGCACCGAGTTCACGCTGGAACTTGGCGATGGTGGCGTCATCCAGGTTCTTCTTCCAGTTGAAGCTGGGGCTGCAGTTGTAGGCCAGCAGCTTGCCAGGGAACTTCTTGTGGATGGCGTCGGCGAATTGCTTGGCGTAGGCCAGGTCGGGCTTGCCGGTTTCGCACCACACCATGTCGGCCACTTCGCTGTAGGCCAGGCCGCGCGAGATGGCCTGCTCCAGGCCCGGCTTGCTGCGGTAGAAGCCTTCAACGGTGCGCTCGCCAGTCATGAAGGGTTTGTCGATCGGGTCGACGTCGCTGGTGACCAGGTCGGCGGCTTCGGCGTCGGTGCGGGCGATCACCAGGTTCGGCGTGCCCATCACGTCGGCCGCCAGGCGTGCCGCTGTCAGTTTGGCCACCGCTTCACGCGTGGGCACCAGCACCTTGCCGCCCATGTGGCCGCATTTCTTGACCGAGGCGAGCTGGTCTTCGAAGTGCACGCCCGCCGCGCCGGCGTCGATCATCGACTTCATCAGCTCGAACGCATTGAGCACACCGCCGAAGCCGGCTTCGGCATCGGCCACGATCGGCGCGAAGAAGTCGATGTCGTTCCTGCCTTCGGACCACTGGATCTGGTCGGCGCGCTGGAAGGTGTTGTTGATGCGCTTGACCACCATCGGCACCGAGTTGGCGGGGTACAGCGACTGGTCGGGGTACATCTCGCCGGCCAGGTTGGCGTCGCCCGCCACTTGCCAACCGGACAGGTAGATCGCCTTCAGGCCGGCCTTGACCTGCTGCATCGCCTGGTTGCCGGTGAGCGCGCCCAGCGTGTTGACGAAAGGCTCGGTGTTGACCAGGTTCCACAGCTTTTCGGCGCCGCGTTTGGCCAGCGTGTGCTCGATCGGGATGGAGCCGCGCAGCCGCACCACGTCGGCGGCCGAGTAGCTGCGCTTGATGCCCTTCCAGCGCGGGTTTTCGGCCCAGTCTTTTTCGAGGGCGGCCACTTGTTGATCGCGGGTCAGGTTGGTCATGAGGAACTCCGTGGGTGTTGAAGAGAAGACGGGATCGCCAAATCTCAAGCCCCAAGCGTAACGGTGAAGAGCGCTCAGACCAACACTTATGTCTTATATAAGACATGAAATATTGTTGAATTTAATCAACTACTTAACACTGGCGTTTCTGCATGTGAAAACGCGTTACTCACAATGAGAAATTTTGCGGCGGCGCAGCATCTGTGAATTTCATATACCGGAACGTCGAGCGCTCGATCTGAAAATGTCAAAGCTGCTGATTGTTCCTGCGGCGGCCAGTGGCGTTCATCGTGCGGCCACCCGCCCTACCCCGCCCCCACCACCCGCGCCGCCTTCTGCATCACATCCTGCGCGCGCCCCTTGCGCGCACGCTTGCCGGCGAAGGCCGCCAACGCAGCGCCCTTCAGCACCTCATCTTTCGGCTTGCCGCCGCGCCCGCTGCCCAGCACCCGCAGCGCCTGCCCGAACGCCGCCACGCTGACCAGTGCATCCTTGGGGTCCAGGTCGATCAGCGTCAGCCCACGCCCGCCGTTGCCTTGCAGCTTCAGCTCGTCGAGGCCGAACACCAGGAGCCGACCGGTGAGCGTCAGGCAGGCGACTCGCTCGGCGCCGTCGGCCACGCTGGGTGGCAGCGGCTTTTCGTCCGGCTCCAGGCTCAGGAAGGCCTTGCCGCCCTTCTGGCGCGAGACCAGATCGCCGACGCGGGCGAGCAAGCCAAACCCGCCGGTGCCCGCCAGCAGCAGCGTTTGATGCGCCGGGCCGGCCTGGTAGTGCACGACCTGGGTGCCCGACTCCAGGTCGATCAGGCTGGTGATCGGCTGGCCATCACCGCGCCCACCCGGCAACAGGCTCACGCCGGTGGAGTAGAGCCGGCCGTTGGAGCCGAACACCAGCAACACATCCACGCTGCGGCAAGTGAAGGTGCCGTACATCGCATCACCGGCCTTGAAGGCCAGCGTGGCGGCGTCGATCTCGTGGCCCTTGAGCGCACGCACCCAGCCCTTCATGCTGACGACCACGGTGACGGGCTCGTCGATCACCTTGACATCGGCAACCGCCCTCTTCTCTTCTTGAATCAGCGTGCGGCGATCATCACCATGCTGCCTGGCATCGGCCTCGATCTCCTTGACCACGGTTCGCTTCAAGGCGGCCGGGGTGTTGAGGATGTCTTCCAGCTTGCCTTGCTCGCCGCGCAACTCCTTCAGCTCCTGCGCGATCCGGACAGCCTCCAGCCGCGCCAGCTGGCGCAGCCGGATTTCGAGAATGTCCTCGGCCTGCCGGTCGCTCAGCTTGAAGCGTTCGATCAGCGCCGGCTTGGGCTCGTCGGCGGCGCGGATGATGCGAATCACCTCGTCGATGTTGAGCAGCACCAGCTGCCGGCCTTCGAGCACGTGGATGCGGTCCAGCACCTTGTTCAGCCGGTGCTGCGAGCGCCGCTGCACCGTGGCCAGGCGGAACTGCAGCCATTCGCTCAGCATCTGGTGCAGGCTTTTTTGCGTCGGCCGGCCGTCCGCGCCGATCATCGTCAGGTTGATCGGCGCCGAGCTTTCCAGGCTGGTGTGGGCCAGCAGCAGGGTGATGAGTTCGCTTTGCTCGATGCGGCTGGTCTTGGGCTCGAACACCAGCCGCACCGCGGCGTCCTTGCTCGATTCGTCGCGCACCGCGTCGAGCACCGACAGCAGCGTGGTCTTGAGTTGAACCTGCTCGGTGCCCAGCGTCTTCTTGCCGGCCTTGATCTTGGGGTTGGTCAGCTCCTCGATCTCTTCCAGCACTTTTTGCGTGCTGGTGCCCGGCGGCAGTTCGGTGACCACCAGGTTCCACTGGCCACGCGCCAGGTCTTCGATCTTCCAGCGCGCGCGCACCTTCAGGCTGCCACGGCCGCTGGCGTAGGCGGCGCGAATGTCGTCGGCGCCGCTGATGATCTGGCCACCACCGGGGTAGTCGGGCCCGGGGATCAGCACGGCCAGTTCGTCGGCCGAGAGCTTGTCGTTCTTCAGCAGCGCCACCGCCGCGGCGGCCACCTCGCGCAGGTTGTGCGAAGGCACCTCGGTGGCCAGGCCCACGGCAATCCCGCTGGCGCCGTTGAGCAGCACAAACGGCAGCCGGCCCGGCAACTGCCGCGGCTCTTGAGTGGAGCCATCGTAGTTGGGAATGAAGTCGACCGTGCCTTCGTCGATCTCGTCCAGCAGCAGCCGCGTGATCGGTGCCAGCCGCGCCTCGGTGTAGCGCATCGCCGCAGCGCCATCGCCATCGCGCGAACCGAAGTTGCCCTGGCCGTCGATCAGCGGATAGCGCTGCGAGAAGTCTTGCGCCATGCGCACCAGCGCGTCGTAGGCGGCCTGGTCACCGTGCGGGTGAAAGCGGCCCAGCACGTCGCCCACCACGCGGGCGCATTTGACCGGGCGCGCGCCGGCGGCGCCGCTGAAGCTCAGCCCCATGCGCTCCATCGAATACAGGATGCGCCGCTGCACCGGCTTCTGGCCGTCACACACATCGGGCAACGCGCGGCCCTTCACGACGCTCAGCGCGTATTCGAGGTAGGCACGCTCGGCGTAGTGGGCCAGCGTGATGGCGTCGTCGGCGGAGGGGGGGGGCGGATCGAACAGGTCGGGTTCAGTGCTCATGAAGTGAGGGTCTTGGATTCAATCGAGATGTCAATCGAGAGGTCCATGGTGGCCGTGCGGCCAGCCGATCAGCGCGTCCCGCCCTTGCACCACCAGCGTGGTGCGGGCGCCCACCGGCAGGCATATTTTTGTGGGGACATGGCCAAACGGCAGGCCGGTGAGGATGGGCGTCTTGGTCACGGATCGGAGGTGCTCGACCGCGCTCTTGAGGCTGTAGCCACGGTCCAGCGGCGACTTTCTGTAGTCACTGAACGCACCCAGCATGATGGCCTTCTGCGCGTCCAGCACACCCGCCTGGTGCAACTGCAGCAGCCCGCGTTCGATGCGGTACGGATGTTCGTTCACGTCTTCAAGAAACAGCACACCGCCCTTGATGCGTGGAAAGTGCCGGGTGGCCAGCAGCGAATTCACCATGCACAGGTTGCCGCCCCACAACGTGCCCTTGACCTCCAGCCCGTCAAACCCGGCCTCGGTGCGAAAACCCACGGCCTCGAGTTCACCGCCCATCGCCTCGACGAAACAGTCCCGCGTGACATCGTCCACCGCGTCGATTCGCTTCTCGCCATGCTCGCCGGCCTCGCGGCCGAAGTCGAAGCACGCCATCGGGCCGGCCCAGGTGATGCCTTTGGCGTGTGCCAGCAAGCCCAGCTGCAGAGCCGTCATGTCACTGTGGCCGACCCAGCGTGTGCCTTGTTCGACGCTGCGCGCGACCAGCGCCCAATCGATGCGGTCGAGCAGCCGCGTGAGGCCGTAACCACCGCGCGTGGCCATGGCGATGCTGGGCGCCGCGCGGGCCACACGGTGCAAGGCCGCGAGGCGAACCTCGTCATCACCGCCGAAACGCTGGTGCCTGAGCAGCGCGGCTTCGTCGATGTGCACGTCGAAGCCCATGGCCTTCAGGCGCCTGGCCGCCAGCCGCAACGGCGCTGCCTTGGCCAGCACGCCGGCGGGGGTGAAGAGAGTCAACAAAGTCATGTCTGCGCTCACGGGAGGTCGGGCGGCGGTTCGAGTTCGATGGCCTCACCGGCCGGAATGTCAGGCGGCGATTCTGGCCGAGCCACGGTCCGGCGCTGGCGGTAGCGTTCGCGCCGCTCGGCAAAGAAGTCGCGCAGCACTTGGCCGCACTCCTCAGTCAGCACGCCACCGACGAGTTCGGTGTGATGATTCAATTGCGCCTGTTCGAACAGGTTGACCACCGAGCCGCCAGCGCCGGTCTTGGGGTCGAGCGCACCGAACACCACGCGCTTGAAGCGCGCATGCAGCAAGGCCATGGCGCACATCGCGCACGGCTCCAGCGTCACGTACAGCTCGCATTCGGGCAGCCGATAGTTGCCCAGCAAGCTGGCGGCGTGGCGCAGTGCAACGATCTCCGCATGCGCGGTGGGGTCGTGTTCCGTGATGGGCCGGTTGTAGCCCGTGGCCAGCACCTGGCGCCCGGTGGGCGTGTCACGCACGATCACCGCGCCCACCGGCACTTCGCCGACCAGCCACGCGTTTTGCGCCTGGTCCAGCGCCAGGCGCATGCCGGCTTCGTCTTTCATCGCCGACTCAGGGCTCACCGTTCAACATTCCTTCTGGATGCGCCGTGCCGGTCACTGTGCGGGTTCCAAGCGCGCCGGTGCTTGCCGCATGATGTTGTTCAGATCGTCCCGCACCTTGTTCTGCAGCGGCTGAGACGGCTGCGACGGCTGTTGCGGCGTGCCGCTTGTGGCCGCGGCGCCGGCGCCCGACGCGCTTTGCGCCGGCACGGGCCCACGAACCACCCGGAGTTGTTGTGTGACCAACAAACCCATGATGACGAGCACCACCAACGAGCCCAGCACACCAAACACCATTCGCACCGCATTCCTCCTCATCAAGCATCGCGATGGCCGCTATTTTGACCGCCATCGGGCGTGCGCTTCAAACGGCCGGCATCGGGACGGCGCCCGCATAAACTACCCGACGTCAAAAAGGGGCAAGCACATGATCTCGATCACGCTGGCGCAAGCCAAGACCATTGTCGACGCCGCCTTGGAGGCGGCTCGAGCGGCTGGCCGCAAGCCGATGGCGGTGGTGGTTCTCGACGAGGCCGGGCACCTCAAATGCGCCCATCGCGATGACGGCGCGAGCATGTTCCGCGTCGACATCGCCACCGGCAAGGCCTGGGCGGCGGTCGGCATGGGCGCATCAAGCCGCACGCTGAGCCAGCGCGCGAAGGACAACCCCAACTTTTTCGTGTCGCTTGCGGCGACTGCCCAGGGGCGCTTCCTGGCGCAGACTGGCGCGGTGCTGATCCAGGACGCCGCCGGCCAGACGCTGGGCGCTGCCGGCGCCTCCGGAGGCACCGGCGACGAGGACGAAGCCATCTGCATCGCCGGCGTGCTGGCGGCCGGCTTGCAGCACGGTTGAATGGCAGTGGTTCGGTGCCATTGCGGCGTCGAGGTATTGGACTCCTTCGGCCGTAAAGATGGGGTTCCGCGAAGCGGGGTCAACTCCACATTGGCCTTGTCCCCGAAAAACGTACTCCATAGCTGAAGCTGAGAATGCCTTCATGGAGAACGAAAGATGAGCAAGAAAGACGGATCGAATCGCCGAGCACGATACACGGTGGAGTTCAAGCTGGAGGCCGTGAGGCTGGTCAAGG
>JANORB010000073.1:0-15139 GCA_031415135.1 Methylibium sp.
TCGGCGCATAACCGGCCGCCATCAACATTGTGTTGCGATCGCGCAGCGGGATGGCCAGCCGTTCGGACAGGCGCAACACCATTTCGCGGCTCGGCAGCGAGCGCCCGGTTTCGACGAAGCTCAGGTGGCGGGTCGAGATCGCGGCGTCGGCCGACAACTCCAGCCGGCTCATCAGGCAACCTCCGTGCTGCGCACTGCGATATTCGCCCAAGGCACCGGAGGGGCCTCTTCGTGGCCCATGACGGCCCGGCGGCTCATGCCCCGCCGCTGCCGCCACTGCCGCAAGTTCTTACCGAAGGCGTGGCCCGTGGGCCGGGGCGGGGCGGGGTGCGGCGTGTTCATCGAGCGCAAATCTACCCCTTGAACGGGTTCACCGTCACGAACCACAGCGCGATGCCGGTGGCGATGATGAAGGCGCCGTCGGCGACCCCGACGACCATGAAGAACTTGGTCTGCAGCTCGTTCATCATCTCGGGCTGGCGCGCCGCCGACTCCATGAACTTGCCGCCGACGATGCCGATGCCGATGCACGAACCCATCGCACCCAGCCCGATCAAGACCGCCACCGCCAGCGGCAGGATGGACGGTGTTCATCTGCGCTTCTCCTGGGGGGTGATGACGTGGGCCATCTTCCCGCCACGGCGAACTGGCGTCGATGACCTCGCAGGTCAAGCCGCGCCGCCGGTCGAGCCGCCTGTTCAGCGCAGGAACAGCGTCTTGTGCTGCTCGCGCAGCAGGTTTTTTTGCACCTTGCCCATGGTGTTGCGTGGCAGCTCGGCCACGACGAACAGGTGCTTGGGCACCTTGAAGTTGGCGATGCTCGTTTTCAACGCGCCGATCAACTCGGCGGCCGAAAGCGCCGCACCCGGTTTGGCCACGACCACCGCCACCACGCCTTCGCCGAAGTCCGGGTGCGGTGCGCCGATCACCGCGCTCTCGGCCACGCCGGGCAGGTCGTTCAGCGTGCCCTCCACCTCGGCCGGGTAGACGTTGTAGCCGCCGGTGATGATCAGGTCCTTGCTGCGGCCGATGATCGTGACCACGCCACCCGCGTCGACCTTGCCCACGTCACCGGTCTTGAACCAGCCGTCGGCGGTGAACTCCTCGGCGGTTTTTTCGGGCATGCGCCAGTAGCCCTTGAACAGGTTCGGGCCGCGCACCTCGATGGCGCCGATCTCGCCGGCGGCGCAGGGCTGGCCAGCCTCGTCCATCACCCGCAGGCCGACGCCCGGCAGCGCAAAACCGACCGTGCCGCCGCGCCGCTCACCGTGCTCGGGGTCGCACGGGTTGGAGCTCAGCATCACCGTTTCGCTCATGCCATAGCGCTCCAGGATGGTGTGGCCGCTGCGCTCGCGGAACGCGTTGAAGGTCTCGATCAGCAGCGGCGCCGAGCCGCTGACGAACAGGCGCATGCGGCAGCACGCCTCGCGGTCGAATGCAGGCTCGGCCAGCAGGCGCACATACAGCGTGGGCACACCCATGAACACCGTGGCCTCGGGCAGGCGCGCGATCACCGCCCTGGCGTCGAACTTGCCGAACCAGATCATCTTGCTGCCGTTGAGCAGCGCGCCATGCGACGCGACGAACAGGCCGTGCACATGGAAGATCGGCAGCGCGTGGATCAACACGTCGCCGGGCCTCCAGCACCAGTAGTCCTTCAGCGTCAGCGCGTTGCTCAGCAGGTTGCCATGCGTCAGCATCGCGCCCTTGCTGCGGCCGGTGGTGCCGCTGGTGTACAGGATCGCGGCCAGTTCGTCAGCGCCTTTGGGCGCGGGCGTGTGGCGGTCGCCGTGGTGGGCGGCGCGCTCCAGCAGGCTGCCCGTGCGGTCGTCGTTGAGCGTGAACACATGCGCGGTGCCGGCGCGGAACGCGATCTTCGAGACCCAGCCGAAATTTTTGCCCGAACACACCACCACGCTCGGCTCGGCGTTGGCGATGAAGTATTCGATCTCGCTGCTCTGGTAGGCGGTGTTGAGCGGCAGGTACACCAGGCCGGCGCGCAATACGGCCAGGTAGAGCATCAGCGCCTCGACGCTTTTTTCGGTCTGCACGGCAATCCGCGCGCCGGCCGGCAGCTCGAGCGAGGCGATCAGGTTGGCGATCTTCGCCGTCGCGCGGTCCAGGTCGCGCCAGCTGTAGAAGAGCGCCTCGCCGCCGTCCGCAGTTTCGATCGCGGTGGCGTCCAGGTCGGGCGGGAACGCGCGGCGCAGCGCGCTGAAGAGGTTGTGGTCGGTCGGCATGGGGTCGTTGTCCTTGCGGCTCGTCATTCGCAGCCTGTCTTCGCGGCCAGTCTTCGCGGTGCGCTCGGGGGTGACGCTGCCGGGCATCAGTCCAGCTTCGCGCCCGAGCTTTTCACCACCTCGGCCCAGCGCTTGACTTCGGCGCTGACGAACTTGCCGTAGGCATCGCCATAGAGGTTCGGCGTTTCGGCACCCAGGCCGTTCCAGGTCTTGACGAGTTCCTCGGAATTCAGCGCCCTGGTCAACTCGGCCGTCATGCGGTCGATCACGTCCTTCGGCGTTCCCTTGGGCGCCCACAGGCCGTACCAGGTGGCGACCTGGTAGGTCGGCACCCCGCCTTCGGCGCTGGTCGGCACGTCGGCGAAGCCCGGCGCACGCTTGGCCGATGCGACCGCGAGCGCCGTGATGCGCCCGTTCTTGATGTGCGTGGCCGATGAGCCCAGGCCGTCGAACATCATGTCCACCTGGCCGGCGATCAGGTCTTGCAGCGCCGGCCCGGCGCCGCGATACGGGATGTGGGTGATGAAGGTCTTGGTCTGCAGCTTGAACAACTCGCCGGCCAGGTGGTGCGAGGTGCCGTTGCCGGCCGAGCCGTAGTTCAGCTTGCCCGGGTTCTTGCGCGCGTAATCCAGCAAGCCCTTCAGGTCGGTGACCGGCAGGTTCTTCGGGTTCACCACGATGACCTGCGGCACGCTGGAGATCAGCCCGACGGGAATGAAATCGGTCTCGATGTTGTAGTCGAGCCTGGGGTACATCGACGGTGCGATGGCGTGGTGCACCGCGCCCATGAAAAACGTGTAGCCGTCGGGCGCGGCCTTGGCGGCCACCCCGGCGCCCACCGTGCCGCCGGCGCCGCCCTTGTTGTCGATGATCACTTGCTTGCCGAGGTTCTTGCTCAGCACCGCGGTCAGCGGGCGGGCAAACGTGTCGGTTCCGCCGCCGGCCGGGAAGGGCACGATGAGGGTCACCGGTTTGCTCGGCCAGCCGCTCTGCGCCAGCGCCCACGGGCTGGCCAGGCCGCAGGCCAGCGCGGCGGCGCCGATGGCCGCGATCGAGAACGGGCGAGCCGCGCCGCGGCGCAGGGTGGAATGGTTCATGGCTTGTCTCCGTCGGTTGAATGAGTGGCTTGATCGCGGCAGGGCGCGCCGCGCCGGACCGCAGTGTGCCGCAAGTCGTGGAGGCGACTGGCGCGGGAACGTGCCTTCTTTCCGGGCACGCGGCGCCGGGGCTCAGGGTTTTCCGGGGGCTTGGCCTCGCAGCGGCTAAAGTGTCTGGTTTTCCGACAACGCCGATTCTGATGACCCCACCCGCACTGACCTTGCCTGCCGACGCCGACGGTGTGCTCAAGCTCGCCGCGCAAAGCCTGTTCGACACCTTTGCCCGCACGGCGATGGGGATGATGGTGGTCGACCGGGCCCACCGCATCGTCTGGATCAGCGAAGGCTACAAGCGCTTCCTGCCGGCGCTGGGCCATGCCGAGGCCGACTTCGTCGGCCGCCGCGTCGAAGAGGTGGTGCCCAACACCATGATGGCCCAGGTGATCGAGACCGGCCAGGCCATCGTGGTCGACCTGCTGAGCAACCAGGCCGGCACGTTCCTGGTCAGCCGCCTGCCGCTGCGCGACGCGCAGGGCGAGGTGATCGGCGCCCTCGGCCTGGTGCTGCTGGACCACCCCGAGACCACGATGCAGCCGCTGATCGCCAAGTTCAGCCGCCTCGAGCGTGAACTGGGCGAGGCGCGCCAGCAGCTCGCCGCGCAGCGCCGGCCCAAGCACACGATTGCCAGCTTCATCGGCGCCAGCGCGGCGGCACTGGAAGTCAAGCGCCAGGCGCGCCGGGTGGCGCAGGCCGACAGCACGGTGCTGCTGCTGGGCGAAACCGGCACCGGCAAAGAGCTGCTGGCGCACGGCATCCACGCGGCCAGCCCGCGCGCGGCCAAACCGTTCATCGGCGTCAACATCGCGGCCGTGCCTGAAACCTTGCTGGAGGCCGAGTTCTTCGGCGTGGCGCCGGGCGCCTACACCGGCGCCGACCGCAAGGGTCGCGACGGCAAGTTCAAGGCGGCCGATGGCGGCAGCTTGCTGCTGGACGAAATCGGCGACATGCCGCTGGCCTTGCAAAGCAAGTTGTTGCGCGTGCTGCAGGAGCAGGAGCTCGAGCCGCTGGGCAGCAACCGCGTGCAGCGGGTCGACGTGCGGGTGATCGCCGCCACCAGCCGCGACCTGCAGGCCATGGTGGCGGCCGGCACCTTTCGCGCCGACCTGTTCTACCGCATCAACGTGCTGCCGATCCGCCTGCCCGCGCTGCGCGAGCGCCTGGGCGACCTGGAAGCGCTGGTCGATGCGCTGGCCGACGACATCGCGCGCCGCAGCGGCCTGCCGCACAAGGGCCTGAGCGCCGACGCGCTGGCGCTGCTGGCCTGCCACGCCTGGCCGGGCAACATCCGTGAATTGCGCAACGTGCTGGAGCAGGCCACGCTGATGACCGACGACATGCTGCTGACCCCGGCGCACTTCAAGGGCACGGTGGTCGGCGGCCTGGTGCCGCCAGCCGTTGATCCCGCCATGATGTCTGCGCTGATCGAACTCGAGCCCGATCGTCAGCACCTGCCGGCACCCGCCGCCGCGCTCAAGCCGCTGCCGCAGGCGGTGGCCGAACTCGAGGCCCGCTCCATCCATGACGCGCTGGCCGCCACCGCCGGCAACAAGCTGGCGGCGTCGCGGCTGCTCGGCATTTCGCGCGCGACGCTGTATGAAAAGCTGGTGCTCTATCCGCAGCGGCCGCTGCGGCAGCCGGTGCTGTAGGCGGGCAGGGGCGGCCGCATGAAAAACCTGTTGCCATGCATCGTCTGGGTGGCGTTGGTCGGGTTGCCGGTGAGCGTGCGCGCCGCCGCGCCGGACGCACCCGACCAGACCGTGCTGATCAAGATCCTGCGCGACGAGGCCGCGGTGTACGAGCACGGCGACGGCGTCGAGCGCGATGGCGCGCGTGCCGCCGCGCTGTATTGCCAGGCCGCGAAGATGGGCGACGCCGAATCCCAGTTCAACCTGGGTTGGCTTTACACCAACGGCCGCGGTGTCGAGCGCAGCGAAGCCACGGCGGCGTTCTTCTTTCATGCCGCCGCCGAACAGGGTTTCGAGCAGGCCAGGCGCATGCTCGGCAGCGTGGGCGGCCCCAGTGTCGACGTGCCCGAATGCATGCGCCCGAGCCCCAAGCCGGCGCCACTGCCGGCCCGCGTGGCCGCGGCGCCAGGCCCGCGTTCAACCGCGCCCAAGCCATTCGCGCCGGCGGTCGAGGTCGTCTCCCGGGCGCCGAAGAACATCCTCGACCTGGTCAAGCAGATGGCGCCCGAATACAAGCTCGAGCCGCAACTGGTGCTGGCCGTCATCGAGACCGAATCCAACTTCGACACGATTGCGCTGTCGCCCAAGAATGCCAAGGGGCTGATGCAGCTTATTCCCGAAACCGCCGCGCGCTTCGGGGTGCGCAATGCCTACGACCCGGCGCAGAACATCCGCGGCGGCATGGCCTACCTGCGCTGGCTGCTGGCCTACTTCGAGGGCGATGTGTCGCTGGTGGCCGCCGCCTACAACGCCGGCGAAGGCGCGGTCGATCGCTACCGCGGCGTGCCGCCCTACCTGGAGACGCTGACCTATGTGCGCAAGATCCTCACCAGCGCGCGCATGGTCGACCACGCCTTCGACGCCGGCGTGACCGAGCCGTCGCCGCAGCTGCGCCTGATCCGGGAGCCGCAGCGGCGCCGGTGACGGCCGTGGCGGTGGCCGGGTGACACGGCAAGTGAAATCTGCGCCGCGCAAGTGAAAGGGCGGTGCCGCGAAGGGTGAATTGCGCGCCGCGGCAGCGCACGCTGAGCGCTGTCGTTGATCCGTTCCAGCCGCTCACCGCCCGCAGCTTCCCGGCGTGCCGAGCTTCACTGGCGCCATCCTGGAGATGCCGGTCCTGAGGCGATGGCATCAATGCCCGGGATGCGCAGAGCGCCAGTCAGCTTTCGGGCGTAAAGCCCGACCCCTTCACCAGCGGCCCCCAGAAATCGTGCTCGGCGCGCATCGCGTCGCGCAACTGCGCCGGCGTGCCGGTTTGCACGGCGAGGCCGACCTTCTCCCAGGCCTCGCGCAGATCAGCCTCCTGTGCCACGGCGCGGATCGCATGGGCTGCGGTGGCCACCACGGCGCCGGCGCTGCGCGGGGGCATGAACGCGCCATACCACTCGCGCTGGCCCAGTCCGGCCAACCCCAGTTCGCCAAAACTCGGCGCCTCCGGGAAGAAGGGCGAGCGCCGGTCCCACGTGGTGGCCAGCACGCGAAGCTTGCCCGCTTGCTGCAGCGCACGCGCCGAGCCTTCGGTCGCGATGGCCAATGCCACCTCGCCGGCGGCCACCGCTTGCATCGCCGCCAAACCGCCGCAGTAGGGAATGTGCGACAACTCGAGCCCAAGCTCGCGCGCCGCCAGTATCCTCTCGCGCAACGAGGTCATGCCCGAATCGCCGGTGGCACTCGCCTTCGCGGCCGCAGGCCTCGAGATCCCGCGCCGCATCGTCAGCTCGGGCTCGCTGAACACGCGCTACAACCTGCTGGCGACGGGGCGCTTCGTCACCTGCATTCCGCATTCGCTGCTGCCCTTCAGCCGCGAGCGCAGTGGCCTGAGCATCCTGCCGCTGCAGCTGCCGGTGTGGCAGGCCGCGACCATGATCCTCACGCTGAAGGGCCGCGTGCTCAGCCCGGCGGCGGAGCTCTTTCTGGCGCAGCTGCGCGAGTTGGCTCGCCCGTCTTCAAAGCAGTCTTGAGCTGCTGCGTGACTGAGCGACATCGGGGCACGACATGCGGCCGGATCCGGCGCACGGTGCGGCTTGGCGCACCACGGCGGTGGCCTGCGCCTGAGCTGTTCGCAAGGCCCGGACGCAGGCTCGGTTGTCTCGATGGGCTCTTCTTCATGTGATCTGCCGCCGTTCGGGTCGCTGTTCTTGCTGGCTGCTTCGACACGACTCGACTTCTCGGCCCGCCGGCACTGCGCGACCCGGAGAACGGATCACATCGCGATGCCCAGCTGCCGGCGCGAGCCGCGGTGGAACCGTTCGCGCCCTCATCCCGACCCTTTGCACCCGTCAACGAAGCTTTCGTCGCCATCCGGTATCGCCGGCGGGCGTAAACGGCGAGAGTCACGCCAGCGACGGAACGCCGTCGGCAATCAAGCAGCCCACCGGGGTGAATCATGAAATTCCTGTTCAGCGACGCGCGCAACGCGCTCCAGTTCACCGCCACCCTCGCCATTGCGCTGAGCGGCGCCGTGGTGATGATCCGGCACACCACACCGGTCCACGACCCGGCGCCGCCGGTGAGCCGCGCAAGTTCGCCACCGCACGCCGGCGCGGCAACGCGCGGTGGCCAGACTGTCGGCCCCGCCTACCGTTCGGTCGACCCCATCGACAGCTGAGGCTCTCGCTGCCTCGATGAGCTTCGTGCTGATCATGATCAACGTGGTGCTCAACGTCATCGGCGAGTTGCAAACGACCCGTGTGGCGCAGGCCATCACCGACCCGCTGACGGGTGCCTGCAACCGGCGCCACCTGCAAACCCACCTGCAAACCCACCTGCCGCAACGGGTGGTGCCGGCCGGCGCCGCGCGCCGACACGCGGGTTCTACTCGATCACCTTGATCAACTGCCCCGCAGCCGGCTCGCCGCCCCCATACACACCGTTGATCAACTTCAATTGCTGCTCGGGCAGGCTGGCCAGGGGCGATTGGCGCGCCAGTTGCGGCAGGCTGCCGCGCTGGTAGGGCACGGTCTTGATCGTCCAGGGCCGCGCCGCAGTGCGGTCGGCGGCGCTGAGCGGGCGGAACGTGGCTTCGGCCTGCTTGATCTGCGCCAGTGCGCGCTGCATCGTGTCGGCGTCCTTGGCGGCGTAACCGAGCAGAAAGTTCTGCCCGGTGGGACCGCTCACCACGGTCAGTTCGATCGGCTGCGCCTGCCCCTGCTCGTCGCTGCGGCTGCCGACGAAATGCGTGGCCGACAGCCCGTTCAGCGCGCTGCGCTCGACGCGGCCAGTGGTCGGCTTGAGCACGTTGCGGATGATCTCCTCGTGCGAGCCGCCGGCCTGGGGCGGCACCGTCTTCACCACCAGCCCGGCATTGCCCTCGGCGTTGATGAGCGTGATCGCGTCGGTCGCGTTGCGCACCTTCCAGCCCGGCGGCGCGGTGATCGCGATGGCCAGCGGCTCGTGATAAAAATTGCGCCCGCGCGTCACGCCCTGTTCGCGGCTCTCGCCGAAGCTCATGCCGTTGATGGCCTGCAGGTAGCGCGCGCGGCCTTCGTCGTCGTACTTGCCTTCGTACTGCTGGGCGATCTGCGTGATGTCCTGCAGGCGCTTGTCGTTGCTCGGGTGCGAGGCCAGCCAGTTGGCCTGCGCCGGCGCCGTGCGGCCTTCGGCGCGCGCGGCTTCTTCGGCAAAACGCTCCTGGTTCTTCAGCACCTGGATCACGTCGATCATGTTGCGCGGGTCGTAGTTGCTGCGCGCCAGGTATTCGGCGCCCAGCCGGTCGGCCTGCAGTTCCTGTTCGCGGCCGTAGGTGGCGATGTAGCTCGCCGCCACCGTCTGCGACACCTGGCTGGCCAACTCGCCCGCGCCGCCCAGGCCTGCGCTTTCGAGCACCGCGCCAAGGATGGTCGCGGCGATCACGCCGACGCCCGCCTTCTGCTGGCGGGTGGCGCGCTGCGAACCGTGGCGCGCGGTCACATGGCCGATCTCGTGGCCGATCACGCCGGCCAGGTCGGCCTCGCTGTCCATGTAGGCCATGATGCCGCGCGTGACGTACACGTAGCCGCCGGGCAGCGCGAAGGCGTTGATCTCCGGGCTGTCGAGCACCGTGAAGGTCCAGGCCAGCTGAGCCCGTTCGGACTGCCGGGCCAGGCGCTGGCCGACGCCGTCCACATAGGCCTGCAACCTGGCGTCCTTGTAGGCGCCGTACTCGGCCAGCACCTGTTCGTGGGCCTTCTTTCCTTCGGCGAGCTCGGTGGTTTCGTTCATCACCGTGCGCTCTTGCTGGCCGGTGACCGGGTTCTTCACGGTCTCGGTGGCGCAGCCGGCCAGCAGGGCCGCGGCAAGCAGCGATTGAAGCAAAGCGTGGCGCATGGGGTGGCTCCGGAAATCCGCATGTCGAGTGTGCCGGGAGGGCTGCGGCGGCCGGCTCTCGGCGGTGTCCCGGCTGGCGATTCTAGGACCGGCACGCGCCCTTAGACTTGCGGGCCCATGCCGACCACCCACCCCTCCGACCCCGGCGTCGAATCGCGCTACGCCTGGACGCGCCTGCTGGTGTCGCTGCTGATGATGACCATCGGCGGCTCGGGCATGTACGCGGTGACCGTGGTGCTGCCGCGGGTGCAGGCCGATTTCGGCGTGTCGCGCTCCGACGCCTCGCTGCCCTACACGCTGACGATGATCGGCTTCGGCCTGGGCGGCATTCTGATGGGCCGCTTGTCGGATCGCTTCGGCGTGATGGTGCCGGTGCTGACCGGCTCGGTGGGGCTGGGCGCGGGCTTCATCGCCGCCGGTTCGGCCGCCAGCCTGTGGCAGTTCAACCTGGCGCAGGGGCTGCTGATGGGCCTGCTCGGCACCTCGGCCACGTTTGCGCCGCTGGTGGCCGACACCTCGCAGTGGTTCACGCGCCGGCGCGGCATTGCGGTGGCCATCTGCATGAGCGGAAACTACGCCGCCGGCGCGGTGTGGCCACCGGTGATGCAGCACTTCATCGACGGGTTCGGCTGGCGCCCCACCTACATCGGCGTGGGTGTGTTCTGCCTGCTCACGATGCTGCCGCTGGCGCTGGTGTATCGCCGGCGCCCGCCGGCGGCCGTGCCTGCCGTGGCGGCGCCGTCGGCCGCACCGGTGGCGGCGGCCGCGCCGGGCTCCGAGCGCCCGCTCGGCTTGTCTCCCGGCATGCTGCAAACCTTGTTGTGCATTGCCGGTGTGAGCTGCTGCGTGGCGATGGCCATGCCGCAAGTGCACATCGTGGCCTACTGCGGCGATCTCGGCTTCGGCGCGGCACGCGGCGCGCAGATGCTGTCGCTGATGCTCGGCTTCGGCATCGTCAGCCGGCTCGTCTCGGGCCTGATCTCCGACCACATCGGCGGCCTGCGCACCTTGCTGCTGGGCTCGGTGCTGCAAGGCATTGCGCTGCTGCTGTTTTTGGTCAGCAACGGGGTGGCGTCGCTGTATGTGGTGTCGATCCTGTTCGGCCTGTTCCAGGGCGGCATCGTGCCCAGCTACGCGCTGATCGTGCGCGAGCACTTCACGCCCAAAGAGGCGGGCGCGCGGGTCGGCACCGTGCTGATGGCCACCTTGTTCGGCATGGCGCTGGGCGGCTGGATGTCAGGGGCGATCTTCGACCTGACCGGCTCGTACCGCGCGGCGTTTCTGAACGGGATTGCGTGGAACCTGCTCAACGTGGCCATCGTGGTGTGGCTGCTGGTGCGGGCCCGGCGGCTGGGGGCGACCACTGCGCGCTGGTCGAGGGCTTGAGTTGCGCGGGCGCGTTGTGGCTCGGTCGCGCTGACAATCGCCCGCATGGACGCACCGCCCGTTCACGCGCCCGCGCCGCCGCCGAAGGCCCTGCGGCGCCATGCCGACCTGCCCGGCCCGCGCGGCCTGCCTGTCTTTGGCAACCTGTTCCAGATCAGGCGCGACCATGTCCACCTCGACGTCGAGCGCTGGGCGCGCCAATACGGCCCGCTGTTCCGCATCACGCTCGGCCCGCAGCCCATCATCGTGCTGACCGACCACGAGCACATTGCCACCGTGCTGCGCGACCGGCCCGACGGCTTTCGCCGCAACGCGCACCTGCAGAACGTGGCGCGCGAGATGGGGCTCACGCCGGGGCTGTTCGGCTCCGAAGGCGATGCGTGGCGGCGCCAGCGCCGCATGGTGATGAGCGGGCTGGACCCGACGCGCGTGCGCGCGTACTTCGCGCAGTTGCTGCGCGTGACCTTGCGGCTGCGCGCGCGCTGGCAGCGTGCAGCGCGCGAAGGCCGCGCGCTGGACCTGCAGCCCGAGCTGATGCGCTACACGGTGGACACCGTGGCCGGCCTGACCTTCGGCGCCGACATCAACACGCTCGAGTCCGACGGCGACATCATCCAGCGGCACCTGGACAAGATCTTCCCCGCGCTGTACCGGCGCGTGATGTCGCCGCTGCCGTACTGGCGCTGGTTCCGCCTCGGCGCCGACCGGCAGCTCGACCGCAGCGTGGCCGAAGTCAACTGGGCCATCGCCAGCTTCATCGCCCAGGCCCGCGAGCGCCTGCGCGCCGAGCCCGCGCGGCGCGCGCAGCCGCCCAACCTGCTGGAGGCGATGATCGTCGCCGCCGACGACGGCGCGAGCGGCATCGACGACCCGCAAGTGGCCGGCAACGTGCTGACCATGCTGCTGGCCGGCGAAGACACCACCGCCAACACGCTGGCCTGGCTGCTGCACCTGCTGCACCGCCACCCCGAGGCGCTGGCCCGGGCGCGCGACGAAGTGCGCCGCGTGGCCGGCGCGCCGGAAGACTTCACGCCCGAACGCCTGGCCGGCCTGGACTACCTGGAAGCCTGCATCCACGAGACCATGCGCCTGAAGCCCGTCGCGCCGTTCCTGGTGGTGGAGGCGCTGCGCGAGGCGAGCATCGGCGACGTGCGCATCGAGCCCGGCACGCTGGTGTGGTGCGTGATGCGGCACGACAGCGTGTCGGCCGGGCACTTCGACCGCCCCGGCGCATTCGACCCACAACGCTGGCTGAATGACACCAGCGCCGGCGGCGATGCCGGCCACGCCAAGCGCGTTTCCATGCCCTTCGGCGCCGGCCCGCGCACCTGCCCCGGCCGCTACCTGGCGCTGCTGGAAATGAAGATGGCGCTGGCGATGCTGCTGGGCAGCTTCGACATCGAAAGTGTCGATGCGCCCGGCGGACCCGACGACGAGGTCGAGGAACGCATGTCGTTCACGATGGTGCCGGTGGGGTTGAGGATGCGGTTGGCGGCACATCGGACAACAGTCGGCTCCATTCCTTCTTGATTGGAGATGCGCCAGTCGCCATCACATAGTGCAGCGACGCAATGGCGGTGGTGGGGAAGAAGGGGTGCTGCAACTGACCGGCCGGCTCGTAGAGGATGTCACCGAGCAGCATCGGGCCAGTTCCAGATGCGCAGCCAAGGACTCCAGTTCTGCCGGCGGCAGTGCGGCGAGAAGGTGGTTTTGAGTCGGACTGTGGGGGGTTGGCATCGCTAACTACCGAGGTCGTGCTTTGGCGTTCTTGAATTCACTTCCACGCCGACTCTGCGGTAACCGGTAAAGCGGCCGGACTCGTTGAACATCGGCTCCCCGCTCACCCTGAACTGTTGTTGAGAACCATCGGGATTGACACGGCTGAACGCGAAATCCAGGAACGGTTGTCGGGCTGCCATCCTGGCCCGAAGTGCTTCACGTTCCGCCTCGTTCCAGCCTGTGGCCTCGTCGGCGGTTCGTTCACCCAGGAAGGCAGCCATCCGGATACCGATCATCTCCATGACCGGGCCGGTCACCTGGGTGAATTCACTGGTCTCGTTCTGTTCCCAGTACCAGTCGCAGGCCAGCTCGGTCAGGCGGCGAAACCGATATTCGCTTTCGCGCAGTTCGGCGGTACGTTCCTGCACCCTTTGTTCCAGCACCTCGTTGTAGCTTTCGAGTTCTTTGTACAGCAGCCGCACTTCCAGCATGTTGTGGATGCGCGTCTTGACTTCGACCAGATCGAAAGGCTTGCTGATGAAGTCTTTGGCGCCGGCCTGCAGCGAACGCAGTTTGTGGGCCGGTTGGGCGGTGAGTACGATGACCGGAAGGTAGCCGTCATCCTCGTCGGCCTTGAGACTTTCCATCACCTCGAATCCATCCATGCCGGGCATCTGCAGATCGAGCAGGATCAGGTCGTAGCGGTTCTCGCGATGCAGCGTGCAAACTTCCTGGGGTCGCATCGTCGAGGCCACGTTGGCGTAGCCGGCCTCACCCAGCAAGCGTTCAAGCAGCTTCACGTTGGCGTCCTGATCGTCCACGATCAGGACGCTGGCGTTGAGAATGCCTTGCGCGCTGATCATCACTCGCGCTCCTTGTCGGTTGCGCCGGTTGAAGCAGCTTTCGAAAACTTCAATGCCATGTCCAGCGTCGCCATGAACTCGCCCACTTTGATCGGTTTGGTGAGAAAGCGGAAGAACCCCGCCTCCAGGCCTTTCTCGATGTCGTGGGGCATCGCATTCGCACTGAGCGCGATCACCGGCATCCGCGCCGTGGCCTGATCATCCGCCAGGATCCTCAGCGCCTTGATGCCGCTGATGCCCGGCAGATTGATGTCCATCAGGATCACATCCGGCTTAGCCGCGCGGGCGATCTCGATGCCGCGGTTGCCATCCCTCGCGCTCAGCAGCCGGATGTCGGGCCGGCGCGCAACGAGTTTCTCGATCAACATCAAATTGGCCGGGTTGTCTTCGACACAGAGCACGGTGTGCAACTGGGCCTCGGACTGGACCTGGGCGGGTGCGACGGCCATGGATTCGTCCGCATCGGAGGCGAGTTTCACTTCGGTCGTCGAGTGCAGTTCGATCCAGAATACACTGCCCACGCCGACCGTGCTTTCGACGCCGATCTCACCCCCCATCAACTCGACCAGGCGCTTGCTCACGACCAGGCCGATGCCCGTGCCTTCCTCTGCGCCGGACTCTTGCCCGAGCCGATTGAACGGCTGGAACAGTTGGGCGATCTTCTCTGCGGACAGGCCTTCGCCGGTGTCTTGAAAGCTGATGCGCGTGCGCTCCGCGTTGGTCACGCTGCACGTGACCTCCACGGTTCCTCCCACGCGGTTGTATTTGATCGCGTTGGACAGCAGGTTGATGAAAATTTGCTTCATCCGCGTTCGATCAGCCTTCACAAAGTGCGGGCTGTCGAAGCGGGGAAATCGCATTCGAATGCCGCTCTTCTGGGCTTGCGGCTCGATCATGGCCTGGCAATCATTCAGCACGTCGGCGAGCGAAACGCTTTCCGGCGAGAGCGACAACCTGCCGGACTCGATCAACGAAAGATCGAGAATTTCATTGATCAACTCCAGCAGATACCAGCCCGCCTGAAGAATCTGGTCGATGCTTTCCTTCTGGGCCGGTGTTGGCAGCGGCGAACCCGACTCCATCAACTGGGCGAAGCCGAGGATCGCATTCAGCGGGGAGCGCAACTCGTGGCTCATGCTGGACAGGAAGTCCGATTTCGCGAGGTTGGCTTTTTCGGCCGCGAACTTGGCACTCTTCAGTTCGATGTTCGTTTCCAGCAGGGCCTGGCTCGCCTGCTTGCGCGCGGTGTTGTCGGTGCCGATCAGCAGGTAGCCGATGATGGCGTTGCGGGCGTCGCGCAGCGCCGTGGTCGACACGACCGCCGGGAAGCGGCTGCCATCCTTGCGCACGTAGGTCAGTTCGTAGATGTCCTCGATGCCGCGTGAGGCCTTGAACACCAGGGCCTCGAAACCCGGTGCAATCTGCGTTCCCAGTTCGGTGCTCAAGGCCTTCGCGCGCGCGATCAACTCCTGTGGGTCGGAAATGTCGGCCGGGGTGATCTTGTTCATCACGTCGCTCGCGGCAAAACCCAGCATACGCTCGGCGCCGACGTTGAAGATCTGGATCACGCCAGTCGCGTCGGTGGCGATGCTCGAGAAATTGGCGCTGTTGAAAATGGCCTTCTGCAAGGCCCCCGCCTTGAGCAGCGCCTCTTCCGCCTGCTTGCGCGCGGTGTTGTCGGTGCCGATCAGCAGGTAGCCGATGATGGCGTTTTGAGCGTTGCGCAGGGCCGTGACCGACACGACCGCCGGGAAGCGGCTGCCATCCTTGCGGATGTAGGTCAG
>JANORB010000074.1:0-4488 GCA_031415135.1 Methylibium sp.
TCAAAGATGCGCCTTGAGGGCGATGGCGGGATCGCAGGCCACGGCCGGATCGACGCTGCGCCCGGCCTCCAGCAGCTTGCGCGCGGCCATGTGGTCGAGCGGCGCGTTGGCGCTTTCGACGCAGGCCAGCCGCCCGCCGGCGTAGTGCAGGATCGAAAAGCTGGCCGGCGTGGCGCCGGCGCGGCGGTGGCGCGTGCCATCGGCCGGCATCAGCCCGGCCATCTGCAAACGCAGCGCCCCCTGCTCCGACCAGAACCACGCCAGCGCGCGGTACGGCTCGTCGCGGCCGAGCAGCGTGGCCAGCGCGGTGCGGGCGTGGTCGTTGGCGTTTTGCACCGACTCCAGGCGCAAGCGCCGGCCACTGCCGTGCTCGGGGAAGTTGCAGCAGTCGCCGATGGCGAGGATGGCCGGGTCGGAGCTGCGCAAACACGCGTCGACCGTGATGCCGTTGTCGCACACCAGCCCGGCGTCGCTGGCCAGGCGGTGCTCGGGCACCGCGCCGATGCCCAGCACCAGCAGCTCGACCGTCTCGCGCCGGCCCTCGACTTCGAGCGCCGCGAGCCGCCCGGCCTGAATCTCGAACGCCCCCACCGCCACACCGAGCCGAACCTCGATGCCGTTGGCACGGTGGGTTTGCAGCACATGCCCGGCCAACTCGGGCGACACCGAACGCATCAGCAAACGCGGCGCCGATTCGAGCACCGTGACCTCCTTGCCCAGGGCACGCGCGGTGGCCGCGATCTCCAGGCCGATGAAGCCGCCGCCCAGCACCGTGAGCCGCAGCGCCGCCTCGAACAACACGCGCAGCCGCAGCGCGTCGGCCGCGCTGCGCACTGCCGCCACGTTGGCCAGGGTCTCGTGCAGCTGCGGCAACTGGCGCGAGCGCGTGCCGGTGGCCAGCACCAGCCGCGCATACGCCAGCTCGGTGCCCGAGCGCAGGCGCACGCTGCGCCGCGCGCGGTCGATCGCCACGGCCGGGTCGGCGCGGTGCAGCGTGATGCCGGCCTCGGCATACCAGGGCTCGGCACGGTGTGGCTGCAAAACCTCTTGCGGGCTTTTCAGGAACGCTTTCGACAGCGGCGGGCGCTGGTAGGGCAGCTCGGGTTCTTCGCACACCAGGTGCACGCGCGCGCCCTGGCCGGCGGCCGCGAGGCCGTTGCACAGCGCGGCGGCGGCATGGCCGCCGCCGACGATCACGATCGGGCCGGTGGCCAGGTCAACGTCAGTCATCGATGTCCTTGTTGGAAAGAGTGGCGCGGCGGAACCAGGTCCGGGGCAAGCGCAGCGCGACGGACGCCGCGGTCGCGCCTTCCGCCGACAGATTCTGGCCCCACTTGGTCAGCGTGGCGATGGGCGGGCGGCCGTCGCCGGTGTCGAGCCGCAACGCCCTTACAGTTGACCCGAGATCCGCGCACGCGCCGTCAAGACCGACAAGGAGCAATGACCATGGCCGCCTACATCCACGCCAGCGTTGAAGTCACCGACCCGGTGGCCTTTGAAGACTACCGGGTGCGGGTGCCTGCCGTCGTCGCCCTGTACGGCGGCCGCTACCTGGTGCGCGGCGGCGCCAGCGAGGTGCTCGAAGGCGACACGCTGCCCCAACGGGTGGTGATCGTGGAGTTCCCGGACATGGCGGGCCTGAAAGCGTTCTATCACTCGCCGGAATACGCGCCCTTGCTTGCGATCCGCCGGCGTGCGGCGCGGTCCAGCCTGGTCGTCATCGAAGGGGTTTGACCGCGTCCCGCGCGCTGGTGCGCGCTCGAAGGCGGCGGCGGGCCCGAGACGGCTTCACGAGCCACGGCGTCCACCGTCATCGCTTGCCCCACGCAACGGTTGTGGCCCGGCTCTGGCGGATCAGCCGCCCTTGAGCCGTTTCACCAGAGCCGCCCCGGTGAGCAACTCCAGCTGCGCCTCGAGCCGGATCACGCGACCGGTGAGGTCTTCGATCCGGGTCTGCTGGGCCTTCATGGCCTCGGCCTGGCGGCCCACCTTGTCTTCGAGCTTGATCATGGACGTCAACGCTGCCCACACCTTGTCGGAGAGCCCCATCAAGCGGCCCTTCGAGCCGAACCTTTTGCCGCCTTGGCCTCCATCGCCGCGATGCGCTTGTTGCTGGCGGCGATGAAATCCAGCGCGCCGTCGATGGCCGCACCCGCGCGGTCGGCCGCGCCCCGGGCCGCGTCGGCGAGTGCGCTCATGTCGTCGTCAGCGTCGTCGCCCCGGTAGGCAAAGGCGCCGCGCCGCATCAACTCGGAGATGGGCATCTCCAGCTTCCTGGCCTTTGCCACGATCGCCTTCTTGTCCAGCGCGGTGGTCTGCACCACGATCCGCTCAACGGCTGCTGCTGCCATGGGTCGCCTTTCGAAAAGGGGAATACCGGTCATGGACAGTATATGTACATGCAGGGTGTAGTCAACGGATCCCGCCAGCGCGGGCCATCGCCCCTCCCGCAACGAAAGAGGCCCTCGATGCAAGCGCACCGAGGGCCCGGGTCGCAGCGCCGCTGTCGCTGCGCTGCGCTCGCCGTTCAACTCAGCGGCGAGTCACCGAGTGGCTTCTCAACGAACCTTGCCCGCCTTCCACGCACTCAGCAGCGTGTCGTAGGCAATCGTCTCGCCCTTGGGCTTTTCGTTCGCCAGCTTCTTCCACGGCGCACCCTTGTCACTCAGGTACTTATTCGGGTCGCCTTTGGGGTTGAGCTTGGGCGGGCAGTTGGCCATGCCGGCGCGTTCCAGCCGGCCCATCACGTCGTCCATCTCGTTGGCCAGGTTGTCCATCGCCTGTTGCGGGGTCTTTTCACCCGTCACGGCCACGGCCACGTTCTTCCACCACAGCTGCGCGAGCTTCGGGTAGTCGGGCACGTTGCCGCCGGTGGGCGTCCAGGCCACGCGGGCCGGGCTGCGATAGAACTCGACCAGGCCACCGAGCTTGGGCGCCATGTCGGTCATCGCCTGGCTCTGGATGTCACTCTCCCGAATCGGCGTCAGGCCGACGATGGTCTTCTTCAGGCTGGTGCTCTTGGCGGTGATGAACTGCGCGTAGAGCCAGGCGGCTGCCGTCTTGTTGGCGTCGTGGTCCTTGAAGAAGGTCCAGCTGCCCACGTCCTGGTAGCCGTTTTGCATGCCTTGTTTCCAGTACGGACCATTGGGCCCCGGCGCCATCCTCCACTTCGGTGTGCCATCTTCGTTGACGACCGGCAGGCCCTTCTTGATCATGTCGGCGGTGAAGGCGGTGTACCAGAAGATCTGCTGCGCGATCTGGCCTTGCGCAGGCACCGGGCCGGCTTCGCCGAAGGTCATGCCGATGGCTTCTTTGGGCGAGTACTTCTTCATCCAGTCGATGTACTTCGTCAGCGCATACACGGCGGCCGGCGAGTTGGTGGCGCCACCGCGGGCGACGGACGCACCCACCGGCGTGCACTTGTCGTCGGCCACGCGGATGCCCCACTCGTCGACCGGCAGGCCGTTGGGGATGCCGATGTCGGCGGTGCCGGCCATCGACAGCCAGGCGTCGGTGAAGCGCCAGCCCAGGCTCGGGTCTTTCTTGCCGTAGTCCATGTGGCCGTAGATCGGCTTGCCGTCGATGGTCTTCACGTCATTCGTGAAGAACGCGGCGATGTCTTCGTAGGCACTCCAGTTCAGCGGCACGCCCAGGTCGTAGCCGTACTTGGCCTTGAACTTGGCTTGCAGGTCCGGCTTGGCGAACAGGTCGGCGCGGAACCAGTACAGGTTGGCGAACTGCTGGTCGGGCAGCTGATACATCTTCTTGTCGGGCGCGGTCGTGAAGCTCGTGCCGATGAAGTCCTTGATGTCCAGGCCCGGGTTGGTGAACTCCTTGCCGGCGCCTTCCATGTAGTCGGACAGGGCCAGGATCTTGCCGTAGCGGTAGTGCGTGCCGATCAGGTCGGAGTCGCTGATCCAGCCGTCGTAGATCGACTTGCCCGACTGCATCGAGGTCTGCAGCTTCTCGACCACGTCGCCCTCTTGAATCAGGTCGTGCTTGACGGTGATGCCGGTGATCTCGGCGAAGGCCTTGGCCATCGTCTTGCTCTCGTACTCGTGCGTGGTGATGGTCTCGGACACCACCGAGATCTCGGTCACGCCCTTGGCCTTCAACTTGGCTGCGGCTTCGATGAACCACTTCATCTCGGCCATCTGCTGGTCCTTGGACAGCGTGGACGGCTGGAACTCGCTGTCGATCCACTTCTTCGCGGTGGCCTCCGCGCCCGTGGGTGCCGGCGCTGCCGCCACCGAGGCTGGTGCGGCTGCCGGCGCGGGTGCGGCGGCCTTCGGCGCTTCTTCCTTCTTGCCGCAGGCGGACAGCGTCAGAACGACGGCCCCCACGGCGGATAGCGCATACATCGATGGTGAACGTTTCATCTCTGGTCTCCTGGGAAACTTCCCGTTATTGCTGGGGCATGCCGGTTGGGAAGGACTGGCCGGCTGCCATTCGGTAAAAACGTGTGCTCAGCCTTTGCGCAGAATCAAG
>JANORB010000075.1:0-17940 GCA_031415135.1 Methylibium sp.
AAGGAACTGCAGGCCGCGGTTGGTGTACTTCTTGGCGATCGAGATCACCAACCGCAGATTGGCCTCAATCATTTCTTTCTTGGCATCGCGCGAGGCCTTTTCGCCCTCATTCATTTTCTTGTTGATCTGTTTCAGGTCTTCCAGCGGCACGACGGCACGGGCTTGCTGGTCGGTCAGCTTCTTTTGCAACTCCTGCACCGGCGGCAGGTTGCGAGCCAGGATGATGCTGTACGGCTTTCCGCTGGCGACTTCCTTTTCAGCCCATTTCAGGTTCAGGATGTTGGGCGGGAAGTGCTTGATGAAGTACTCCTGCGGCATGCCGCATTTGTCCACCAGGATCTTGCGCAGCTCACGTTCGTAGCGCCGCACATCGTCGACCTGGGAGCGCAGGATGCCGCACAGCTTTTCGATCGTCTTGACGGTGAAGCGAATCGTCATCAACTCGCCGCTGATCG
This sequence comes from Methylibium sp., assembly GCA_031415135.1. Classification (GTDB taxonomy): domain Bacteria; phylum Pseudomonadota; class Gammaproteobacteria; order Burkholderiales; family Burkholderiaceae_C; genus LGRD01. The sequence goes on from JANORB010000075.1 coordinate 456, forward strand.
CCTGCTGGGCCTTGTTGTAGGCCGGCGACTGGTAGCCGTCCTTCTCGAACGCCTTGCGCATCTTGTCGAAGTTGGTGCTCAGCGTGGCGAACTTGATCAGCGCCGCGGCCTTCAACTCTTCGAGCTTCTTGGTCAGCGCCTTGCTGCCGCCCTGGCCGTCGTCGTCGTCTTCCTCGTCGAAGAAGTCGACGTCTTCCTCGGCCACGTAGTCATCGGCCTCGCCTTCGGAGACAAAGCCGTCCACCGCCTCGGAGATTTTCATCTCGCCGGCGGCGATTCTGTCGGCGTAGCTGAGGATCTCGGCAATCGTCGTGGGCGATGCGCTGATGGCCAGCATCATGGCCTGCAGACCGCCTTCGATGCGCTTGGCGATCTCGATCTCGCCCTCGCGCGTCAGCAGTTCGACGGTGCCCATCTCGCGCATGTACATGCGCACCGGGTCGGTGGTGCGGCCGAATTCCGAGTCGACTGTGGACAGCGCCGCCTCGGCCGCCTCTTCGGCTTCTTCTTCGGTCGCCGTGGTCGTGCCGCCGCCGGCGATCAACAATGTGGCGGCGTCGGGCGCCTGCTCGTAGACCGCGATGCCCATGTCGTTGAGCATCGAGACGATGGCCTCGAGAATCTCGTTGTCGACCAGTTTCTCGGGCAAGTGGTCGTTGATTTCCTGGTGCGTCAGGAAACCCCGCGTCTTGCCCATCTTGATGAGCGTTTTCAGCTCCTGGCGACGCTTGGCGACCTCTTCTTCGGTCAGCGCGGTCTCGTCCAGGCCGAACTCGCGCATCAGGGCGCGCTCTTTCGCGCGCGACACCTTCATTCGCAGCGGTTTGACCTTGACCTTGGTTTCGCTGTCGTCCGCGACCTCGACCTCGGGCTCGCCTTCGAGGTCGGCTTCGAGGTCGGAGAGATCGACATCGCTGTCCTCGACCTTGGCTTTGGGCTGCTCGTCTTCCTTGGGCTTGCGTCCCGGCTTGCCCTTGGCGGCGGCAACGCCCTTGGCGACCGGCGCGACCGCCTTGGCTTTGGGCGCGGGCTTGGCCGCCGGCTTGGCGAGCTTGTGCTTGTCGTCGGCCTTGACGGCCTTGGCGGGAGCGCTCTTCTTCGCGGTCATGCAGTTCCTTGGATATTGATGGGCGCGGCGTCCGGTGGTCTGAACACGGAAGCGCGGCTTCGAGGACACGTTTCCATGCGGGCACAGCCCCGGCTCATGCCGAGCCGGTGCGCAGAGCCAACCCGATTGCCAACTTCAGCGCTCGGCATGTCGTTCAGGCCGACGACACGCGCCGCCGGTTCGCCGCCAGTTCACTTGAACATGTCTTGATGCAGCCCTTGCGGGTAAAGGGTGGCCTTCTGTTGTGACCCTGAGTCAAAGGGTGGCCGGGGCCCGGAGGTGCTGCTGTCACTGTTCGTCGCGCGTACGAAACCCATGATTATCGTCTAACCGAGCCCTTTAGTCAAAGTCACGGCGTGGCACCGCCGACACGAGCTTAAGCGGAGCCGCGCTGCCGTTGCGCGAACACGGCCTTCAGACTCGCCCGCGTGTCCATGAGTTGCTTGCAGCGAATTTGCGAGTCGGGCGACAACTCACCCGACTCGAACATCAGCTTCAGTTCTTCTTCGACCGCTTGCAAGCGCAGCCCGTCCAGCGCCTTGTCCAGTTCCGCGGCGATGTCCGTTTGGGCCTCCGGATCGTGAAACTGGGCGATTCGCCGCAGCACCGGGCTGCTGTCGCCCTCCTTTTCCGCCAACCCGCGCAATTCCTGCATCAACGCCGCGGGCGAGAGTGGTCCGTGCTCGAGCACCGCTCGTTCGACCCCTGCGAAGAACAAGTCGTACGGCGCCGGCTGGCCGGCCAGCATGTCGTGCGCTTCGTTGTGCAGCGTCGTCCACAGTTCGCTGCGGTGAAGCAGCAGCCAGAGGCTGCGGTCGAGCAGATTGGCCGTTCCCAGGCTGACCCGCCGGGTGCGGGGTCGGACTCTGCGTGGCGCTGCGGCACTGGCGCCTTCCCGGCTTGAGGCGGGCGCATCCCAAAGCGCCAGCAACTCGCTGGTTCCGAGTCGTCCCCGCAGCGCGAGTTCGCCCAGCACCTGGAGTCTGAGTGCACCGTCGGGCAATGCCGCCCACAGCGGGCGGGCGTTGGCAAGCATGTGGGCGCGGCCTTCGGCGCTGTCGAGGTCACAGCCATCGCTGGCCGTCTCGGCAATCTGGCGCGACAGCGGCACGGCCTCGGCGATGCAACGCTCGAACGCCGCTGCGCCGTGCTGGCGCACATAGGAATCGGGATCGTGCTCGGCCGGCAGGAACAGGAACTTGACCGAGCGCGTGTCGTTCGCATGCGGCAGGCTGGCCTCAAGCGCACGGCGCGCGGCGCGCCGACCGGCAGCGTCGCCGTCGAAGCTGAAGACCACCGACTCGGTGAAGCGGAACAACTTCTGAACATGGTCCGCCGTGCAGGCTGTGCCCAAGGTGGCCACGGCGTTTGCGAATCCGGACTGGGCCAGCGCCACGACGTCCATGTAGCCTTCGACCACCAGCGCGAAGCCATGCTGGCGCAACGCGGCGCGCGCTTCGTGCAAGCCGTACAACTCGCGGCCCTTGCTGAACAGCGGGGTCTCGGGCGAGTTGAGGTACTTCGGTTCACCCTGGTCGAGAACACGGCCGCCGAAGCCGATCACATCGCCCTGGACCGACCGGATCGGAAACATGATGCGATCGCGAAAACGGTCATAGCGCTTGCGCGAGGCCTCGTCCAGGCCGTCTCCGTCCTGGCTGATGACCATGCCGCTTTCTTCGAGCAATGGGTCGTCGTAACTGGGGAAGACGCTCGCCAGCCCGCGCCAGCCCTCGGGGGCATAACCGAGCCCGAAATGCGCGGCGATGTCGCCGCTGAGGCCGCGCCGCTTCAGGTAGTCGACGGCGTGCGGGCTGCCCTTGAGCTGACGGCGGTAGTGCTCGGCGGACTTGGCCAGCACGTCGGTCAAGGTCGAACGCCGCTGCTTCAGCGCGGCGGCGCGCTCGCGCTCGGCCGGGGTGCTGTCTTCCTCCGGCACGGTCATGCCCACCTGCTGGGCAAGATCGTTCACCGCTTCGACGAAGCTGGCGCCGGTGTGTTCGATCAGGAACGTGATGGCATTTCCGTTCGCGCCACAGCCGAAGCAGTGATAGAACTGCTTGCTCGGGCTGACCGAGAAGCTGGGTGATTTTTCGCCGTGAAACGGGCACAGGCCCATCAGGTTGGCGCCGCCCTTCTTCAGCTGCACGTGGCGGCCGACGACGTCGGCGATGTCGACCCTGGCCAGAAGGTCATGAACGAAGGCGGTGGGGATCATGTTTCGAGTCTAAGGCGCCCGCCGCAGCATCGGCCCGGACGAGGCCGGCTCGCTCGCACCCGCATCGCACGCGCCGACCCGTCAGGGGCTAAAGCGGCGCCGCCAGCGTGGCCATGCCACTGAAGCCGTGGACCCAGGCGACCACATCATCGGCGGGCATCGCTTTCGCAATGCCATTGCCCTGCCCGATGTCGCAGCCGATTTCGATCAATGCCTGCGCCTGCTCCAGCGTCTCGACGCCCTCGGCCACCACCGTGCAACCGAAGGTTTCGGACAGGCCGATGACGCCTTCGACAATGGCCATGTCCTGGCGGTCGTTGAGCATGTTGATGACGAACGAACGGTCGATCTTGAGCATGTCCAGCGGCAAGCGCTTGAGGTAGGTGAGCGTGGAGTAGCCAGTGCCGAAGTCGTCGAGCGCAAAGCGCACACCAAGGGCTCGACATTCCTCCATCAGGCCGCAAGTGAAGTCGATGTCCGCCAGCGCCGTGGTTTCCAGCACCTCGAGCACCAGCCTGTCGGCCACCGGAGCGCTTTGCCGTGCCAGCAACTCCGCCAGGTTGCGGGCGAACATCGGCTCTTGCAGATGGCGCGCCGAAACGTTGATGCTGACGGTCAGGTCCAGGCCCGCGCTCTGCCACTTCGCAAGCTGTTCGATGCCGCTCCTGAGCACCCAGTCGCCGACGGCGACGCTCAAGCCGGTGTGTTCGATCAGGGGCAGAAAATGCGCCGGCATCAACAGCCCCTGCTCGGGATGGTTCCAGCGCAGCAGCGCCTCCACACCGATCACCTTGCCATCCCGCATGTCGACCTTGGGCTGGAAGTGCAGACAGAACTGCTGCAGCTCCAACGCTTCCTGAACCCGGCCGAGCTTGACGATCCGGGCGGCGGCCAGGCGGTCGTGCTCGGCATCGAAGAACTGGTACCCGCTGCGCCCAGCCTGCTTGGCGCCGTACATGGCGTGATCCGCATGCCGCAGCAGCGTCTCCGCGTCGGCATTGTCGAGCGGGAACACGGTGGCGCCGATGCTCACGCTCACGGCCACAGGGGCATCGGCGGTCGACAGCTCGAAAGGCAGCCCGACAAGGTGCAGCATGCGCTCAACGGCCTGGCGGCTTTCTTCAACGCTGCCGGCCCGCAGCAACAGCACAAATTCGTCGCCGCCGATGCGCGCGACCACATCGTCCCCGCTGGAAGAGGTTCTCAAGGATCTGCGCAACCGATCGGCCAGCTGGAGCAACAGCTCATCACCGGCATGGTGGCCGAGTTGGTCGTTGACCGGTTTGAAGTGGTCCAGGTCGAGACAACACACTGTCAACAGAAAGCCGTCGCGCTCACTGGCGGCCAGCGCCTCCACCAGAAGTTGGGTCAGCCGGGCCCGGTTCGGCAGGCCGGTCAATTCGTCGAAATGGGCATGCCGCTGCAAATGAACGACCTGCCGCCTGGACCGGGTGACGTCGGACAGGAACAGCACGTGGTTTTGCACCAGGCCATCGGCGCGCTTGACCACCGAGATGCTGCCCTGCAACGTGCAGGGGTCGCCATTGCGGCGCCGCGTGAGCCACTCGCCGCGCCACACCCCCGTGGCCCTGAGGTCCTGATAGACGCGCGATTGCGTTTCGGCCTCTGCCGAACCCGCGGGCGCAGCGCGCAGCATCTCGGGCACCGTCCCCAGCAGTTCATCGGCAGAGTGTCCGGTGATTCGGCAATACGCGGGGTTCGCCTGCAGGACCCTGTTTTGCGCGTCGGTGATCAGCAAGCCTTCGTTCAGGTGCTGGAACAAGCCGTCGGACAGACGTTCTTTCTCGCCGGCAACGGCGCCTTCGGCACCGTCGCGTGCCAGAAACAACAGGGTCAGCGGCGCGCCTGTGGCATCGCGTTCGACCACGAGCGCGCGCAACTCGAACCACAACCAGCGCCCGTCCTTGCTCAACAGCCGGCACGGCACGTGCCCTTGGCTGGCGCCCGCAGAGCGCAGCGGCTCGAACACCCGCTTCACGATCGTGATGTCTTCAGGGTGCACCCGGTCCCAGAAGGCCCGCACGGCATGGCCAAACTCCTGGGCCGGGAAACCCAGAGCGGCGAGCCAGCCTGGAGACATCCGCAAGCGCCCGCTCACCATGTCGAGCTCGGCGACTCCGGTGTGAGAGGCATCCAGCGCCAGCTTCCATCGTTTGCCGTCGACCATCAGTCGGCCGGCCAGCGATGCCATCAGCGGCGCCACCGCCACCAGGGTGAACAGGTAGCCCCAGAGCAACTCCACGCTCCGGTTCGGATCGAGCGACGCGATCGGGCCGACACCGTTGATGCTGGCCAAGGCCGCTCCACCGCACGCCAGCAACGCCGCCACCGAGCCTGCGAAGAGCCCGTTGCGGACCGCAAGCCGGCCCAGCAACACGTGCGGGAGGAAGGTCAGTGGCAACAAGGCCGGATGGGCGTCACCCGCGCCGCCAAAGGCAAGCCAGGCGCTGCCGACCGCGCCCAGAGACAAGCCCAGCGCGGGCACCCATTGCGATCGCCTCGCTGCGCGGTCGAGCGAGCTTGCGGACACAGAGAGCAACGGAAGGCCCACGGCCAGCACGCCCAGCGCGTCCCCCAACCCGCCGAAGAACCATGCCGCGCCCGCCTGGCTGAGCGCAAGCGTGCCGCCCATCGTTCGCCACAGGACGCTGGTGCCCGCCGTGGTCAGCGCGAGCAGTCCGACGCCGATGGTGGCGAACATCCAGAGGTCACGCCGCTGGTCGAGGCCGAATCGAAGTCCGCGCCGGCGCAACCAGGCGGCCGCAGCCAGCGGCCCCAGCGTGCTGGCACACGCCACCCAACCCGCCGACAGCGGAGGTGACCCAGAGGACAACGCCAGCACGTAGGCGCCAATCCAGACGCCCGGCCACACCCGGCCGCCCAGCCGAAACAGGGCCGCCAGCGCGATGCCCGTGGGTGGCCACAGCAAACTGCCCCCAGGCCCAAAACTCGGAAGCGCCAGCCCGGCCCAGCCTCCCAAATAGCAGGCCAGGGCCAGCAGCGACACCTGTTGCAGCCACTGGACGCTGATGCGGGGCAGGTTCAACGCGGCCGAGAAATTGGGAAGGCGAAGTTCGGGCACGGCAGGTATCGACTGAAATGGAAACGATGAAACGAAGCAGGCGATCGACTTTAGATCGAATCACTGTCAGCCCCGTCCACCCCACCACCGAACCCCCCATTTGCGGGGTGCGTCTGTGCCTGATACTCGGAGTCAAAGGCGCCGGAAAAAAACAAGCCGCCCGGAAGGGCGGCTTGCGATTAAAGGGTTTCCCCGGCGTAACTTCTATTCAGACCGTAAAGTCCGTAATCTTGCGGCCGGCCGCCAACGCGGCCTTGAGCCACTTGGGCTGCAGGCCGCGGCCGCTCCAGGTTTCACCGGTCGCTGCGTTGCGGTACTTCGCCGCCACCTTGTTTCCTTTGCCGCCGGGCGCCTTGCCACTCGATTTGCCGCCGACATCAGCCGCTGTCAGCCCGTGGTCAGCCATCAGCGAACGGACCTTCGCGATGGCATCGGCCCGTTGCTGCTTCTTGGTGCTTTCAATCTCCCTGTCGAGGGCCTCTTTCTGCGCGAGCAAATCCTGAAGTGTAGCCACGGTAAATTCCTTGGTTGAATGAGGCCGGCCGAGTATGCCGGTGGAATTCTATTCAACTGCGGTTTCCATGGCAAGCCACGCATATCTTTCCCGGGCATCCGGGATAAAGCGGCACCGCCGAACGCCTTTACTTGTACCCGACCCGATCCAGCATTTGCTGAACCTTGACCTGGTTCATTCCGACCACGGAAATCGGAATCGTCTCGGCCTTGAATGCGCCGAGGGTATCAAGCGCCGGATTTGACACCTTGACTCCTTTGGCGACGGGCCATTCGTTGTTACCGTCGGCAAAATACGCCTGCGCCTGGTCGCTGGAGAGATATTCCAGGAACTGGACCGCCGCCTGCCGATGCGGAGCAAACTTTGCCGCCGCTGCGCCGGCAATATTGACGTGAGCGCCCCAGGTCTGCTGGTTCGGGAAGACAACGCCCACCTTTTCAACCACCTGCCGGTCATCGGGCTTGTCGGAGCGCATCAACCGGGCGAGGTAATAGGTATTGGTCAACGCCACCTGGCATTCGCCACTCGCAACGGCCGTGATCTGGTCGGTGTCACCGCCTTTGGGCGCACGCGCCATGTTGCCGACAAGCCCTTGCAACCAGGTTTCAGTTGCCTGGGGCCCGAGATGCTCCATCACCGCGCCGAACAGCGACAGGTTGTACGGGTGTGATCCCGAGCGGGTGCAGACTTTCCCCTTGTTCTTGGGGTCGGCAAGTTCTTCATAAGTATCGACATCGTCCTTCTTCACCGTCTGCTTGTTGTAGACGATCACGCGAGCGCGTGTGGACAAGCCGAACCAGGAACTGCCCTGCCCGGCGTCCTTGCCTCGCAACGTGACGGGGATGCGCGACTGCAGCACTTCAGACTTGACCGGCTGGAACAAACCATCCACCTCGGCGCGCCACAGCCGCGCCGCATCCACCAGAAGAATCACGTCGGCCGGGCTGGCCGACCCTTCGCTCTGCAAACGCGCAAGAATCCCCGCGTCGTCGGCATCCACCCGGTTGATCTTGATGCCGCTGGCCTGGGTGAAGTTGGCGTAGAGCGCCTCGTCGGTCTGGTAATGGCGCGCCGAATAGAGATTGAGCACCTTGTCTTGCGCGTGGGCCGCCGGGGCCGCCAGCAGGACCAGGGAAGTCAGCGCAGCAAGCGCCGCGCAACGTCGAGTGAGCATGGAAACTCCGAATGGAAGTGGGAACCACGCCAGTCTACATGCAAACGCGAATCGTTCTCACTAATCTTCGCACCCTCAGCCGCGAGGACCGGCCGTTGATCTCGGCCCCCACCCGCCGCTCAGGCGGTGGGCGGCACGTAACCGGCCGGCTTGTCACCGCCGTCACCAAAGAAGAACAACTCCATCTGCCGCGCCAGGTATTGGCGTGAGCGCTGGTCCGCCAGGTTGAGGCGGTTCTCGTTGACCAGCATGGTCTGGTGCTTCATCCACAGTTGCCAGGCCTCTTTGCTGACCTGGTTGTAGATGCGCTTGCCCAGTTCGCCGGGATAGGGCGAATAGTCCATGCCCTCGGCTTCTTTTTTCAAGTGAATGCATTGAACGGTACGCGCCATGTCGAAAGCTCCTGCAGAAAAGGTAGGGCGGCACGGTCGCGCCGCCGGGAAGGGCGTATTGGCCAGCGGCTCAGAGCTTCTTGACCAGCACCTGGGATTTGCGGTCCCAGTTGTATTTGCGCTTGCGCGCCTCGGGCAGCCAATCGGCGTCGACCTGGTTGAACCCACGCTTGATGAACCAGTGCATCGTTCGCGTGGTCAGCACGAAGATGCTGTCCAGCCCCATCGCCTTGGCGCGCTGTTCGACGCGCTTCAGGATGCGTTCGCCATCCCCCTGGCTCTGCACCTGGGGCGACACTGTCAGTGCCGCCATCTCGGCCGTCTTCGCTTCAGGATAGGGATACAGCGCCGCGCAGCCGAAGATCACGCGGTCGTGCTCGATCACCGTGTAGTGGCCGTTGTCGCGCTCGATCTCGGTGCGGTCGCGCTTGACCAGCGTGCCGTCGCGCTCGAACGGTTCGATCAATTGCAGCACCCCGCCGATGTCGTCCGACGTGGCCTCGCGCAGGCTCTCCAGCTTTTCGTCCACGACCATGGTGCCGATGCCGTCGTGCGTGAACACCTCCATCAGCAACGCGCCATCGACTGCGAACGGCAGGATGTGCGAACGCTCCACGCCGCCACGACACGCCTTCACGCAATGCTGCAGGTAGAACGCGACGTCGGTGGGCAGCGTTGGCGGCGGCAGCGCGGCCAGCAGTCGTTCAGCGTCGGCCAGCACCAGTTCGGTGTCGATCGGGCTTTCCGGGTCGCCCGGGATCTCGTGAATGCCCGCCACCTCGGTGACGAACAACAGCTTGTCGGCCTGCAGGGCAATGGCCGTGCTGGTGGCCACATCTTCCATCGTCAGGTTGAATGCTTCGCCAGTGGGCGAAAAACCGAATGGCGACAGCAGCACCATCGCGCCGATGTCGATGGCGCGCCGGATCGCCGCGCCATCGACCTTGCGCACCACGCCACTGTGCATGAAGTTCACGCCGTCGACGATGCCCACCGGCCGCGCCGTCAGGAAGTTGCCCGACACCACACGCACGATCGCGTTGGCCATCGGCGTGTTGGGCAGGCCTTGCGAAAACGCCGCTTCGATCTCGAAGCGCAACTGGCCCGCCGCCTCCTGGGCGCAGTCCAGCGCCACTTCGTCGGTGATGCGCAGGCCGTGGCTGTAGCGCGATTCGTGGCCTTTCGATCGCAATTGTTCGTTCACCTGCGGCCGAAAGCCATGCACCAGCACGAGCTTGATGCCCATCGCATGCAGGATGGCCAGGTCCTGCGCGAACGGGCTGAGCCGGCCGGCCGCGATCAACTCGCCCGCAATGGCCACGACAAACGTCTTGCCGTGGTAGGCATGAATGTGCGGCGCCACGGCGCGAAACCAGGGCACGAAGGTGTGGGGGAATACGAGGCTCATGGGCGGCGGTGAATGGCGCTGCCGGATTCTGCCCCATGCGCCATCTCCGATAATCCGCGCCTCGTGTCCATGTCTCCTCCCTCTTCTCATCCCTCTCAACGCCCTGCCCCGCGGCGGCCCGCGAATGCCGTGCCGCCGATCACGTTCCCCGAGTCGCTCCCCGTCTCGCTGCGTCGCGACGAGATCGCGCGCGCCATCGCGCAGCACCAGGTCGTCATCGTCTGCGGCGAAACAGGCTCCGGCAAGACCACCCAGTTGCCCAAGATCGCGCTCGGCCTGGGGCGCGGGGTCGGTGCCGGCGGCCAGGGGCTGATCGGGCACACCCAGCCGCGCCGCATCGCCGCCTCCAGCGTGGCCAAGCGAATCGCGCAGGAACTGAATTCGCCGCTCGGTGAAGTGATCGGCTACAAGGTGCGTTTTCAGGATCGGCTGCAGGCCGGCGCCACCGTCAAGCTGATGACCGACGGCATCCTGCTCGCCGAAACCCAGAGCGACCCGCTGCTGCGCGCCTACGACACGCTGATCATCGACGAGGCGCACGAGCGCAGCCTGAACATCGACTTCCTGCTCGGGCACCTGCGCCAGATTCTGCCGCGCCGCCCGGATCTGAAGGTGATCGTCACGTCGGCAACGATTGACGCCGACCGCTTTGCCCAGCACTTCGCTTCGAAGCAAGGGCCGGCCCCGGTGATCCAGGTCTCGGGCCGCTTGTTCCCGGTTGAACAACGCTGGCGGCCGTTCGAGGAAAGCCGCGAGTACGACCTCAACAACGCCATCGGCGACGCGGTCGATGAACTGTGGCGCGAGGGTGCGGGCGACGTGCTGGTGTTCCTGCCGGGCGAGCGCGAGATCCGCGAGGCCGCCGAGCACCTGCGCAAGCACCATCCGCCCGGCGTGGAAGTCGTGCCGCTGTTCGCCCGCCTGAGCCAGCAAGAGCAGGACAGCGTGTTCGAGCCGCACAGCGCGCGCCGCATCGTGCTGGCAACCAACGTGGCCGAGACCTCGCTCACGGTGCCGGGCATCCAGTACGTGATCGACGCCGGCACCGCGCGCGTCAAGCGCTACAGCTACCGGAACAAGGTGGAGCAGTTGCTGATCGAGCCGATCAGCCAGGCCGCGGCCAACCAGCGGGCCGGCCGCTGCGGCCGGGTCAGCAACGGCATCTGCATTCGGCTGTACGACGAAAAGGACTTCGCCGCGCGGCCCCGCTTCACCGACCCGGAGATCATGCGGTCCTCGCTGGCCGGCGTGATCCTGCGCATGAAGTCGCTCGGCCTGGGCACCGTCGAAGACTTCCCCTTCCTGGAGCCACCGCCGCGCCGCGCCATCGCCGACGGCTACCAGTTGCTGGCCGAACTCGGCGCCGTGGACGAAGCCAATGCGCTGACGCCGATCGGCCGCGCGCTGTCGAAGCTGCCGCTCGATCCGCGCGTGGGGCGAATGATTCTCGAAGCCAAGGACCGCCAGGCGCTGACCGAAGTGCTGATCATCGCCAGCGCGTTCAGCGTGCAGGAGGTGCGCGACCGGCCGCTCGAACACCAGCAGGCGGCCGACAACGCGCACAAGAAGTTCGACGACGAAAAGTCGGAGTTCCTCGGTGACCTGAAACTGTGGAAGTGGCTCGAAGCAGCGCGCGGCGTGCATTCGGCCAGCGCGGCCTCCGGCACCGGCGGCGCCGACGCCCCCGGCCACAAACTCTCGCACCGCAAGCAGGAGCAATTGCTGCGCGAGCACTTCATCTCGCCGCGCCGGGTGCGCGAGTGGCGCGACATCCATTCGCAACTGCACACCGTGGTGGCCGAGCACGGCTGGCGCCTGAACACGCTGCCCGCGACCTACGAACAACTGCACCTGTCGATGCTGGCCGGCCTGCTGGGCAACATCGGTTGCAAGAGTGAGGAGGACGAATGGTATTTGGGGGCGCGCGGCATCCGGTTCTACCGCCACCCCGGCGCCAACCTGTCGAAGAAGCCGGGGCGCTGGATCGTTGCCGCCGAACTGGTCGAGACCACGCGCCTGTTCGGCCGCGGCATCGCGGCGATCGAGCCGCAGTGGTTGCCGGCCATCGCGTCGCATGTCATCAAGACGCAATTGCTGGAGCCGCATTGGGAGAAGAAGGCCGCCGAGGTGGTGGCGCTGGAGCGGGCCACGCTGTATGGCATCGTGATCTACAGCAACCGGCGCGTGAATTTCGGCAACCTGGACCCGGCCGCCGCGCGCGCCATCTTCATCCGTGAAGCGCTGGTGGCGGGGGAGTGGGACACCACGCTGCCGTTCCTCAACGCCAACCGCAAGCTGATCGCCCAGGTCGAAGAGCTGGAACACAAATCGAGGCGCCAGGACGTGCTGGTGGACGATGAGTTGATCCACGCTTTCTACGACCAGCAATTGCCCGCCGACGTGTTCAGCGGCCACACGCTGGAGCGCTGGTATCTTGATGAGGTCAAGCGCCAGCCGCGCCTGTTGCTGCTGACCCGCGACGAGCTGATGCGCCATGAGGCCGCGGGCATCACCACCGCGGCGTTCCCGAAGACCATTCGGCTGGGCGGCGTGGACTGCGCGGCCAGCTACCTGCACGACCCCGGCGACGCCAAGGACGGCGTGACCGTCACCGTGCCCATCTACTCACTCAACCAGGTGAACGACGAGCGCTGTGACTGGCTGGTGCCCGGCATGTTGAAAGACAAGGTGCTGGCGCTGGTGAAGAGCCTGCACCAGAAGCCCCGGGCCCGGCTGGTGCCGTTGCCCGACTATGTCGACAGCTTCGTTGGCGCCACCGGGTTCGCCCAGGGCGCACTGCTCGATGCGCTGCTCAAGAGCGTGCGTGACAAGACCCAGGTCGACGTCAAACGGGCCGACTTCAAGCTGGAACAGGTGCCGGCCCACCTGCTGATGAATTTTCGGGTGGTCGACGAGCATGGCCGGCAGTTGGGCACAGGCCGCAACCTGGCGGCGCTGAAAGCCGAACTGGGCGGGCAGGCGCGCTCGGCGTTCCAGGCCTTGGCGGTGCTCAAGGCCTCGCCAGCGCCGCAGCCGTCGGCGCCCAAGCCGGCCGGCACGAACGATGGGCCCGTCGATGCGCCTGCCAAAGCCCGCATCGAGGCGCCGCAAAAACACACCGAATGGAGCTTCGGCGACCTCCCCGAGCTGATGGAGATTCGCCGCGGAGCGCAATCGCTGATCGGCTTTCCGGCGCTGATCGACAAGCTCACGCATGTCGAGATCGAGGTGTTCGACGAGCCCGATGCGGCCGCGGCCCATCACCGCGCCGGCTTGCGCCGCCTGGTGGCGCTGCAGATCCGCGACTCGCTCAAGTACCTGGAAAAGAACATCCCCGACCTGCAAAGGATGTCGGTTGCCTACATGCCGCTGGGGTCGGCCGACGAACTGCGCGAGCAGGTCATCGAGCTGGCGCTGGAGCGGGCCTTCTTGTCCGACCCGCTGCCCACCGACGCGGCCGGGTTTTCGCGCCGCCTCACCGAGGGGCGAGGACGCCTGACCCTGATTGCCGGCGAGATCGCGCGCAGCGCGGGCGCGGTGCTCGTCGACCACACGGCGGCGCTTCGCAAGCTCAAAGACGCGCGGCCGCCGAAGGACGTGGCCGACGACATTGCCGCGCAACTCCAGCGCCTGGTGCCCAAGCGCTTTGTCGTCGACACGCCGTGGCCCCAGTTGGCGCACTTGCCGCGCTACCTCCGGGCCATCGTGATGCGGCTGGACAAACAACGCGCCGACCCGGCGCGTGATGCCGACCGACTGGCAGAGCTGCGTCCGCTGGAGCAAAAATTCCTGCGCCTGCTGGCCGAGCGCCGGAGCGCGCCCGACGCGCGGCTGCAAGAATTCCGCTGGCTGATCGAGGAGTTGCGTGTGAGCCTGTTCGCACAGGAGTTGCGGACCCCCCAACCGGTCAGCGTCAAGCGGCTGGAGAAGGTCTGGGCGCAGCGGCTGGGGTAGCACCGGCCTCGAGGAGGCTGTCGGCGATCGGCTACATTGCGGGCGCCGCCTGGTCCGGCAAGACGACAAGACGGCAAGTCGTTGGAATTCCTGGTTTGCACAAGGAGAAACACATGAGCTACGTCTGGATGGCGGTGGTGGGTTTGATCGTCGGTCTGATTGCCCGCGCGATCCTGCCCGGCACCCAGCAGTTGGGGCTGATCCTCACGGCAGTGCTGGGCATTGCGGGTTCGTTCCTGGCGGGATTCGCCGGCCAGGCCCTGGGCTGGTACCAGGCCGGGCAAAACGCGGGCTTCATCGGCTCGGTGTTGGGCGCCATCTTGCTGCTGTTCATCGTCGGCAAGGTCAAGGGATCGTCCGGCGCCTGAGGCCGATTCGAAGCGATCGAGCGGATCATGGCCAACGCGGTGGAATGGATCGTGGTGCCGGGCACGCCGGCGCAAATCGAGGCCGCCGCGCGCGACTGCCGGCGCATGGTCAAGCGCCGCTCCCTCGTGGCCGCGGGCGTTGCCGTGATTCCGATTCCGGGGGTCGACTGGCTCACCGATGTCGGCGTGCTGCTCAAGCTCATTCCCGACATCAACCGCGCGTTCGGCCTGACGCCTGAGCAGGTCGAGCGCCTGGCCCCCGACCGGCGGGTGGTGGCCTACAAGGCCTTGTCGGCCGGCGGCGGCTTGCTGGTGGGCAAGCTGATCACCCGCGACGTGATCCTGCAGGCGCTCAAGATCGTCGGCGTCCGGCTCACCACCCAGCAAGTGGCGAAGTACGTGCCCGTTGCCGGCCAAGCGCTGTCGGCGCTGCTGACCTATTCGGCGCTGCGCTTCGTTTGCGAGCAGCACATTCGCCAGTGCGTGGCCGTGGCGCAGCAGTTGATCCTGCCGGCGCCGGCGGCAGCCGACCTGCGCTGAGTACAATCCGCCCTGTTCGGGGTGTAGCGCAGCCTGGTAGCGCAACTGGTTTGGGACCAGTAGGTCGCGAGTTCGAATCCCGCCACCCCGACCATTCCCCAAAGCCCTGCCGCCCGCGCCACTCAAGGTGCGTCGCCTGGCCCCACTGCCCGTAGCTCAACTGGATAGAGCAGTTGCCTTCTAAGCAACAGGTCGGGGGTTCGAGTCCCTCCGGGCAGGCCACCAGACGGTTTCAGAACCTCCCTGAACAGGCGCGGCCCGCACACGCCCAGGATTCACCCGGCTTTCTGCCCGATCTCGAAGTTCGCCAGCCGCTCCAGCGCCTTCACCATCGCCGAATGATCCCAGCCCTTGCCGCCGTGCGCGGCGCAGGAGTTGAACAGTTCTTGCGCGGTGGCGGTGTTGGGCAGCGACACGCCGAGCGCGCGCGCGCTGCTGAGCGCCAGGTTCAGGTCCTTCTGGTGCAGCTCGATGCGAAAGCCCGGATCGAACGTGCGCTTGACCATGCGCTCGCCGTGCACCTCGAGAATCTTCGACGATGCAAAGCCGCCCATCAGCGCCTGGCGCACCCGCGCCGGGTCGGCGCCGGCCTTGGCGGCGAACAGCAGCGCCTCGGCCACGGCTTCGATGTTGAGGGCCACGATGATCTGGTTGGCCACCTTGGCGGTCTGGCCGTCGCCGTTGCCACCGACCAGCGTGATGTTCTTGCCCAACAGTTCGAACAGCGGCTTGACCTTGTTGAACACCGCCTCGTCACCGCCGACCATGATCGACAGCGTGGCGTTCTTGGCGCCCACCTCGCCGCCGGACACCGGCGCGTCGAGGTAGTCGCAGCCGAGCGCGTTGATCTTCTTGGCGAAGACCTTGGTCTCGATCGGCGAGATGCTGCTCATGTCGACCACGGTCTTGCCGGCGGCGATGCCCGCGGCCACGCCGTTTTCGCTGAACAGCACATCGGCCACGTGCGGGGTGTCGGGCACCATGATGAAAACGATGTCGGCCCTCTGTGCCACCTCGCGGCCGCTGGCGCAGGCGGTGGCGCCGGCCTTGACGACGTCGGCCGGCACCGAGGGCACCGAGTGCACGAACAGCGAGTGCCCTGCCTTGAGCAGGTGGCCCGCCATCGGCGTGCCCATGATGCCCAGGCCGATGAAGCCGAGTTTGAGAGGTTGGGTGCTCATGCTGTGTTCCTAAGGGTTGGAGGTGGGGTCACGTGGCCAGGTGTTCGCGCCAGCCCAGGCCTGCCTCGGTGGTGGTGGCGGGCTTGTACTCGCAGCCGATCCAGCCGGCGTAGCCGATGCGGTCGATGTGCGCAAACAGAAACGGGTAGTTGATCTCGCCGCTGCCCGGCTCGTTGCGCCCCGGATTGTCGGCCAGCTGGATGTGGCCGATGCGGGCCAGGTGCTTTTGCAGCGTCGCGGCGAGTTCGCCTTCCATGCGCTGCGCGTGATAGATGTCGTACTGAACGAAGGCGTTGTCGGCGCCGACCTCGTCGAGGATGGCCAGCGCCTGCGTGGTGCGGTTCAGGTAGAAGCCGGGAATGTCGAAGCTGTTGATCGGTTCGATCAACAGCCGCAAACCGGCGCGCTTGAACGCCCCCGCGGCGTGACCGAGGTTGCTGACGAAGGTGTCGCGCAGCACGCCATCGGACACGCCCGCAGGCGCCTTGCCGGCCAGGCAGTTGAGTTGCCCCACCCCCAGCGCCTGCGCGTACTCGACTGCGCGCACAACGCCCTCGCGGAATTCGCCCGTGCGATCCGGGTGGCAGGCGATGCCGCGTTCGCCGCCGTCCCAGTGGCCGGCCGGCAGGTTGTGCAAGACCAGCTGCAGGCCGTTGTCGTCCAGCCGCTGCTTGATGTCCGCTGCGCTGAAGGCGTACGGGAACAGGAACTCCACCGCCTTGAAGCCAGCCTGCGCGGCCCGCTCAAAGCGGTCGAGAAACGGAACTTCGTTGAACAGCATCGTGAGGTTGGCGGCAAAGCGGGGCATGGCCTGTCTCCTTGGGTTGTCGGGGGCGAAACGCGCTTGGCTTACTCAAGCAGGCCGGCCATTTCGAGACCTTGCCTTCCCTCGGGGTGGCGGCAGTCGATGTCTTCGAACTCGTTGATCTTGTCGATCTCGGTGCCCATCGCGATGTTGGTCACTTTCTCCAGGATCACCTCCACCACCACCGGCACACGGTACTGGCGCGCCATGGCCTGGGCCTGCACCAGCGCAGCCTCGATCTTGTCGGGGTCGGTGACCCGCAACGACTTGCAACCCAGCCCTTGCACCACGGCCTGGTGGTCGACGCCATAGCTCTTCAACGCCGTGTCGTCGACGTTCTGGTTTTCAAACGCCAGCTGCACGCAGTAATCCATCTCGAAACCGCGCTGGCTCTGGCGGATCAAGCCCAGGTAGCTGTTGTTCACCAGCACCTGAACATAGGGCAGGCGGAACTGCGCCCCGACCGCCAGTTCTTCGATCATGAACTGGAAGTCGTAGTCGCCCGACAGGCCCACCACGGTGCGGGTCGGGTCGGCGGCGACCACCCCCAGCGCGGCCGGAATGGTCCAGCCCAGCGGGCCGGCCTGGCCGCAGTTGATCCACTGGCGCGGGCCGTAGACGTGCAGGAACTGCGCGCCGGCGATCTGGCTCAGGCCGATGGTGGTGACGTAGACCGTGTCGCGCGGGAACACCTTGTTCATTTCTTCGTACACGCGCAGC
>JANORB010000076.1:0-151110 GCA_031415135.1 Methylibium sp.
GAAGGGATTAAGACTCGGTTGCATGGTGTTACTCCAGGTTGGTTTGCCTGACCAGATTCCCTGATGAAGAAGGGATTAAGACTGAAGAAGAATTTGCTTCCCGAACGCATGGCGCCTGACCAGATTCCCTGATGAAGAAGGGATTAAGACAGCGTTCTTCTCCGCGTTCGTGTGCTGGTGGGCCTGACCAGATTCCCTGATGAAGAAGGGATTAAGACGGTCCAGAGCGTGCTGTTGCGCGTGCGGGCCTGGGCCTGACCAGATTCCCTGATGAAGAAGGGATTAAGACAGGCCCCTCCCTCGGCCCAGGTCGTCACGTACGCCTGACCAGATTCCCTGATGAAGAAGGGATTAAGACGGCGACGCGCGGGTTATCGCGGACTGAAACCGCCTGACCAGATTCCCTGATGAAGAAGGGATTAAGACTCGTGCTTTCCGATGGTCACCCCGAAGCGCATCAGCCTGACCAGATTCCCTGATGAAGAAGGGATTAAGACTTCCAAAGTGTCCGACTAGCAGACTCTTCGGAAGCCTGACCAGATTCCCTGATGAAGAAGGGATTAAGACACCGAGCTCGCCGTCGTCACCGAGCCCGCCGTCGCCTGACCAGATTCCCTGATGAAGAAGGGATTAAGACCCCCCGAGCCGGGGCTCCATGCCGTTTCGTGTGGAACGCAACAATCTCATCTGGCGGCGTGCGCGGGTGCGAATGGAAGGCGATTGACCAGCATCGGGCAAAAAAAAATGGCCGCAGGCGTCTTGCCCGCGGCCAGTCCTCTCCAGAGGAATGGGCGTCGATCAGCTGCCGATCAGCCCGCCGTCGTTCTTGGTGATTGCAAGGGTCGCGGAGCGCGGCCGTGCCGTCGCCCCGCCGGCGCCATAACCGGCGTTGCCGGGCCAGTGGCTGAGGTACTTGCTCGGGTCCGTCACGTCGGCCACCGCCGCCAGCGTTTCACCGGGGTGCTGGATGTTGGCGAACACGGTCTTGCCGTCGGGCGTTTCGGTGCAGCCGGTCAGCTCGCAGTCGACCGGGCCGACGAGGAAGCGGCGCAGCGTGTCGGCGCTCGGTTTCTTGCCGATGTAGGTGTCGACGTTGAGCGTGGTGGTGTCGGCCTTGGTGTAGCTTAGCGTGGTCTTCACGCCGTCGCCCACCTTGCCCGGCAGGCCCAGCAGCATCATGCAGTTGGTGGTGTCGGTGTAGGCGCCGTCGTCGGTCTGGATCCAGCACAGGCCGGTCGTGCGGCTGAACCACAGGCCGTCGGGGCTGGAAAAGTCCTGGTCGGCGGTGAGCGACGACAGGTTGATCCTGCCGGCGTCGGCATCTGATTGCGCGCCGAACAGGTACACGTCCCAGGTGAACGTCATGGCAGCGGCTTCGCCACCGGCTTCGGCCATGCGGATGATGTGCCCGTTGATGTTGCCGGGCGCGCCGGCCGCCGCGCCGCCGAACGAGTCGGCGTAGGAGCGCGGGTTCGCGGGGTCGAGCGCAAACTGCCCGGCTACCGGCTCGACCTTGCGGCTGCTGTTGTTGGTCAGCGTGCAGTAGATCTCGCCCGTGGCCGGGTGCACGGCGCACCACTCGGGGCGGTCCATGCGGGTGGCGCCCAGCGCGTCGGCGGCCAGGCGTGCGTTCACCAGCACGTCAGCCTGGTCGGCGAACGCATACGCCGCGTAGCCGGCAATCAACGGGTTGCCGATGGCCAGTTCGATCCACGCGCCGGTGCCGTCGACGCCGAACTTGGCGACGAACAGTTTGCCGGCGTCGAGGTACTTGTCGCCGCTGGCGATGCGGTTGGCGGGTGCGGCGTCGGCCGCGTCCCAGTTGGCGCTGGACACGTACTTGTAGATGTACTCGCCGCGCGAATCGTCGCCCATGTAGACGGCCAGCGGCTTGCCGGCGACGAGCTTGCCGAACGCTGCGCTCTCGTGCGCAAAACGGCCCAGCGCGCTGCGCTTCTTCACTGCGGCGGCCTTGTCGTAGGGGTCGACCTCGACGATGTAGCCGAAGCCGTTCAACTCGTTGCGGTAGTCGTCGGTGCCATCGGTCGACACGCCGGTCTTGCCGATGTTCCAGCGCGCGTACTGGTCCTCGGGGCCGGCCGTCTCCCAGCCGTGCCGGCTCGCGGCGCCTTGCGCGCGGCCATAGCGGTTGAGCGAGGCCACGCTCTTGTCGGTGGCGCCCCGGGCGGCGTTGTCGGCCGCAGCCCGGGTGAAGTAGCCGGCCCAGTTTTCCTCGCCGCTCAGGTCGGTGCCCCACGGCGTGTAGCCGGTGCCGCAGTTGTTGAGTGTGCCGCGGGTGGCGGTGCCATCGACCGAGTACCGGGTCTTCAGCAGCGCGTTGCCACGCGCCGGGCCGGAGATCTGCACCGGCGTCAGCGGTGTGATGCGGCGGTTGTAGGCCGAGTCCTGCACATAGGCCCAGGTGCCGCCGGTCTTGCGCACTTCGACGATCGACACGCCGTGCACCGCAATCTCTTTGTCGGCCTCGGCCTTCGGGCGCGGGTTGAGCGTGCCTCCGGTGGGATGCAGGAAGTACGAGCGCACATCGCGGCCGCTGGTGGCCTCGTGGTTGATGGCGAGCAGGCCACGCACCGAGCCTTGCGGGTCGCGCTTGCTGCCGTCGGCCGACAAGCCGAAGTACTCCATGCCGTCGTGGTGGTCGCCGGCGCGGTTGTCGAAGCCGGTGTCGCTGCCGTCGTTTTTGTAGGCGGGCGTGGCGGCGGTGAGCGGGTCACCCAACGCATAGATCGGCGTGGCGGTGTAGCCGGCAGGCACCAGCACGGTGTCGGCCAGGCTCTTGGGCACGGCGGTGAACGACAGCTTGTCGATCGTCGTCGAGACCGGTGCGGGCGCCGGTGCGGGGTCGTCGCTGCCGCCGCAGCCGCTCAGCGCCCAGCTGCCCAGCACCGCCGTGGCGGCCGAGCCGACACCGCCGCGCAACATGGAACGGCGGCTCAGGCGGGCATCGAGCACGGCATTGAAGCTGGGGTTGCCGGAAGGGTTGAGGTCGTCGTCGTCGTGAAGGGCAACGCTTGTGTCTGCGGGTCGGTTCATGGATTCCTCTTTGCGGCTTTGGGAAAGGAAAATGCCAGCACCGGATGCTCGGCCGGCATGATGAAAGCCGCGTGGCAAAACCATGACCATTCGGTGACACTGCGGTTTGGGATAATCGCCAGCGCCGCGGCAGACGCGGCCAGGCAGGCCGCCCCCAACAACTCAAACGGAGACCCGATGGCTCACATTCATTTTGTCGGTGGTGAAAAAGGCGGTGTCGGCAAGTCGCTGGTGGCGCGCGTGCTGGCGCAGTACATGATCGACCGCAACATTCCTTTCCTGGGGTTCGACACCGACCGCTCGCACGGCGCGCTGCTGCGCTTTTATTCGGGCTACGCCTCACCGGTGGTGGTGGACCGCTATGAAGCGCTCGACAGCATCATCGAAGCCGCCGTCGAACTGCCCGAGCGCCGCATCCTGGTCGACCTGGCCGCGCAAACACACGAGCCGCTGGTGAAATGGATGGACGACTCCGGCGTGCTCGGCCTGGCCGACGAAGTGGGCGTGGCGCTGAACTACTGGCACGTGATGGATTCGGGCAAGGACTCGGTCGACCTGCTGCGCAAGCTGCTCGACCGCTTCGGCACCGGGCTGAACTACGTGCTGGTGCGCAACCAGGTGCGCGGCAACGACTTCGACGCGCTCGAGCAAAGCGGCGAGCAGGCCCGGGCCCAGCAATTGGGCGCCAAGATCATCACCGTCAAGCGGCTGCACGACAGCGTGATCAACAAGGTCGACGCCGCCAGCAGCAGCTTCTGGAAAGCGCAGGGCTCGCAAGACCGCGAGCCCGCCACGCTGGGCCTGATGGACCGGCAGCGGCTGAAGATGTGGATGCGCGATGTGTACCGCGAGATCGAGGACGTGGGGGTTTGAGGCGCCCGGCCCTCACCCCAACCCTCTCCCAGGGGGAGAGGGAGCAAGACTCAATTCACCGGCGTCAGCTTGGCCACCGACAAGGCCAGCCACTTCATGCCATGGCGGCCGAAGTTGACTTGGGCGCGGGCGTCGTCGGCGTGGCCTTCGAGGGTGACGATCACGCCTTCGCCGAACTTGGTGTGAAACACCGTTTGACCTGAGCGCAGGCCGTGGCTGGCGGTCTTGGCGCCGGCGCCGAAGGCCGGTGCCGCATTCACGTTGCCCACACCGACGATCGAATTCAGCCCCGAACCCTTGGCCCACGCGGCCTGGTAGTTGCGCGCAAAGCCCGAGCCGAAACCCTGGTTGCGCGGCGTGATCCACTTCAGCGCAGCCTCGGGCAGCTCGTCGAAAAATCGGCTCTTGATGTTGTAGCGCGTCTGGCCGTGCAGCATGCGCGTCTGGCTGAAGCTCAGGTACAGGCGCTTGCGCGCGCGCGTGATCGCCACGTACATCAGGCGCCGCTCTTCCTCCAGGCCATCAAGGTCGGCGGCGGAGTTCTCGTGCGGGAACAGGCCTTCTTCCAGCCCGGTGATGAACACGCAGTCGAACTCCAGGCCCTTGGCCGAATGCACCGTCATCAGCTGGATCGCGTCCTGCCCGGCCTGCGCCTGGTTGTCGCCGGCTTCGAGCGACGCGTGGGTCAGGAACGCGGCCAGCGGCGACATGATCTCGCCGGTGTCGGCGTCGGGCGTCAGGTCGACGGCGGCCACCGCGTTCGGCGTGCCTTGGCTCAGCTTGCCGGCGTGTTCGTCGATCGGCAGCGCCACCGCGTCTTTGCCGAAGCCTTCTTGGGTGACGAAGGCTTCGGCCGCATTGACCAGTTCACCCAGGTTTTCGAGCCGGTCGGCGCCTTCCTTGTCGGTCTTGTAGAAGGCTTCGAGGCCGGACGCTTCGAGCATCTGCTCGATGATCTCGCGCAGCGTCAGTCCTTTCGTGGCGTCGCGCATCGTGTCGATCAGCGCCACGAAGGCTTGCAGGTTGGCGCCACCCTTGCCGGCCAGCGCCCCGACGCTTTGCACCAGGCTGCGGCCGCTGGCGCGTGCCGCGTCCTGCAATTGTTCGATGGTGCGCGCACCGATGCCGCGAGTGGGAAAGTTGACGACCCGCAAGAAGCTGGTGTCGTCGTTGGCGTTTTCGATCAGGCGCAGGTAGCTCAGCGCGTGCTTGACCTCGGCGCGCTCGAAGAAGCGCAGGCCGCCATACACCTTGTACGGCATGCCCGCATTGAACAGCGCGCTTTCGATCACCCGGCTCTGCGCATTGCTGCGGTACAGCAGCGCGATGTTGCTGCGCGCCGTGCCATCGCGGTGCAGTTGCTGGGCTTCTTCAACGAACCACTGCGCCTCGGCAAAGTCGCTGGTGGCCTCGCGCACGCGCACCGGCTCGCCGGGGCCGGCCTCGGTGTGCAGGTTCTTGCCCAGGCGGCGTGAGTTGTGCGCGATCAGCTCATTCGCGGCATCCAGGATGTTGCCGAACGAGCGGTAGTTGCGCTCCAGCTTGATGACCTGCCGCACGTTGAACTGGCGCTCGAAGTCGGCCATGTTGCCGACCTGCGCGCCGCGAAAGGCGTAGATGCTCTGGTCGTCGTCACCGACCGCGAACACCGCGCAACCGTTCTGGCCCGGTGGCCCGGCGAACATCTTCAACCAGGCGTACTGCAGCTTGTTGGTGTCCTGGAATTCGTCGACCAGGATGTGCCTGAAGCGGCGCTGGTAGTGCTCGCGCAGCGCCTGGTTGTCGCGCATCAGCTCGTAGGTGCGCAGCAGCAGCTCGGCAAAGTCGACCACGCCCTCGCGCTGGCACTGGTCTTCGTAGGCCTGGTAGATCTGCACCATGGTGCGGGTCTGCTCGTCGCGGCTCTCCACGTCCTTGGGGCGCAGGCCGTCTTCCTTGGTGCCGGCGATGAACCACGTGACCTGCTTGGGCACGAAGCGTTCTTCGTCCAGGTTCATCGCCTTGACGATGCGTTTGACGGCCGAGAGCTGGTCGCTCGAATCGAGAATCTGGAAACCCTGGGGCAACGCCGCCAGCTTCCAGTGCGCCCGCAAGAAGCGGTTGCACAGGCCGTGGAACGTGCCGATCCACATGCCGCGCACCGGCAGCGGCAGCATCGCGCCCAGACGCGTGAGCATTTCTTTCGCGGCCTTGTTGGTGAAGGTCACCGCCATCACGCCACCGGGCGAGAGCTGGCCGGTCTGGATCAGCCAGGCGATGCGCGTGGTCAGCACCCGCGTCTTGCCCGAACCGGCGCCGGCCAGAATCAGCGCCGGGCGGGCCGGCAGCGTGACGGCGGCGAGCTGCTCCGGGTTCAGGCCCCGCAGCAGGCCCTGCGACTGCGCCACCGGATCGGCCGCCGCGCCGCGCGCCATGGCGGCCGGTGCCTCGTTCTCTTCGAACACGGGCATGGACGAATCGTCCGGTGGGGCGCTGCGGGTCGGGTCGTGCGGGTGGCTCATCGGCGCATTTTAGGAGCCATGGGAACATGCCCTACAGTGCGCACAAGGAGTGCGCGCACCATGGAAATCTTCGACTACGACAACGTGCTGCTGCTGCCGCGCAAGTGCCGCGTGCAAAGCCGCAGCGAGTGCGACGCCTCGGTCCAGTTCGGCCCGCACCGCTTCAACCTGCCGGTGGTGCCGGCCAACATGAAGACCGTGGTCGACGAGCCCATCACCGAATGGCTGGCCGCCAACGGCTTCTTCTACGTGATGCACCGCTTCGACGTCGACAACCTGGCCTACGCGAAGCGCATGCGCGACAAGGGCCTGTTCGTCTCGCTCAGTTCGGGCGTGAAGCAGGCGGACTTCGAGGTCATCGACCAGTTGGCCGCCAGCGGCGTGGGCGCCGACTACATCACCATCGACATCGCCCACGGCCACGCCGACAGCGTGCACAGGATGATCGAGCACATCAAGGCGAAATTGCCGGCCACCTTCGTCATCGCCGGCAACGTGGCCACGCCTGAAGCGGTGATCGACCTGGAAAACTGGGGCGCCGACGCGACCAAGGTGGGCGTGGGCCCGGGCAAGGTGTGCATCACCAAGTTGAAAACGGGCTTCGGCACCGGCGGCTGGCAGCTGTCGGCGCTGAAGTGGTGCGCGCGCGTGGCGACCAAGCCCATCGTCGCCGATGGCGGAATTCGAGACCACGGCGACATCGCGAAGAGCGTGCGCTTCGGCGCCTCGATGGTGATGATCGGCTCGCTGTTCGCCGGGCATGAAGAATCCCCCGGCAAGACGGTCGAGGTCGACGGCAAGCTGTTCAAGGAGTATTACGGTTCGGCCAGCGACTTCAACAAGGGCGAGTACAAACACGTCGAAGGCAAGCGCATCCTGGAGCCCATCAAGGGCCGGCTGGCCGACACGCTGCGCGAGATGCGCGAAGACGTGCAAAGCTCCATTTCATACGGCGGTGGCACCCGGCTGTTCGACATCCGCAAGGTCAACTACGTGATCCTGGGCGGGGACAACGCGGGCGAGCATCTGCTGATGTAGAGCCCGAAGCGAAGGGCGAGGGGCCCCGTTGACGGGGATCGACCAGCGGCGGGATCGGCGAGGGAGTGGGCTCGATGCCCGCGACCGAGAGCCCCCGGACCAACTCGATGCGCTTTACTGGACTGCCTGAAAGTGGTTCTTCGCGATCCACTTGGCGACGTTCTTGCCGAGCTGAGCACAGTGTTCGCCCGAAGTCCGGTAGTGCATTCCGCCCCAGACGCGGCCGTCGATGTTCGACCTGACGAGGTCATCGGTGCTGTTGAATTGCAGCGTCGTGCCGGTCACAGTGCTGTTGAATTCGAACGTCACCCGCTTGGTCCAAACCTTCAGTCGCTCACCCACATGCCGCGGCGCTCACCCGGCTCGGCAGGCGCGGTTCGCGCGCGGCGCACCACCGACAACGCCCGCGCACGTTCGTGCGCAACCGCCGCCGGCGGGCATGCGCCGGACTGCAGGTAGCTCGTCGCGGCGGCCGTGAGCTTCTCGGCCGGGTCGCCCAGCGATCCACTGAAGTCGTCGCTGACCGCGCAAGTGGCCGCGATGCCATCGTAGTAGCGCCCCTCGCCCGCAGCGTTGAGCGACTCGAAGTTCACCGCGCTGAAGGTGCTGCCGCATGACGCGGTCGGGTTGAATCCGAACGGCTTGCCGCAACTCTGCGCGCCCACGGTGACCACGTTCACGTAAGGCTTCAGGCCATTGACAACCAGTTCGCTGGCGGAGCACGTGCGCTCGCCGGTGAGCACCACCACGCGCGCAAAACCGGTGTCGGTGGCGGCGAAAACATAGTTGGTGTTGCGGGCAGCCTGCTGTGCGCTGTAACTGAGGCGGGTGAACAGTTGGCCGTTGTGCGCGCCGCCGGCCACCAGCGAGGCCAGCAGGTTGGACGTGGATATGCGCCCGCCGCCGTTGTAGCGCAGGTCCAGGATCAGCTCGGTGGCGCCGGCCGAGCGGAACTCGCTGAACGCCGCGGCCAGCGGCGCTTCGGCCTGGCTGATGAAGTCTTTCAGCACCAGGTAGCCGGCCTTGACGCCATTGGACAGCGTCAGCACGCGTGACACCGGCACCGGCGTGAGCGCGTAGGTCGCCGCGGTCAGCGTCAAGGTGCGGGAACCGGCCGCCGTGGCGAGCTGCACGCTCAGCGTGTCGCCCTCCCTGGCCGGGCCGAGCACGGTGAAGTCGTTGGCGGCGACGATGTCGGCGGCGCTGCGGCCGTTGATGGCCAGAATCACATCGCCGCGCACCAGGCCTTGGGCGGCGGCCGGCGACTGCGCCTCGATGAAGCGCACCTTCAGCGGGAGTTGCAGTTCCAGGCCGTTGACGAACAGGCCGTAGCCCATGGTCCGGCCCTCGCCGAAGAACTGGTTGTAGCTGGCGCTGTCGGAGATGTAGCTCCACCGATCGGCGGGCACCGCGCCGGCGCCGGCGTAGCGCAGTGCATCGAAGTACTTCTGCAGCGTGTCGTAGGCTGCGGGCTCGGGGTTGGGCGACGCGCCGGACCAGAAATACGAGTCGAGCATGTGGCCGCGCAACCAGCTCTGCCGGGAATCGAGGTCGCACTGCGCGCTGGCGGCGGCCGGGGTGGATGAGCCGCCGCCGCAACTGCCCAGTGCCATCGCACCGACGATGGCGGTCAGGACCGCGAGGCGCCGCAGCCGGCTTGAGAACGTCATGGCTGATGGTGGTTCGGGCGCATCGCTGCCACCTTATCAGGCCGGGTGCGCGACCTACAATCCCGGCCTGCCCTTTTTTCACTCTGTTTCACGTGCCTGAATCACCAGCATCAACCGAAACCGCGCCCGGACGGGGCGTGGACCGCGCCCGACCATGACCGACCTTGCCAAATCGTTCGAACCCGCCGCCATCGAAGCCCGCTGGGGCCCGCTGTGGGAAGCCGCCGGCCTGTACGAGCCGACCCTGGAGACGAGCCGGCCGTCGTTTTCGATCCAGTTGCCGCCGCCCAATGTGACGGGCACGCTGCACATGGGCCACGCGTTCAACCAGACCATCATGGACTCGTTGACGCGCTACCACCGCATGAGAGGCTTCAACACGCTGTGGGTGCCGGGCACCGACCATGCGGGCATCGCCACGCAGATCGTGGTCGAGCGGCAACTCAAGGACCAGGGGCAGTCGCGCCACGACCTGGGCCGCAAGAACTTCGTCGCCAAGGTGTGGGAGTGGAAGGAACAGTCGGGCTCCACCATCACGCGCCAGATGCGCCGCATGGGCGACTCGGTGGCCTGGAAGCACGAGTACTTCACGATGGATCACAAGTTGTCCAGCGTGGTGACAGACACTTTCGTGAAGCTGTATGACGAAGGCCTGATCTACCGCGGCAAGCGGCTGGTGAACTGGGACCCGGTGCTCAAGTCGGCGGTGTCCGACCTGGAAGTGGTGAGCGAAGAGGAAGACGGCTCGCTGTGGCACATCCGCTACCCGCTGGTGGATGGGTCGGGCTCGCTGGTGGTGGCCACGACACGGCCGGAGACGATGCTGGGCGACGTGGCGGTGATGGTGCACCCGCAGGACGAGCGCTATGCCGGCCTCGTCGGCAAGCTCGTCACGCTGCCGTTGTGTGATCGGCAGATTCCGGTGATTGCGGACGAGTACGTGGATCGTGCGTTCGGCACCGGCGTGGTCAAGGTGACGCCGGCCCACGATGTGAACGACCATGCGGTCGGCCAGCGCCATGGCCTGCCGACGATCGGGGTGCTGACGCTGGGCGCCACGATCAACGACAACGCACCGGCGCCCTATCGCGGGCTGGACCGATTTGCCGCGCGCAAGAAGGTGGTTGCCGATCTGGAAGCGCAGGGCCTGCTGGTCGAAGTGAAGAAGCACAAGCTGGTGGTGCCGCGTTGCGAACGCACCGGGCAGATCGTCGAGCCGATGCTGACCGACCAGTGGTTCGTGGCCACCACCCAAGCCGGCGCCGACGGCAAGAGCATTGCGCAGAAGGCCATCGAGGCGGTAGAAAACGGGTCGGTGAAGTTCGTGCCCGAGCAATGGGTCAACACCTACAACCAGTGGATGAAGAACATCCAGGACTGGTGCATCTCGCGCCAGTTGTGGTGGGGGCACCAGATCCCGGCCTGGTACGGCAGTGGCGGCGAGTTGTTCGTCGCCCACGATGAAGCCGAGGCACGCGACCGCGCGACCGCCGCCGGCTACCTCGGGCCGCTGGTGCGCGACGAAGACGTGCTGGACACCTGGTACTCGTCGGCGCTGGTGCCTTTTTCGTCGCTCGGCTGGCCTGACAAGACGCGCGAACTCGACCTGTTCCTGCCGTCCAGCGTGTTGGTCACCGGCTTCGACATCATCTTCTTCTGGGTCGCCCGGATGATCATGATGACGACACATTTCACCGGCCGGGTGCCGTTTCACCACGTCTACATTCACGGCCTGGTGCGCGACTCGCAGGGCCGCAAGATGAGCAAGTCCGAGGGCAATGTGCTGGACCCGGTCGACCTGATCGATGGCATCGCGCTCGCGCCCTTGCTCGACAAGCGCGCCACCGGCCTGCGCCGGCCCGAGACCGCGCCCAAGGTGCGCAAGGAAACCGAGAAGGAGTTCCCCGACGGCATTCCCGCCTTCGGCGCCGACGCGCTGCGCTTCACGTTCGCGTCGCTCGCCAGCCTGGGCCGCAACATCAACTTCGACACCAAGCGCTGCGAGGGCTATCGCAATTTCTGCAACAAGCTGTGGAACGCGACCAAGTTCGTGTTGATGAACTGCGAGGGGCAGGACTGCGGCCTGGCCGAGCACACCAAGGCGCAATGTGCGCCGGGTCAGGAATTCCACAATTACCTCAGCTTCTCGCACCCCGATCGCTGGATCAGCGGCGAGTTGCAACGCGTGGAAGCGGCGGTGGAAAAGGGCTTCGCCGAGTACCGGCTCGACAATGTCGCCAGCGCGATCTATTCGTTCGTCTGGGACGAGTACTGCGACTGGTACATCGAAATCGCCAAGGTGCAACTCCAGGCTGGCAACCCGTCGCAACAGCGCGCCACGCGACGCACGCTGATCCGCGTGCTGGAAACGATTCTGCGCCTCCTGCACCCCATCACGCCGTTCATCACCGCCGAATTGTGGGAGGCGGTGGCGCCGCTGGCGGGCCGCAAGGCGCCGGGCCAGAGCATCGTCGTGACGGCCTACCCGCAAGCCCAGCTGGACCGGGTCGATGCCGGGGCCGACGCGTGGGTCGGCAAGCTCAAGGCCGTGGTCGGAATCTGCCGCGCGCTGCGCAGCGAGATGAGCCTGTCACCCGGGGCCCGGGTGCCGCTGATGGTGGTGGGAGATGAAGCCTTCATTGAAGAGGCCGCGGCGTTGCTGCAGGCCCTGGTCAAGCTCTCGGCGGTGAATCAGTTCAGTGACGTTGCGGCATTCGCGCAGGCAACCCGCCAGGCGCCGGTGGCGATGCACGGCGAGGCGCGGCTGGCCCTGCGCGTCGAGATCGACGTGGCGCTGGAAACCGAACGGCTGAAGAAGGAAGTCGATCGCCTGGGCGCCGAGATCGCCAAGGCCAACACCAAGCTGGGGAATCAGAGCTTCGTGGCGCGCGCACCGGCTGCGGTGGTCGAACAGGAACGCCAGCGCGTTGCCGAATTCACGACGACACAGGGCCGACTGCAAGATCAGCTAGCGCGCCTGGGATCGTCGCCCTGAATTCGCGCGAGACCTCGGGCTCGCGGGTCAGCAACTCGTCGATGCGCTTGACCACGGTCCAGGCGCTGCGCAGGCGCGACTCGCGCGTGGTGCTGGCCAGGCGCGGCGTGGTTTGCAAGGTTTCGATGCCCGCCAGCGGCCGACCCGGCTCCAACGCGCCCGGTTCGAGACTGTCGAGCCAGGCGGCGGCGATGCGCCCGCTGGTCAGCGCATCGGCCAATGCCACCTCGTCGAACAAACCCGAGTGGGAGATGCTGACGATCACCTGGTTGGGTTTGCAGAACTGCAGGAATCGCTCACCCAGCAGCCCTTGATAGCGGCTGAAATAGCTCAGTTGCACGCACACCGCGTCGGCTTGCTCGAGCAGCTCGCGCAAGCCCAGCGGCCGAACCCGCCAACGCTCCCAGACGCTGTCGTTCGAATGCAAAGAGGGGTCGTAGCCGACCACCCGCGAGCCAAACCCCCCGAGCATCTGCGACATCGACCGGGCGGCCGGCGCCATGCCCAGCAGGCCGACGGTGGCGGCCCCCAGTTCGCGCCCGACCAGCACCCCGTCGGCGCCCACCACCGGCACGCGCCGCAGCAGCGACAGCAGCGCACCGACCATGAACTCGGCTTCGGCCTGGGCGCTGGCGGTGCGGCTGCGCACGACCTCCACCTGGGCGCGCGCGCAGGCGTCGAGATCGATGTTTTCAGCGCCGCTGCTGACACGCCCCACGGCGCGGAGCACCGGCGCATGGCGCAAGGCCTGGGCATCCACGGCCACGCTGGCGGGCACGATCGTCGCCCGCACCTTGTAGAGCGCCTGGCGGAATGCGCGCGGGTCCTGCGCCAGCTCGGGCGCGAAGCTGACCTCGTGGCGAGCTTCGAGCCACTGCATCAGTTCGGCTTCCAGCGGTTCGACGATCAACAAATCCATGGGTGCAGAGATTTCTTCACACGCGAGCGAACCCGCCCTCATGCCAGAATCGTTCGAGTTTGAAAGGAAATTGTAGTTTCATGAAGATCAACAAGGCGATTTTTCCAGTGGCGGGCCTGGGCACCCGTTTTCTACCTGCCACCAAGGCGCAGCCGAAGGAAATGCTGCCGGTGGTCGACAAACCCTTGATTCAGTATGCAGTCGAAGAGGCCTATGCGGCCGGCGTGCGCCAGATGATATTCGTGACCGGCCGCCACAAACGCCCGATCGAAGACCACTTCGACATGACCTTCGAGCTGGAGGTGGCGCTGGAGCAAGCCGGCAAGCAGGAACTGCTCGACGTCGTTCGAGGCGTCAAGCCCGACGACATGGAGTGCATCTATGTCCGCCAGGCCCAGGCCCTGGGGCTGGGGCACGCGGTGTTGTGCGCGCAGCGCCTGGTGGGCAACGAGCCGTTTGCCGTGCTGCTGGCCGACGACTTGATGGTGGGAGAAGCGCCCGTGCTCAAGCAGATGGTGGAGCAGTTCAACGAGTGGCGCGTGTCGATCCTGGCGGTGCAGGAAGTACCGGCCGAACAGACACGGCGCTACGGCATCGTGGCCGGCACCGCGATCAACGACAAGTTGATGGACGTGAGCCGCATCGTCGAGAAGCCGGCGCCTGAACAAGCGCCTTCACGCCTCGGGGTGGCCGGGCGCTACATCCTGACCCCGGGCGTGTTTCACGAGATATCGAACCAGCAGCGCGGTGTGGGCGGCGAAATTCAGCTCACCGACGGGATTGCCGGACTGTTGCGGCGTGAGAAGGTTTTTGCATTCCGCTACGAAGGCAGGCGCTACGACTGCGGCAGCAAGGAAGGTTTTCTGGAAGCCAACGTTGAATTGGCCCTGGCGCATCCTGAACTCGGCCCGGGGTTTCGCGCGTTCCTGAAGTCCTTGCAGATCTGAGCACCGGCCGCCGGCTCAACGGCGGCGCAGCACGTGGATGAACTCGTCGGCGACGTTGGACTGCTCCACGAGTTCATTGCCGGTCTGGCGAGCGAACGCCTGAAAGTCGCGCATCGAACCCGGGTCGGTGGCGATCACCCTGAGCGTGTCTCCGCTGTTCATCGCCGCCAATGCCTTCTTGGCTTTCAGAATGGGCAGTGGGCAGTTCAATCCGCGGGTATCAAGCTCTTTCTGGGCTTCCATGAGGTTTCCTTGTGTTACATCGATTCTAGGTCGGCCGAGCGGCCTGGGCGGGGCGGGATTTCCACCCATTCAGGGGTATGTCCGCGCGCAATGAGCCAGTCGGCCAACGCATAGCCGGTGCCCGCGCGCCAACAGCGCACCGTGGCGGGCGTGAACAGCCTGTATTCGGCCAGTTCGGGGGACAGCGAAATCTCGCCGCGGGCCAGCGCATGGTAGGCAATGATCACCTGGTTCATGCGCTGAAAGTCGTAGACGCCGATCAGCTGAAGGGCGTCGACCGTCAGCGATGTTTCTTCGGCGACCTCGCGGGTGATGCCTTCGGTCGGCGACTCGCCGGCCTCCATGAAACCGGTGATCAGCCCGAAGCTTTTCCCCGGCCATGCCGCGTTGCGGGCCAGCAGCAATTGCCCGTCGCGGTCGGCCAGTTCGATCACCGCGGCCAGCACCGGCGTCGGGTTGTTCCAGTGCGTCCACGCGCAGGCCGGGCAGCGCAAGCGGATCACGGGGCCGGCATCCTCTTGCCGGGACAGGCGTTGCAGCGCGGTCGCGCACGAGGGGCAATAGAGGCAGGTGTCGGTCATGTTCAATCTCAGGCCGGGAACACGCCGGTGGACAGGTAGCGGTCACCCCGGTCACACACGACGAACACGATGGTTGCGTTCTCGACCGCGCTGGCAATTTGCAGCGCCACCCAGCAGGCGCCGGCGGCCGAGATGCCGGCAAAGATTCCTTCTTCGCGGGCCAGGCGGCGCGCCATGTCTTCGGCATCGGCCTGGCTCACCGAAACGATCTTGTCGATCCACGTCGGGTCGTAGATCTTGGGCAGGTATTCCTGCGGCCATTTGCGGATGCCGGGAATTCGAGACCCTTCGCTGGGCTGCGCGCCGATCACCTGCACGCCGGCATTGCGCTCCTTCAAATAGCGCGACACGCCGGTGATCGTGCCGGTGGTGCCCATGGCGCTGACAAAGTGCGTGACGCGCCCGCCGGTGTCGCGCCAGATCTCCGGGCCGGTGGTCTCGTAGTGAACCCGCGGGTTGTCGGCGTTGGCAAACTGGTCGAGCACCCGGCCCTTGCCATCGCGCTGCATTTGCGCGGCCAGGTCACGCGCGTACTCCATGCCGCCCGAGCGCGGCGTCAACACCAGCTCGGCGCCGAACGCCTTCATCGTCTGCGCGCGCTCGATGCTCAAATCCTCCGGCATGATCAACAGCATTCGGTAGCCGCGGATCGCCGCGGCCATGGCCAGCGCAATGCCGGTGTTGCCCGAGGTCGCCTCGATCAAGGTGTCGCCGGGCTTGATTTCGCCGCGCTCCTCGGCGCGCCGGATCATGCTGATGGCCGGCCTGTCCTTCACCGAACCGGCCGGGTTGTTGCCTTCCAGCTTGCCCAGAATCAGGTTGCCGCGCTGCGTTTCGCGCCCCCCGACCACACGAACCAGCCGCACCAGCGGGGTCTGGCCAATGACGTCTTCAATCGTGTTGTAGCCGGGCGCAGCGTCGCTCATGGTGTCTCCTTGAGTCATTGTCGCAGGGCGTGCAAGAACCCCAGACCCCCATGCAATAATGCAACGCGCACGCAGTGAACCCTCTTGCCGGAGTGGCGAAATTGGTAGACGCAGGGGACTCAAAATCCCCCGGTGGAAACACTGTGCCGGTTCGAGTCCGGCCCCCGGCACCACGTGGCTCCCGTTCGTCTTCAGTGCGTGTCGATCCGCGCACGTAGACTCCAGGCCCTGCTTCCCTTCGGAAACCCGCGCATGCCACCGATGCCTCCCGTCACCCAGGCCCTGCTGCTGATCAACGTCGCAGCGTTTTGCATCGACTATTTTGTCGGCGCCTGGTTCACGCAGCTGTTCGCGCTGTGGCCGCTGGGCCATGGTTTCCTGCCCTGGCAGGTGGTGAGCTACGCGTTCTTGCACGGCGGCGTCGGCCACCTGTTCTTCAACATGCTGGGCTTGTGGATGTTCGGCGCCGAGCTGGAGCGGGTCTGGGGTCAACGCCGCTTTGTCCAGTTCTATTCCGCCAGCGTGCTCGCTGCGGCCGCAGCGCAGCTGATCGTGACCTGGCTGCTCGGCTCGGTCTACCCTACCGTGGGGGCATCGGGCGGCCTGTTCGGCTTGCTGCTGGCCTTCGGCATGACATTCCCGAACCGCACGATCATTCCGCTGTTCCCACCGATCCCGATGAAGGCCAAGGTCTTCGTGGCGATCTATGGCGCATTGGAGCTGTTCCTGGGCGTCACCGGAACGGCCTCGGGGGTGGCGCACTTCGCCCACCTGGGCGGCATGCTGGGCGGCTTTCTGGTGCTTCGCTACTGGCGCGGGCAGTCCCCGTTCAGCAGGCGCTGAACCCACCACGCAGCGCGCCGCCAAATCCCTGAGCTTCACAGGGAACCCGCAAAAGCACATGCTTGGGCCTTGTGCGAAGCAGTGCGGAGGCGGCCATGAATCGGGTGTCGTTCGGTGCCATCGGAAGGCTTGGAGCGCGTTGTTTCGCAGCCGGGGTCGTTGCAGCGGCATGCGGGTCGGCCGCACAGGCCGCAACGCCCGCCGCCGAGCCCGCCGCCGTGCTTGATGTCGAAGCCAGGATCCAGGCCCTGGCGCGGGCCCGATCATCCGTCGTCGGCGTGCGCGCGACTGCGGTCGACGATGCCCGATCCATCGAAACACTCGGGCGCGAACGCCAGGGCACCGGGGTGGTGATCGGCGCCGATGGCCTGGTGCTGACGATCGGCTACCTGATCCTGGAGGCCGACCACGTCGACCTGGTCTTCGAGGGCGAGCGCAAATTGCCGGCCCGCGTGGTGGCTTACGACCTCGCTTCGGGCTTCGGGCTGCTGCAGCCGCTCACGCCGGTCAAGGTGGCGCCGGCCCGGCTCGGCAGTTCGGCCGGCCTGTCCGGCGACGAACCGCTGATGATCGCCAGTGGCGGCGAGGCGGGCGATTTGAGCCTGGCCCGAATGGTCTCGCGGCGCGCCTTTTCGGGCTACTGGGAATACCACATCGAAGGCGCGCTGTTCACCTCGCCGCCGCGCACCGACCACAGCGGCGCGGGGCTGTTCAATGGCGCCGGTGAACTGCTGGGCATCGGCTCGCTGGTCGTCTCGGACGCGCTCGGCCCGGGCCAGGCGCGGCTGCCGGGCAACATGTTCGTGCCCATCGACCTGCTCAAGCCGATCCTGGGCGAACTGCGGGAACGCGGCGCGTCGCGCGGCAGCACGCGCGCCTGGCTGGGGCTGGTGTGTGTCGAGCAGGACGGCGCGGTGCGCGTGGTTCGCACCAGCCGCGACAGCCCGGCGGAACAGGCCGGTTTGCGCCCCGGCGACCGCATCGTGAGCATCGACGGCGCCAAGGTCGGCGCCCTGGAGGCGCTGTACAAATCGCTGTGGGGCCATGCCAGCCCGCAGCGCGAGGTCACGCTTGAAATTCAGCGTGGCGGTGAAGCGCTGACGATCAGGCTGCTCAGCGTCGATCGCATGCAGACCCTGAGCCGGCCCAAGGGAGTCTGATCACCCGCGTTGGCGTGCCGAGCCGCACGGTGGCGCGGGTCAGGCCAGCAGGCCCTGCGCAACGTTCGGGTAGCGCAGGCGCAAGCGCAGTTCGCGCTTCAGCCGGGTGTTGCTCAAGCGCCTGGATTCGCTCATGAAGCTCAGCAGCATCGGCGACAGGCTCGCAGCCGCCTCGGCCCGGGTGATGCGCGGGGGTCGCTGCAAGCCGCAAAGGTCGGCGGCGAGATCGAAATAGTCGCCCATCTTCAACTCGGTATCGTCGCTGGCATGCACCACGCGCTGCGGCAGGCCGCGATGCAGGGCCGCAACGCAGGCCCGGGCCAGATCGTCGGCATGAATGTGATTCGTGAACACGTCGTCGGCGTCGGTCAGCACCGCGGTGCCACGCACCAGGCGCTCGCGCGGGTGGCCGCCGTTGCGGTCGCCGGCGTAGATGCCGGGGATGCGCAACAGCGTCACACGAGCGCCGAACGCGCGCCCATACCAGCGCAAACGCGCTTCGGCATCGACCCGCCGCAGCGCGCGATCGGTGCCGGGATTCACGGCGCGGGTTTCGTCGAAGCGCGTGCCGGCGCAGTCGCCGTAGACGCCGCTGGTGCTGCCGTACACGATGCGGCGCACGCCACCCTTGCGCGCCAGCGCCTGCAACAACCGGGCGGTGCGTGGATCGGAGTTGCCCTGCGTGGCGGGCGGCGCCAGATGAAGCACGGCATCGCACAGGCCAGCGAGTCGAGCCAGCGATGCGGCGTCATCCAGATTGCCGGCCAGCGGCACCACACCCGCACGGCGCAATTCATCGGCACGATCGGGGCTGGAGGTCAGAGCCAACAAGCGCCAGCGCCCTTGCAACAGCTTCACAACCCGCATGCCGATGTCGCCGCAACCGACGATGAGCAATGAGGGCCGCTTGAATCGCGTCGGGGTGTTGTGGTTGAGGGGCATCCGGGTCCGGGCAGAATCGCGCTTCAGTTTACGAGCAAGCCTTCAGCATGACCTTCAACGCCACTGTGCAGCCCAGCGGCCGCAGCTTCACCGTCGAGCCCGACGAACCCGTTCTGCAGGCCGCCATTCGGCAAGGCGTGGGCCTGCCTTACGGCTGCAAGGACGG
The DNA here is from genome assembly GCA_031415135.1 of Methylibium sp. Lineage (GTDB taxonomy): Bacteria > Pseudomonadota > Gammaproteobacteria > Burkholderiales > Burkholderiaceae_C > LGRD01. The sequence continues at coordinate 18,859 of JANORB010000076.1, forward strand.
CGCCTGCGGTTCGTGCAAGAGCCGGCTGCTCGAAGGCCGGGTGGTCCACGGCCGGCACCAGGCCAAGGCCCTCAGCGACGTCGAGGAAGCCGGCGGCTATGTGCTCACCTGCTGCGCCGTGCCACAAACCGATGTGGTGATCGAGGCGCGCAGCGTGCCCGGCGCCGGGCAGTTCGCGGTGCGCAAGATGCCCAGCCGCGTCATCAGCATCGGCCGGCCGGCGCCCGACGTGGCGGTGCTGATGCTGCAACTGCCCGCCAACGACCCGCTGCGCTACCACGCCGGCCAGTACGTTGAATTCCTGCTGCGCGATGGCGCCCGGCGCAGCTATTCGATGGCCAACGCGCCGCACACCCAGACCGACAAGCCCATCATCGAACTGCATGTGCGCCACATGCCCGGCGGCCGGTTCACCGACCAGGTGTTCGGCGCGATGAAGGAGAAGGACATCCTGCGCATCGAAGGGCCGTTCGGCAGCTTCTTCCTGCGCGAAGATTCGGACAAGCCGATCGTGCTGCTGGCCTCAGGCACCGGCTTCGCGCCGATCAAGTCCATCATCGAGCAGGTCCGGTTCAAGGGCATCACCCGGCCCATGGTGTTGTACTGGGGTTGCCGCACCAAGGCCGATCTGTACCTGCACGAATGGGCGCTGGCGGCCGCGCGCGAGATGCCGAATCTGAGCTATGTGCCGGTGCTGTCCGAGCCTCGTGCCGACGACGGCTGGAGCGGCCGCATGGGCCTGGTGCACCGCGCCGTCATGGCCGACCTGCCCGATCTGTCGCGCCACCAGGTCTATGCCTGCGGGGCGCCGATCATGGTCGAGTCGGCCCAGCGGGATTTCATCGCGGCCTGCGGCTTGCCCGCTGACGAGTTCTACGCCGACTCGTTCACCTCCGAAGCCGACAAGCATTGAAGGATGTTCAACGAAAGGCTACGCCTCGGTCGGCGCCGGGCGACCCGGCGCCTCAGAACTTCGGCGCCGGCACGTCGTCCATGGACTGCGGCGTGCACTCCATCCGCAGCCTGCCCAGCACGTTGCCCTCGATGTTGAGCAACTCACCTTCCAGGCCGCCGGTCTGCCGGTCGATGGACAGGCGTGTCATCGCCAGCTTCTTCAAGTCGGGGTGCCAGACGAACAGCACACCACGAAACCAGTCGTAGTAGGCGCCGTGGGTGCCATACACCGGGGTCCGGAGCTGCATCGTGTAGGCCTGCTCGGTCGCGACATATTTCATGCGCTCGCCCACCGGCAGCACATCCGACTTCTGAACCAGCGCGGTGAGGTTGTTGTCGCGCATCGCCAGGTTCAAGTGCGCCGGCGTTGCCTTGGCGGACGAACTCAGCTTGCCAGTGCACTTGAGGTACAGGTGGAACTCGGCGGCGCCGGCCGGCGCTGCCGCGGCAACCCCGATTCCCCACCACAGTGCCGTCTTTCGGATCAGGCTTTTTTTCAATGTCGACTCCCTGGAAATGATGAGCGCGCCGGACACAACGCATTCGGCAATGTGACGCGGCGCGGCCCGTTGCCGCCGGTGGCGGCTACTTCTTCTTCGGGTCGACCTCTTTCGAGGCCGGGGTCGAACCGCCCTGCACCCCGAGGCGGCCACCCGCGCCCAGGCCGCCTTTCACGGTCTGCGCCTTGTAGTTGCGCAGCGCCACGACCATCTTGTTGTACGAGTCGATGAACGCGGCGAGGATCACCTTGCCCTCGGGCGTGCTCGTGAACGCACTCGCGCCACCCGCGCCGCCGAGGCCAAAGATGCTGCCGGCCAGGCCGAAGTCGGTGTTCTTGGCGTAGCCTTCGGCGGCCGAAATCTGCACGCCCGAACGCACGTCGACCAGCAACAGCGTGGTGCCGGCTTCGTTGCTCGACACCGAGCCCGACACCGCCCTCACTGCGGTGCCGGCCAGGCCGCTGATGCCGCCCAGGAACCCGCTCGCGCCACTGCCGCCCTTGTCGGACATCATGATTTCCGGCGTCATCGTGTAGTCGGCGGCAACCATCTGCCCGCCGCCCATGTTGCTGCCCGCACGGCCCTCGTCGCCGCGGATCAAGGCTTTTTCGCTGGTCATGTTCTGCATCGCGCGCTGGTTGCGCTCGACCACGACGAAGCAGTTGGACTGCTGGACCAGCATGCGCAGCACCGGCACGGTGGAGCCGGTGCGGTAGCGGCTGTTGTAGTAGCCGTACCAGCTGGCGTTGGTGTTTTCTTCGATTCGAACCGTGCCCAGCGTTTCGGGGCATTTTTCAAGCGAGGAGTTCGCCCCCGCCGTGGTGCCCCCCGCCGCCGCCCCCTGCGCCGCCGTGGCGCTGGCGCCACCGGACCCGGGTGTGGTGGCAAGGCATCCGCCAAGAAGCACCGCCACCGCAGCACAACCGGCTGTGCCGACACAACGGATGCGATTGACGTTTTCGACATTGAGATCGCTCATCTTCGCCCCTTGAAGTTACTTGATTGGTCGATCCGAGATGCACACGCACGACGTGTACATCTCGTTTCAGAATCATAAGCTTCAGGGTCGGCGCACGGCAATGCGGACCGACCCCCAAAGGAGGGAGTCGGACCGATTCACCGAGTTGATTTGCAGCGCGTGTCAGCGCTGTGCGGCGTACTCCGAGAAGACGCCCAGCGCCACGTCACGCCGCGCGTTCAACAGGCCCACGCCCGACAGCGTGCGCAACACCGCCTCGGGCAAGGCGCAGGCTTCGATGGTGTCCCAGTAATAGCGCCACAGCATGGGCGTGCTGGACTCGCGCGCGACCCATCGCGCCATCAACGGCACCACCCCGCGCATGTAGGCTTTGAGCGCCCAGGTGGCGAGCCTCCCCTCGGGCCTGGAGATTTCAAGCACCAGCAGGCGCCCCCCGGGTTTGAGCACCCGGTGGAATTCGGTGAACGCCGCGGCGAGGTCGGCGATGTGGCGCAGTGCGTAGCCCATCACCACGAAGTCGGCACTGGCGTCGGGCAACGGCAGCTTTTCAGCCCAGCCTTCGAGGCAGCGCACGCTCGCAGGCAGACGTGCTTGCGCCATCATCCCGGGGCTCGGGTCGACCCCCACCAGGCGCTCAGGCTCGCCGGTGATGCGCAGGATTTCGCTCGCCACCAGGCCCGTGCCCATGCCGACATCGACGACCCGCATGCCGGGCTTCAAGCCGGCCCGCAACAGCGCCCCGCGCCGGTACCAGGACCCGGTTCCCAGCCCGAGCAGCTTTTCGAGCCGGTTGTAGTCGACCGCGGTGGCGTCGAAAGTGCGGCGCAAAAAGGCCTGTCGTGCCTGCGTGTCGCCGTCGGCATAGTAGGCGCTCAGGGCGCTGTGAGGCAGGTGGACGAGGTCCGCGTCGGAGTCGCTGGCGCTGGGGTTCGGCATGGGAGGTGGCAGGTGCCTTGCGGTGGCGCCGGGGGAATGGGCGCGAAGATATTCATGATACTTCCGCGCCTGGCCAGGCACGGGCGTGCCGGGGTGGCGGCGGGCCTGCTCTGGTAAAGTCTTTCCCGTCGCGGCCAGTGCGATGACCCGCACGAGACCCATGTCCGGGGCGGGCGCTGGCTCCACAGGCAGCCCGGCGACGGGCGCCATCGAACCCGGGTACGCATGACTTCTGTTCAAAACGATCTGCAGCGGGAGGTTGCCGCGCTGCTGGTTGAGTCTCTCAACCTCGACATCTCGCCCGACACCATCGACCCGCTGGCGCCGCTGTACGGCGAAGGACTCGGGCTCGACTCGATCGACATCCTGGAGGTGGCCCTGGTGGTTTCCAAACGCTATGGTTTCCAGCTGCGTTCCGACGATGAGGACAACGTTCGCATCTTCACTTCGCTGGCCAGCCTGGTCGAGCACATCGCCGGCCATCGAACGGCCTGAGGGGTGGTCATGCAGGCCCGCTATGTGCTGGCGGCGGTGTCCAGCCTGGCCTATGTGGCGGGGTCGCAATGGTTGATGATCAGTGCCCCCGCATCGTCATGGAACGCGGTGGCCTTGCTCACGCCGATGCTGGCGCTGTTCTGTGCCTGGGCCTGGCGCGCCCGCCAGCGCCTGCTCGGCGGGTTCGCGCTGGCTGCCATCGTGGCGCTGGTCGCGCAGGCGGCGCTGGGCAGCGGTCTGGCGCCCGAAAAGCTCTACGTCGCCCAGCACGTGGTCATCCACGCCGGCCTGGCCTTCTGGTTCGGCGCCACGCTGCGGCCGGGGCAGACGCCGCTGATCGAAAGCCTGGCCGCGCGCGTGCACCGGCACCTGACCGCGCCGATCCGCGCCTACACGCGCAAGGTCACGCTGGCCTGGACAATCTACTTCGTGCTGATGGGCCTGGTGTCGGTGGCCTTGTATGCCGGCGCCTCGTTCGACCTGTGGGCCACGTTCGCCAACCTGCTGACCCCGTTGGCGGTGGCGCTGATGTTCGGCGCCGAGTACCTGCTGCGCTACCGGCTGCACCCGGAGTTCGAGCGCGTCAGCATGCTCGACGCGGTGCGGGCCTACATGCATCCGCAGCCGGCGCGGCAAGCGCCCTCGCTCGACCCCGGCGCACCGCGATCATGAGCGGATTGCCACTGATCTGGAGCGCCGACCTGCAAGGGCCGCTGGCGTGGCGCGCCGGCCAGTCGATCTCGCGCCGGCAATACCTGGCCGATGCACAAGCACTCGCCGAGCGCCTGCCCGCCCAGGGCGAGGTGCTCAACCTCAGCGCTGACCGCTATCGGTTCGCCCTCGGTCTGGGCGCGGCCATGCTGCGCGGGCAGCCCAATCTGCTGCCGCCGAACCACACGCCCGATACCGTGGCGCGCCTGCGCCAGCTGTTCCCGCGCGTCTACGGGCTGGTGGATGAGGGCGGGGCCGAAGTGGCCCTGCCGACCCTGAGCCATGCGACGCTCAGTGCCGACGCGGGCGTTGTCGCAGATGTCGAGGTCCCGCGCATCGATGCCGAGGCCGTGACGGCACAGGTCCTCACGTCCGGCTCCACCGGCGACCCGGTCCCGCACGCCAAGCCCTGGGGGCTGCTGGTGAGCAACACCGAAGCGGGGATCGAACGGCTGGCGCAGCACATGGGACGCCCCGACCTGGTGGGTGTGTCGCTGGTGGCGACCGTGCCGGCTCAGCACATGTACGGCTTCGAGTCCAGCGTGCTGGTCGCCCTGCTCGGCGGCGCGGCGTTCGACACCGAGCGGCCGTTCTACCCGGCCGACATCGTTCGGGTGCTGGCCCGGCTGCCGCGCCCGCGCATGCTGGTCACCACGCCGCTGCACCTGCGCACACTGCTCGAAGCCGGGCTCGAATTGCCGCCGCTGGACCTCATCGTCTGTGCCACCGCGCCGCTGTCGCCGCAACTGGCCGCGCGTGCCGAGGCCGCTTTGGCGGCACCGCTGATGGAGATTTACGGCTGCACCGAAGCCGGCCAGGTCGCCACGCGCCGCACCACGGCCGGCCCGGAGTGGCAGACCTACCGCGGGCTGGCGTTGTCGGGCAACGGCGAGCAGTGCGTCATCAGCGGCGGCCACGTGCTGGTGCCCACACCGCTGGCCGACGTGCTGGAGGTGCTGGACCCACAGCACTTCAGGCTGCTCGGCCGCTCCAACGACTTGATCAACATTGCCGGCAAGCGCAGTTCGCTGAGCCATCTGAATCACCACCTGAACATGATCGAGGGGGTTCAGGACGGCGCCTTGTGGCTGCCACCCGAGAAAGACGTCTCCACCGGCGAGGTGGTCCGGCTGGTGGCGTTCGTGGTGGCGCCCGAACTGACGCGCGAACACATCCTCGCGGCCTTGCGCCCGCGCATCGATGCGGCGTTCCTGCCGCGCCGCATCGTCTTCGTGCCCGCGCTGCCGCGCGACCCCACCGGCAAGCTGCCCGCGGCGCGCCTGGCGCAACTGGCCGAGCACTGGCTTGGCGGCAGCGCGCCGCCGGCCCACGGTTGAGCGGGAAGCAGCATGCCCCCGATCGCACTGCACATCGGAGCCGACCACCCGGCGTTCCAGGGCCATTTCCCGGGCAACCCGCTGCTGCCCGGCGTGGTGCTGCTGGCCGAGGTGATCGAGGCGGTTCTGCGCCAACCCGACCTGGCCGCGGCCGTCGGCCCCCAGCCGCGCATCGGCGTGGCCAAGTTTTTGTCGCCGGTCAGGCCGGGTGCGGTGCTGGGCGTGGCGCTGCGGTCGAACAACGGCCGCGTGCACTTCGATGTGCTGCAAGGCGATCGGCTCGCCGCATCAGGGCAGTTCGAGCCCGCCGCGGACGCCTCGCTGCCATGAGCCCGCCGGGCCGCCCCAAGAGCGAATTCCGCAGTGCGCAGCACGAAGGTACACCAGTGAGCCTGCCCGGCCGCCGCACCGAGCTTGCCCGATGAGCGCGCAACCCAACGAAGGGGCGGCCCGCCCGCGCGACGCCCGCCCGCCCGCGTGGACGCGCCAGCAAGAGCGCAGCAACCTGTGGTCGCTGCGCCTGATGCGCTGGATCGCGCTCAGCGCCGGGCGCAGGGTCGCGCGTTGTGTGCTGCACCCGATCACGCTCTACTTCCTGTTGATGGGCGGGACGATCCGGCGCGAGTCGGCCCGCTACCTGAGCCGTGCGCTCGGCCGGCCGGCCGGCTGGCGCGACGTCTACCGCCACGTCCACACCTTCGCGGCCACCGTGCTGGACCGCGTCTACCTGCTGCAGGAAAGCTGCGCTGAACTGACGCTGCGCACCAACGGCATCGAGGTCATGGATGCGCCGCTGGCCGCCGGCCGGGGCGCGCTGATGGTGGGGGCCCACCTGGGCAGCTTCGAGGCGCTGCGCTCGGTGGGGCAGAGCCGGGGCGTGCGGGTGGCGATGGTGATGTACGAAGACAACGCCCGGCTGATCAACGACACGCTGGCCGCGATCGCACCGAAGACCAGCCTGCACACGATCGCGCTGGGGCGCATCGACGCCATGCTGGGCTTGCGCGACTGGCTCGACCAGGGCGGCATCGCCGGGCTGCTGGCCGACCGCAGCCTGCCCAGCCAGTCGGGCCGCTCACGCAGCTTGTGGATGCCCTTTCTGGGCCAGCCGGCGCGCTTTTCCGACGGTCCGTTCCGGCTCGCCGCGCTGTTGCGGCGGCCGGTCGTGTTCATGACCGGGCTTTACCATGGCGGCGCGAACTACGAGTTGCGCTTCATCGAACTGGCCGATTTCAGCCAGCGCGCGCCCGGCGGCGGCGCCGACATGGACGCGCAGATCCACGCCGCCATGGCGCGCTATGTGGCGATCGTCGAAGCGCTGTGCCGCGAGGCACCCTACAACTGGTTCAACTTCTTCGATTTCTGGGCAGAAGATGCAAATTCCCCGACGCCTGTGGTCCTTTGACGCGCGCCAGCGGGCCGCGCTGATCTGTGCGCTGGCCTGCACGCTGGCCTGGCCGGTCGCCGCGCTGGCGGCCGACGGCGTGGACCTGGCCCAACTGATGCAAACGCTGGCCCAGGTCAAGGCCGGCGAAGCCACGTTCACCGAGCGGCGCCAGGTGGCGATGCTCGATCAAACCCTTGAATCGTCGGGCAAGCTGAGCTTCGAGGCACCCGATACCTTCGTGCGCGAAACCCTCAAGCCGAGGCGCGAACGGGTGGCCATCAACGGCAACACGCTGACCCTGAGCCAGGGCAACCGCACCCGCACGATGGCGCTCGACTCGGCACCGGAGGCGGCCGTCATCGTCGAAGCCATTCGCGGCACGCTGACTGGCAACCGCGAATCGCTGGAGCGCAACTTCAAGGTCAGCGTGTCGGGCAACGCCCAGCTCTGGCTGCTCGAACTGGTGCCGCGCGATGCGCGCCTGCGTTCACAGGTGATCTCGCTGCGCGTGGCCGGCCAGCACGGCCTGGTGCGCGAGGTGCTGGTGGCGCTGCCCGACGGCGACCGCTCGGTGATGAGCATCGACCCGATGGTCGCGCTGGCCAAGCCGGCCGCGCGGCCGGCCAGCGCGCCGCCCTGACCCGCGCCATGCCGCGCCGACGGGCCTGGGCCACCCTGCTGCAACGCCAGCGCGCCCTGGGGGTGTGGCTGCTGTGCGTCGTCGCGGCCGTGTGGGTCACCGCGCGCACCACCTACGTGGCCGACCTGTCGGCCTTCCTGCCCTCCACGCCCACCGCCGACCAGGCGGTGCTGCTGGACCAATTGCGCACCGGCATCGCCACCAAGCTGGTGCTGATCGGCATCGAGGGCGGCTCGCCCGAAGCGCGCAGCGAAGCCTCGCTGCAACTGGCGCAGGCGCTGCGCCAGAGCGGCGCGTTCGAGACGGTGAACAACGGTGATGCGTCGCCGTGGCAGGACGCCGGCACGTTTTTGTTCGAGCACCGCTACCTGCTCAGCCCGGCGGTCGACGCCCAGCGCTTCACGGCCGACGGCCTGCGCGCCGGCATCGACGAAACCCTGGCGCTGCTCGGCACGCCGGCCGGCGCGATGGTCAAGCCCACGCTGCTGCGCGACCCGACCGGTGAAACCGTGCGCATGGCCGAGGCCATGCTGCCGGCGCAGGCGCCGCGCAGCGAAGGCGGGGTGTGGGTGTCGCGCCAGGCGGCGCGGGCGGTGATCGTCGCCATCACGCGCGCCGAAGGCTCGGACCTGGACGGCCAGGAGCGCGCCCTGGCGATCGTGCGAACCCGCTTCGAGCCGCTGGCGGCCCAGGGCTTGCGGCTGCTGATGTCCGGCGCGGGCACCTTCGGCGTCAGTTCACGCGCTCAGATCCAGTCCGAGGTCGAGCGGCTGGCCATCGCCGGCAGCGTGATCATGGTGGTGTTGCTGCTGGCCGCGTTCGGCGGCGTGCGCGCACTGGCCATCGCGCTGCTGCCGGTGGGCACCGGCGTGGTGGCCGGCATCGCCGCGGTCAGCCTGGGGTTCGGCCAGGTGCACGGCATCACGCTCGGTTTCGGCACCACCCTGATCGGCGAGGCGGTCGACTACGCCATCTACTACCTGATTCAGGCCCGGCCTCCGCCATCCGGCGGCTCGGGTGCGCAGCGCTGGATCACCCGCCACTGGCCCACCGTGCGGCTCGGGCTGTGGACCTCGTTGTGCGGCTTTGCGGCCCTGGTGTTCTCGGGCTTCCCCGGCCTGGCCCAGCTGGGCGTTTTTTCGATCGCCGGGCTGGCCGCTGCGGCGCTGACCACACGCCACGTCTTCCCGCTGCTGGCGCCCAATGGCGCGCCGGGTGAAGGCATGCGGCGCCGGCTCGGCCGGATCATGGCCCGCGCGGCCGCCGCGCTCGGCCACCGGGCGGCGCGTTGGACGCTCTGGCTGCTCACGCTGGTGGCGCTGGCCGCACTGCTGCTGCTGCCCTCGCCCTGGCGCGGTGACCTCAATTCGCTGAGCCCGATCAGCCCGGCCGAAATTCGGCTCGACGAAGCACTGCGCGCCGACCTGGGCTCGGTCGAAAGCGGTGCGCTGGTGGCGGTGTCGGCGCCCGATGAAGCGCAGGTGCTGGCGCTGGCCGAACAGGCCGGCCAGCGGCTCGACACGCTGGTCGCGCAAGGCGTGCTGCTGGGCTACGACTCGCCCGCCCGCATGCTTCCCAGCCCGGCCACCCAGGCGCGCCGGCAGGCCGCTCTTCCCGACGCGGCCACGCTCACCAGCGCGCTGGCGCAGGCCACCGCCCAGGGCCCGTTGAAAGCCGAGCGCCTGGGCGCCTTCATCAACGATGTGCAGGCCGCCCGCACCCAACCGCTGCTGGACCGCGCAGCGCTGCGAGCCACAGCGCTGGCCGGCGCCATCGACGCGCTGCTGGTTCCTGGCACGCCGGAGCGCCCCTGGCGCGCGCTGCTGACGCTGCAGGCGGACGCGCGCGGCGTTGCGGTCGACCGGGTGCGCGCCGCACTGGCCGACCTGCCCAGCGCGCGGGTGGTCGACATCAGCGGGGAACTCGGCGCGATCTACAAACGCTATCTGCGCGAGGCGATGCTGCAGGCGCTGCTCGGCGCATTGGCGGTGTGCGCGCTGCTGGCGCTCCACCTTCGATCGGCGCCGCGCCTGTGGCGCGTGGGCCAGCCGCTCGCCGCCGCGGTGTTGATCGTGCTGGCCGGGCTGGCCGCCAGCGGCGCGGCGCTCGGCATCCTGCACCTGGTCGGCTTCTTGCTGATGGTGGCGATCGGCTCCAACTACGCCTTGTTCTTCGACCACCTGCGCCAGCAAGGTCAGGCGGACGAAGACACGCTGGCCTCGCTGGCGCTGGCCAGCCTGACCACCGTGGTGTCGTTCGGGCTGCTGGCCTGGTCCGGCATTCCGGCGCTGCATGCCATCGGCCAGGTGGTGGCGCCGGGCGCGTTGTTGTGCCTGGTGTTGTCGGCCGCTTTCATCGGGCCGGCCAGGCATTGAGAGGCCCGATCCCTGTGGGAAAATCAGCTCCGAATGCACCACCCACACACTCCCCTGCCCGCGTCCGCCGCAAGCGGCTGGCGCCCGCCGTTGCTCGTCAAGGCCAGCGTGGCCTGCCACCTCGGGGCCGGCCTGGCCGTGGCGCAGGCGCCGGCGCTGTGGCCCTGGGCGCTGGGCGCGGTTGGGTTGAATCACGCCGTGCTCGTGGCCACCGGCCTGTGGCCACGCTCGACCTGGCTGGGCGACAACCTGTCGCGGCTGCCGGCCGAATCGGCGGCGCGCTGCGAGGTGGCGCTGACCATCGACGACGGGCCCGACCCGGCCGTCACCCCGGCGGTGCTGGACCTGCTGGACGCGCATCACGCGCGCGCCACGTTTTTCTGCATCGCCGACCAGGCGCGCCGCCACCCTGCCCTGTGCCGCGAGATCACGCGCCGCGGCCACAGCGTGCAAAACCACACCCAGCGCCATTCGCACCGTTTCGCCTTTCTCGGCATGCGCGGTTTTGCGCGCGAGATCGGCCGGGCTCAGCACACGCTGGCCGACATCACCGGCGAGCTACCGCGCTTTTTTCGGGCCCCCGCGGGCCTGCGCAACCCGTTGCTGGCGCCGGTGTTGCAGCGCATGAACCTGCGCCTGGTGAGCTGGACGCGGCGCGGCTTCGACACCGTGCAGCGCCAGCCGATCCGGGTGCTCGGCAAGCTGACGCGAGGCCTGGGCGCGGGCGACATCCTGCTGCTGCACGACGGCAATGCGGCGCGCGCGCCGAACGGCGAGCCGGTGGTGCTGCAGGTGCTGCCCGAGTTGCTCAAGCGCTTCGAGCGGGCCGGCCTGCGCGCCGTCACGCTGCCCGAAGCGCTGCGCGCAGAAAGCATCGCATGACGGCCGCCGCCTGGAATTCCCTGGTCGACGTGGCGAGTGCCCCTTACCGCCGCGCCGGCCGCTTTGCGCTGCACTTCGCACGCGGCAAGCTGAGCATCGACCCGGCGTTTTTGCACCTGCTCAGCCAGGGCCTGTTCGCACCCCGGGCGCGGGTGCTCGACATCGGCTGCGGCCAGGGCCTGATCACCAGCCTGCTGCGGGCCGCCGAAACCCTGTCGCAAGACGGCCACTGGCCGGCGGACTGGCCGCCCGCGCCGGTGGGTGCGAAAGTGACCGGGGTGGAGCTGATGCAGCGCGATGTCGAACGCGCGCGCGCCGCGCTGGGCGACACGGCCCACTTCATCTGCGGCGACATGCGGCACACCGAGTTCGCGGCCGCCGACACGGTGGTCATCCTCGACGTGCTGCACTACATCACGCTGGCCGAACAAGACCGCGTTCTCGCGCGTGTGCGGGCGGCCCTGTCACCCGGCGGGCTGCTGCTGCTGCGCGTCGGCGATGCACATTCGCGCTGGCGCTACTTCATCAGCCAATCGGTCGACCGCATCGTCACCTTCGTGCGCGGGCACCGCGTGACGCCGCAGTTCGGCCGCCCGCTGTCGCAGTGGACCGCAAAGCTGCGCTCGCTGGGCTTCGAGGTCGAGGTTCGCCCGATGAGCCAGGGCACGCCGTTTGCCAACGTGCTGCTGGTGGCCAGGGCGACCGGAAATGCGCAGCCCGCGCCGCCCGGGGAGCGCCCATGACGCCGTTGGCGGTCAGCCATTGCACGCTGACCAGCGCGCTCGGGGCCGGCCTCGGGCCGACGCTGAACGCATTGCGCGAAGACCGCTCGGGGCTGGCGCCCACCCGCTTTCTGGATGTCGACCTGCCGACCTGGCTGGGCGTGGCGCCCGGGCTGGACGAGACGGCGCTGCCCGCCGGCATGAACGAGTTTGACTGCCGCAACAACCGGCTTGCCTGGCTCGGCCTGCAGGCCGATGGCTTTGCCGATGCCGTGCGCGCCGCGCGCCGGCGCTGGGGTGCGCACCGGGTGGCGGTGTTGCTGGGCACCAGCACCTCGGGCCTGCTGCAAACCGAACTGGCCTACCGCCGCCGCAATGCTGACGGGTCGCTGCCGGCCGACTTTCACTACGAGCAGACGCAGAACACCTTTTCGCTCGGCGCCTTTGTCGTGCGGGCGCTCGGGCTGCAGGGGCCGAGCTGGGTGGTGTCGACCGCGTGCTCGTCGAGCGCCAAGGTGTTCGGCAGCGCCGCGCGGCTGATCGAGGCCGGGCTGGTCGACGCGGCGCTGGTCGGCGGTGTCGACAGCCTGTGCCTGACCACGCTGTACGGCTTCAACGCGCTCGAGCTGCTGTCGCCCGACATCTGCCGGCCGTGGGATGCCGGGCGGCGCGGCCTGTCGATCGGCGAAGCGGCGGCATTCGCCTTGCTCGAGCGCGACTGCGCCGCGCCGCTGGGCTGGCTGCTCGGCGTCGGCGAGAGCAACGACGGCCACCACATGAGCACGCCGCACCCGCAGGGCGTCGGCGCGATCGAGGCCATGCAGGCCGCGCTGCTCGATGCCGGCCTGGCGCCGCATGCCATCGACTACATCAACCTGCACGGCACCGCCACACCGAGCAACGACTCGGCCGAAGACCGCGCGGTGGCCGCCGTGTTCGGCACCCGCACGCCGTGCAGTTCCACCAAGGGCGCGACCGGGCACACGCTCGGCGCGGCCGGTGCCGTGGAGGCGGCCATCAGCTTGTTGTGCCTGCGCGACGGCTTGCTGCCCGGCGGGCTGAACGTGCAAGTGCCCGACCCGGCCCTGCAGGTCGACTACGTGCGCCACAGCCGCGCGGCGCCGCTGCGCACGCTGCTGAGCAATTCGTTCGGCTTCGGCGGCTCCAACGCCAGCCTGATCCTGGGGGCCGCGGAGTGAAGGTGTTCGTGCAGAGCGTGGGCCTGCTGGGCCCGGGCATGGGTTCGTGGCCGGCCGCCCAAGCGGTGCTGCGTGGCGCCGCGCCGCACACGGCCGGCAAGACCCGGCTGACACCGCCCGCGCGGCTGCCCGCGGCCGAGCGGCGCCGCGCCGGCGACGCCATCAAGCTGGCGATGGCGGTGGCCGACGAGGCCGCGACGCTGGGCGCGATGGACCCGCAATTGCTGGCGACCGTGTTCACGTCGTCCAGCGGCGAGGGCGTGAATTGCCATTCGATCTGCGAAACCCTGGCGAGCGACAACCGCTTGATCTCGCCGACGCGTTTCGCCAATTCGGTGCACAACGCACCGGCCGGCTACTGGCACATCGCCGTGGCCAGCCGCGCACCGTCGACCAGCCTGTGCGCCTTCAACGGCGGCTTCGCGGCCGGGCTGATCGAAGCCGGCTCGAAGGTGCTGTCGCTGCAAATGCCGGTGCTGCTGGTGGCCAGCGACACGCCCTACCCCGAACCCCTGCACGCCGCGCGGCCGCTGGCCGACAGTTTCGGCATGGCACTCGTGCTGACGCCGCAGGCGACCGCGCAATCGCTGGCGGCGCTGCACATCGCCCTGGTCGACGCGAGCGGCGCGGGGCCGTTCAGCACCTGCGAAGACCCGTCGCTGGAGTCGCTGCGCGCCAACACCCCGGCGGCGCGTGCGCTGCCGCTGTTGCAGGCGCTGGCGCACGGGCACGGGCACGGGCACGGGCACGAGCACGAGCACGGGCACGGGCACGAGCAGGGGCGGCAAACGCTGGTCATCGACTACCTGCCCGCGTTGAGCCTGCAACTGGACTTGACGCTGGCGGCGCGATGAGCGGCCCCGGCACGCTCGACCGCGCAGGCATCGCCCGGCTGGTGCCGCACAGCGGCGCGATGTGCCTGCTCGCGCGGCTGGCGCAATGGGACGCGCAACACATCGTCTGCTGCGCCGACAACCATCGGGATGCGCAGCACCCGCTGCGCACCCGCAGCGGCCTGCTGGCCAGCGCGCTGATCGAATACGCCGCGCAGGCGATGGCGCTGCACGGCGCGCTGGTGGGCCAGGCCGCCGGGCGCGAGGTCCGCGCCGGCTACCTGGCCAGCGTGCGCGGCACGCAACTGCACGTGCTGACGCTGCACGACCTGCCCCCGGCCGAGCCCGACGAACTGCGCATCGAAGCCACCCGGCAGGCGGGTGACGAGCGCCAGATCCTGTACGCCTTCAGCGCGCACCACGCCGGCCGCGTGCTGGCCGAAGGGCGCGCGGCGGTCGTGCTCAACACACCGGTGCCTTCAGCATGAACGACCCTGCTCCGCATGCCAGCCTGAAACGAGCCCTGGTCACCGGCGCCAGCGGGGCGATCGGCCGGGCCATCGCGCTGCGGCTGGCGCAAGACGGCGCCCATGTCATCGTGCACGCCAACCGGCGGCTGGCGGTCGCGCAGGCGCTGGCGGGCGAGATCGTGGCGGCCGGCGGCAGCGCCGAAGCCTGCGCGTTCGACCTGACCGATCGCGCCGCGACGCATGCGGCGTGCGAAGGATTGCTGGCCAGCGGGCCGGTGCAGATCCTCGTCAACAACGCCGGCACGCACGACGACGCGGTGTTCCCGGCGCTGCGCGAGTCGCAATGGCACGACGTGATCGACGTCTCGCTGAATGGCTTTTTCAACGTCACGCAGCCGCTCGTGATGCCGATGATCCGCACCCGCTGGGGCCGCATCATCAACCTCTCGTCGGTGGCCGCCATCGCCGGCAACCGCGGCCAGGTGAACTATGCCGCGGCCAAGGGCGCGCTCAACAGCGCCACCAAGGCGCTGGCGCTCGAACTTGCCAGCCGCGGCATCACGGTCAACGCGGTGGCCCCGGGCATCATCGATTCCGGCATGGCCGAGCGGGTGTTCGACCAGGCCACGATCGAACGCCTGGTGCCGATGAAACGCGCCGGCACCGCGGCCGAAGTGGCCGCACTGGTCGGCTTCCTGGCCTCCGGCCCCGCCGGCTACATCAGCGGGCAAGTCATCTCCATCAACGGCGCGATGATCTGACCATGCAGGCCACTTCGTCGGTTCACGCCACCGAAACACTGCTGTTCTTCACGCTGCTGCAGCTGTGCGTCATCGTGCTCGCGGCACGCGCCGGCGGCGCGCTCGCCAAGGCGATGGGCCAGGCCACCGCGGTGGGCGAGATCATCGTCGGCATTCTGCTCGGCCCGTCGCTGTTCGGCCTGCTGGCACCCGACTTGTTCAACACGGTGTTTCGCTCCACGTCGGCCCAGGCGCTGACCATCCTGTCGCAGATCGGCCTGCTGCTGCTGATGTTCCAGATCGGCCTGGAGTTCGACTTCGGCCACCTGACCGAGCGGCGCAACCGGCGCGCGGTGCTGGCGGTGTCGATCGGCGGGCTGGCCGCGCCGTTCACGCTCGGGCTGGGGTTCGCGTGGGTGATGCCGCAGGTGTATGCCGGCGGCGCCAACCCCTTCACGTTCGCGCTCTTCATGGCCACCGCGTTGTCGATCACCGCCTTGCCCATCCTGGGGCGCATCATGATCGAGTTCAACCTCACGCGCACCCCGCTGGGCGTGATCGCCATCAGCGCGGCGGCCATCAACGACGTGGTCGGCTGGCTGTTGCTGGCGATGGTGACGGCCATGACCACCGCCCGGTTCTCCGGCGCGGGCTTCGCCATCAACGTGGCCCTGGTGGCGGCTTTCGGCGCGCTGTGCTGGTGGGTCGCTCGGCCACCGCTGGGGCGGATGGTGGCGCGCCACATGAGCGCCGACCCGCACATGTCGGGCACCTTGATGGGCGTCATCATCGCGTGCATCTTCGCCGCCGGCATGGCCACGTTCAAGCTCGGCATCTTCGCGATCTTCGGCGGCTTCATGGTCGGCGTGATGCTGCACGACCAGACCGCGTTCGTCGCCGCCTGGAAGGACCGGGTGGGCCACTTCGTCAACGTGTTCTTCCTGCCGATCTTCTTCACCTACACCGGCCTGCGGACCGACATCGGCTCGCTCGCCGACGCCAACGCGTGGCTGTGGTGCGCGCTGCTGATCACGGTGGCCACCGTGGGCAAGTTCGGCGGCTGCTACATCGCCGCGCGCGTGGCCGGGCTCAACCGCATCGAATCCAAGATCATCGGCATCATGATGAACACCCGCGGGCTGATGGAGCTGATCGTCGTCAACGTCGGCTTCGATCTCGGCGTGATCAGCAAGCCGGTGTTCACGATGCTGGTCTTGATGGCGCTGTTCAGCACCGTGGTCACCAGCCCCGCGCTGCGCCGCTGGCTGCCGCAGCTGGCCGCCAGCCGCGCCCCGCGCGGCGCTACCGTGGCCTGAGCCGCGCGGCGATCAGGCGGCCGAAGATCGTGGCGTGCGCACACCGGCGGCAAAGTAGGCTTCGATCTCGGCCAGCAACGCCGCATGGTCGGGCTGGGGCGCGAAGCGCTTGCCCACCCGCACCGAGAACACGATCGGCAGCGGCGGCAGCCGCCACAGCGGCCAGCCCTTGCCGAGATAGGGCGAATCGGAGTCGATGAAGACAGCCTGGATCGGCGCCTGCGCCAGCTTGGCGATCAGCGTGACGCCGGCGCGGAAGGCATTGATCGGCGCTTGCGTGGTGCGGGTGCCCTCGGGGAACAGCACCAGCTGGCCGCCTTGAAACAGGTCTTGCACCGCCAGGCGCACCGTGCCGTGCGGCGAGTCATTGCGGATGTAGCGCGCCAGCCGCGCACCCGGCCACAGGAACGGGTTGCGCACCAGGCTGCCCTTCATGACGCAGGCGCTGCGCGGCAGCCGCGCCACCAGCATCAGCGCATCGAGCAGGCTGGGGTGGTTGGCCACGACGATCAGGCCGGGCTCGTCGCGCAGCGCGTCAAGCGCTCGGGAGTCGATTCTGAGCATGCCGCTGAACCCGGCAATGCGCCAGAACATGGCGTAGCCGAACGAGATCATCCAGCGCCCCAGGCGCCGCCCGGTCGCGCGGGGCAGCACGGGGTACAGCACCAGCGCCACCAGGTTCCAGGCGATCGACATCAAGCCCAGCAGCAGCAACTGCGCTTGCAAGGCCAGCCAGGCCAGCGGCAACAGCAAGGCTCGCAGCATGCGGCTCAGGCGCGCGGGTGCAAGCCGTCGGCTGGCCACGGCGGCCGCTGGCAGCGATCCTTCGGCGTCCGGGCTGCGCATCAATAGCTTCTCGGCAACCCGAGCACGTGTTCAGCCACGTAGCTCAGGATCAGGTTGGTCGAGATCGGCGCCACCAGGTACAGCCGGGTCTCGCGGAACTTGCGTTCGATGTCGTATTCGCACGCGAAGCCGAACCCGCCGTGCGTCTGCAGGCACACGTTGGCCGCTTCCCACGATGCCTTGGCGGCCAGGTGCTTGGCCATGTTGGCCTCTGCTGCGCAGGGCTGGTGCGCATCGAACAGTTCGCAGGCGCGATAGCGCATCAGGTTCGCCGCTTCGATTTCCATGTGGGCCTCGGCGATCGGGAACTGCACCCCCTGGTTCACACCGATCGGCCGGCCGAAGACGACGCGCTCGCGGGCGTACCGGGTGGCGCGCTCGATGAACCAGTGGCCGTCGCCGATGCACTCCGCCGCGATCAGCATGCGCTCGGCGTTGAGCCCGTCCAGGATGTACTTGAAGCCCTGGCCTTCTTCGCCGATCAGGTTGTCGGCCGGGATTTCCAGGTTGTCGAAAAACAGCTCGTTGGTTTCATGGTTGACCATGTTGAGGATCGGCCGAACCGACAGCCCGTGGCCGATGGCCTGCTTCAGGTCGACCAGGAAACACGACAGCCCCTGCGATTTTTTCGTCACCTCGGCCAGCGGCGTGGTGCGCGCCAGCAGGATCATCATGTCGCTGTGCTGAACCCGTGAAATCCACACCTTCTGGCCGTTGATGACGTAGCGGTCGCCGCGCCGGACCGCGCTGGTCTTGAGCCGGGTCGTGTCGCTGCCGGTGCCGGGTTCGGTGACGCCCATCGACTGGATGCGCAACTCGCCGGCCGCGATGCGCGGCAGGTAGCGCTGTTTCTGCGCCTCCGAGCCGTTGCGCAGGATCGTGTTCATGTTGTACATCTGCCCGTGGCAGGCGCCGGCGTTGGCGCCGTTGCGATTGATCTCTTCCATGATCACCGAGGCCTCGACGATCCCCAGCCCCGAGCCGCCGTAGGCCTGCGGGATCAGCGCGGCCATCCAGCCGGCCTTCGTCAGCGCATCGACAAAAGCCTCGGGGTAAGCGCGCTGTTCGTCGATCTTGCGAAAGTAGGCGTCCGGAAAGTCGGCGCACAGTGCCCGGATCGCGTCGCGGATCTCGGAGTGGTCGTGCTGGGCGGGGTGCTTCATGGTCGAGGGGCCTGGGCTTCATGGGCGCGATGCCCGGCCCATGCTACCGGTGAATGCCGCACCAGGCGGGGCGACAAGTTCCAGGCCGGCGGCCGGCATGGACCTGCCGGAAAACGAACTTCGGGTGTCAGCCGCCCACCACGCCGGCATGGCGCCGGGCGACCCAGAAGGTGGCCCCTTCATCCCCGTAGCGCTCGGCATGCGGAACAGCGCGCTCGAGCTCGAACGCGTCGCCGGATCGCAGATGCCGGATGTCGCTGCCGACGGAGAGCCACAGCTCGCCCTGGACCACGAGCGCCTTGACATCAAACGGATGTTCGTGCGCGCCCAGCACCGTGAGCGGCTTCCATTGCCGCTCGACAACTTCGTCGAAGCCCTGCGCTCGCGCGGTGGTTTCGAATTCCTGGAAAGAGACTGTGCTCATGGGCGACCTCGATTGGCGTGCGTTGTGATGAACCCGAAGCCGCGAAGCGTAGCAAAAAAACTTGCGCCCGGCTCGATGGGCGCGCCCAGCGAGAGCCGCCTAGTTGAAGCGCTGCTTGAACCAGTCATCGAGCATCCGCTTCTCATGGCGCAGCGGGTCGGCGCCGCTCGCGTGGCTGAGGCCGCGGCCGTAGTTGACGTCGGTTAACGATTCTTCGCCGCTTCGCAGCGGCTGGCCGCCCTCCTCCAGCGTGTAACGCAGGCTGATGCGCGGCGCGTCGGCCATGCCGCGAACGATTCGCAGGTCGTGGCCAGTGTGGCGCGAGGGCCGCGTTGTCCCGGCCAGGTCGAGGTCCAGCATCTCGACCTTGAGCACCTGGCCCGCCGCCAGGTGGCGCTGGCCCAGCGCCCGCAGGTGGCCGGCCAGTGCCCGCTGGTTGGCGCCCTTGTCCCAGGCCGTGGCGCTGGCGTCGGCAAACCCCGGGGCGTTGACAAACGACACACTGACCGTGCCCGCCGCCGCGCTTGAGACCGCCAGCGCGGCAATGCACCAGAGAAACAAACTGCGTGGATGGATCTGCATCCTCGTCTCCAGAAAACGTGGGGGAAACGGGCGCCCGGCTCGCCGCCCGGGCACTCGCGCTTGATTCTGATCCTGGTCGAAAACCCCACCCGGCGAGGGGCCGGCAGCGTCAAACGGGGAAGCCCGAGTCCGCCGAGACGGGAACGCCCGCAAGCTCACGCGGTGTCGTGATGGGCCTGCTGGGCCGAGGGCTCGAAGCAGGTGCTGCGCACCCATTCCTCGATCAGGCCGATCACGCGCGCGCGGCTGGCTTCGGAGGTGAACGTGTGGTCGGAGTCCTTGAAGTATTCGAGCCGCAACTGCGACCCGAAGGCCAGTTGGGGGAAGGCGTCCAGCAGTTGCCGGCGCTGGTTGTGCCGGCGCTCGACGCCACCGGTCAGCACGGCCAGAAATTGCACCCCTTGGGCCAGGGCGCGGCCGTAGGCATTTTGCAGATAGGCGCGCACCTGCGGATGCTCGATGGTCAGCTGTTGGGCCTCGGCGGCGGGCGCTTGCGGCAAGTGCGCGGCGCGCCGCTTCAGGCCGAGCCAGAGCGGGTGGCTGCCGCTCACCAGGTTCAGCCATGAACTCAGCTGCAACACGCGGCTGCTGTAGTGGTGAACGTAATAGCGCAAGGTGCGGGGGATCGATGGATCGAGCAGCACCACGCCGGCCACGCGCGGGTCGGAGGCGGCGTAGATCACCGAATGGTCGGCGCCCGAGCACAGGCCCACCAGCACCACGCGGCGCACTTGTCGCGTGGCCTGCAGCATGTCGATCACTTCGCGGATGTCGGCCAGGTTGCCCTCCAGCGGCGCCAGCCCGTCGTCACGCGCCTCACTGTCACCCAGCCCCGACAGGTCGAAGCGCAGCACGCTGAAGCCGGCTGCGGCCAGCACCCGGGCGAGCGCCACATGCATGCGGTTGGGGCCGACACGATGGATGATGCCGGCGTTGAGGATGACGATGAACGGCGCCTGCGGCCGGCGCGCGGGCGCGACCGCGGGAGTCACGACCCCGACGAGTGATTTGCGCGCCCCCAGCACGAGCGCCTGCTCGGCAAGCCTGTTCATCATCAACCCAACCACTCCACGATCCGCTGCAGCACCCTGACCGGCACCGCGCCGGCGCCGGAATCGCGGTCTTCCAGCCAGGCCGGCAGGCCCGCGACCGCCTCCAAGAAGATCCGCCCGTCGCCCGCCTGTTGCAGCGCCGCGCGCAGCCCGGTGTGCGATGGCAGCGCCGCGGACACGACAACCACGCTGCGCGCCGGCAGGCCGGCAACCTGGCTCGCGAGGTCGAGCGCAGCCACTTGCCTGGACAATGTGTCGACCATCGGAAATCCCAGCAGTTCCAGGCCGCCGCCCGCCTGCGCCGCACGGGGCAGCACCTGTACGTCGGTTTCGCACAATTCGGCCAGGTAGTCGCGCCCCGACACGACCGGATCCCACAGCACCACGGCGTCGACATCCTTGCGCCTTTGCGCCGCCGCCTGCGCCGCCAGCGTGGCGCCCAGACGCAGGCCGAGCAGGCTCACGCGGTTCAGGCCCGCCATGTCTTTCAACTCGTCGATCGCCGTCTGCACGTCCGACTGCCAGCCCGCCAGGCTGGCCTCGGTCATGTCGCCCGCGGAGTCGCCGGTGCCGAAGTAGTCGAAGCGCAGCACATGATGGCCGGCATCGGCCAGCATGTTGCCCAGCCGGCACATGCTGCGGTGCGCACGCAGGTACTCCTGGCCCCAGGGGTGGCACAACACAATGCCGCGCTGTTTGCCACCCACCGCGCGGGCCGGCGTGTACAGGCCGAACAGCCGGCGCGAACTCTGGCCGAAAAAAAACGGGCTCATGGCCTGCCCGCCCCGCCCTGGCCCGCCGCCGCGATGGCGACGACCTGGCGCAAGTCCTGGAAAAACAGCGTGCGCGCGTCCATGCGCCAGCCGAGTTGTTTGTGCACCGCGGCAGCGACGCGCAATGACAGCAGCGAGTGGCCGCCGAGGTCAAAGAAGTTGTCCTCCGCGCCGACCCGCTCGACCTGCAGGATCTCGCACCAGATGCTGGCCATCAACTGTTCGGCGCCGGGCGCGGGCTCCACGAACGACCGCTTGGCCTGCACCGCGTTCTTGAACGGATCGGGCAACGCGGCGCGGTCGACCTTGCCGTTGGGGGTGAGCGAGATCTCGTCGACCGCCACCACCAGCGACGGGATCATGTAGTCGGGCAGATTGCGCCGCAGGTGCCGGCGCACATCGCTTGCCGTGAGGTCTTCACCCGGCTGGAACACGATGTAGGCCACCAGGCGCAGATCGGCCGGCCCGGCCTCGCGGCCCATGACCACCGCCTGGCGCACCGCGGGGTGGGCCGACAGGCTGGCCTCGATCTCGCCCAGCTCGATGCGAAAGCCGCGAATCTTCACCTGGTGGTCCAGCCGGCCCAGGTGGTGCAGCCGGCCTTGCGCGTCCCAGCGCGCCAGGTCGCCGCTGCGGTACAGGCGCGCACCCGGGCGCGCGGAAAAGCGGTCCGGGACAAATCGTTCGGCGCTGAGTTCGGGCCGCCGGTGGTAGCCCAGCGCCACGCCGGCGCCACCGATCCAGAGTTCGCCGGGCACGCCGATCGGCACCGGCTCGCCCTGACCGTCCAGCACATAGACCTGGGTGTTGGCGATCGGCTTGCCGATGCTCACCGGCTCGGGCGAGTGGCGCACACGCTCCAGCGTCGACCAGATCGTGGTCTCGGTCGGGCCGTACAGGTTCCACACCTCGTGCGCGTGGGCGAGCAGCGCATCGGCCAGCTCACGCGGCAGCGGCTCGCCGCCACAGAAGGCGCGCAACGGGCGCGCCGGCCGCCAGCCGGCTTCGAGCAGCAGCCGCCAGGTGGCCGGGGTGGCCTGCAGCACGGTGGCGCCGCAGGCATTCAGATGCTCGGCCAGCGCCGCGCCGTCGCTGGCCGTGTCGCGCGACACCAGCTCGATGCGGGCGCCGCAGATCAGCGGCAGGTACAGCTCCAGCCCGGCGATGTCGAACGAGATGGTCGTGACCGCGGCCAGCACGTCGTCCGCGCGCAGGCCCGGCTCGCGCCGCATCGAGCCGAGGAAATTGGCCAGCGCGCCGTGCGGCACCGTCACGCCCTTGGGGCGGCCGGTGGAACCGGACGTGTAGATCACGTAGGCCGGATCGTCCGCGCTGCCGTGCGGGTCAAGATCGCGCCCGTCGAGCGCCGCCAACGTGGTGGCCAGTGCCACCGGATCGATGCAGCACACACCGGCGGGCGGCTCGATGGCCGAGGCGGCATCACCCGACGTGAGCAGCACCCGGGCGCCGCTGTCCTGCAGCATGAAGGCCAGCCGCTCGGCCGGGAAGGCCGGGTCCAGCGGCACATAAGCACCACCCGACTTTTGCACCGCCAGCAGCGCCACCAGCAGCGCCGGCGAACGATCCATGCACACGCCCACCAGTTCACCCGGCCCGACGCCGGCACCGCGCAGGTGGCGCGCCAGTTGGTTGGCCTGGCGGTTCAGGCCCGCATAGGCCAGCGTCTGGCCCTCGAACGCGACGGCGATGCGCTCCGGCGTGGCCGCGGCCTGGTGTTCGACCTGGCGCGCCAACAGCACGCCGTCGAGCGCGACCGCGCTGGGGTTGAACTCCAGCAGCAAGCGCTGCCGTTCATCGGCGCTCAACAACGGCAACCCGCTGACCGGACGGTGGCGGTCGGCCACCGCCGCGCGCAGCAGCGCCTGCAACTGCGAGGCAATGCGGCCGATGGCTTCGGCGCTGAACAGGTCGGCGCGGTACTCGAAGCTGCCGACGATGCGGCCGTCGACCTCGCGGAAGAACCAGGTCAGCTCGTGCAACGCACCGCCGCTGGTGATCGACACATCGCCTTGCGGCGCGGCGTTGTGCTGCACCACCGCCACCTGGAACAGCGGCGAGTGGTTGAGCGAGCGCACCGGCTTGAGCCGTTCGACCAGCATTTCCAGCGGCACCTGGCGATGCGCATGCGCGTCCAGCAGCGCGTTGCGGGCGCGCCGCACAAGCTCCTCAAAGCCGGGGTCGTCCTCAAACCGCAGGCGCACCAACTGCACGTTCACAAACGGCCCGATCATCCGTTCCAGCTCAGGCCGGTCGCGCACCCCCATTGGGCTGCCGAGCACGATGTCCGACTGCCCGGTGTGAGCGCGCAGCACGACGGCACATGCGGCCAGCAGCGCCATGTAAACCGTCGCTCCCGCGTCGCGTGCCAGGGCGCGCACACCGGCGCAAAGCCCGGCGTCCCAGAAGAAGTCGAGCGCGGCTCCGATGGCGCGGGCCGAAGGCGGCCGATCGGATGGGAAGACCGACAAGGCCGGGGCGCCCTTGAGTTTCTCGGCCCACCAATCCAGGTCGGCGCCAATGGCCCCGGGATCCTGTGCGCGGCGATGCCAGGCGGCGTAGTCGATGTATTGGGGTTCGTTGCCAGGTGCCGCCGCCCCCCCGCCACACAGCCCGGCGATCTCATTCCTCAACAGGCCGATCGACCATGCGTCCACCGCGATGTGGTGCACCGCCAGCAACACGACTGCCCGCATCTCACCCACGCGATAGACCGTGAAGCGCGCAGGCGCTTCTTTCGCCAGCACGAAGGGTTGATGCGTCGCGGCCTGCGCATCGGCACCGATGCGCAGTTTCTGATCGGCCGGCGCCACCTCGCGCAGATCGACGACATCGGCGCGTGCCGTCGGCGGTTCAAGCAGCTGCACCGCGGGTGATCCACCCGTGTCGACAAAGGTGGCTCGCAAAATCTCGTGGCGCGAGACAACCGCATCAATGGCCGCGAGCAGGCCCGCCACGTCGGTGGTCTCGGGGGCGGGCCACAGCGCGACCAGGTTGTAGACCGTCGACTCGGGATCGAGTTGTTGCATCACCCACAAACGTTCCTGGAAGTAGGACAGAGGCAGAATTCCATCGCGCGCCATGGGCACGATGGGCTCGCTTGGCGTGAAGGTGCGCGCCGCGCGCCGGGCCAGCAACTCAAGCAACTCACGCTTGTGCTCACCGATCGCGGCCTTGAGCACCTCGTCCAGCTGCCCGCGCGCGGCATTGACACGCAGCTTGCCCTGGTCATCTGTCAGGACGACACCGAGCGCGTCGAGATGCGCCAACAACTCCCCGGCATTCAAAACTCGATCTCCTCGCGATCTTCCTCGCTGGTCGGGCCGGGCTGGCCCGGGGTCGACAGCTGCGCAGCGACCTTGGCGGACAGGCCACGAACGGTGGGTGCCTCAAACAAGTCACGCAGCGTCAACCGGACACGCAACGAATCCTCGATGTGGGTCAGCACGCGTGTGGCCAGCAGCGAGTGCCCGCCGAGATCGAAGAAGTCTGCATCCAGGCCAACGCCCTCCACGCCGAGCAGCTCGGTCCAGATGGCCGAGATCCGCGCCTCGATGTCGGTCTGCGCAAGGGCAGGCGCCGGGCCTGGCCGCGGATGCCCCCGGGCATGGCCGATCGGATCGAGCGCGCCGTCGCTTGCCGCGGCGTCGCCAGCCAGCCCGCGCTGCCTGTCCATTCGCATCCACGCCGTCATCGCCTCAACACTGCGCAGTACCTCAGCCATGTCTTGGCGCGTGACATAAACGTGGGGGTGTTCGCTGGCCAGGACTCGGCACAGCGCCTGAACCCCTTCACGCGGCCGGATCGCATGCCGCAGCGTGGCGTGGGAGCTGCCGTCGCCGAGCGCCGCGGCAAATCCGACCTCGCGCCAGGAGTCCCAGCCGACGGATATGACACGCCGGGTCGAACGCGCCCGCCCTGCTCTGGCGAATGCATCCTGGAACGCATTGGCCGCCGAATAGTCGCTCATCCCTTGCGATCCGAATGCCGTGCTGATGGACGAGCAAAGCAGCATGAAGTCGAGCCCTCGACCGGCCAGAACATGATCGATCACCCAAGTGCCCTCGACCTTGGGCCGCAGCACCGCCTCGATGTCTGAAACGGGCTTGTCGAGCATGGAGCCGGTTCCAAGCAAGCCAGCCGCATGCACGACCGCGTGAATCGCACCGAATCGCGCGTCCGCCGATTCAACCACCGCCTTCATCTCCACTTCATTGCTGGCATCCGCCACGCACAGCAGAACGTCGACGCCCATCGCTTCGATCTCGCGCACACCGCGCAGGCGCGCCTTCAGCGCGGGCGGCGTGCGATCGTCGGCGAGCATCTCCTCCCATTGGCTCTTGTCCGGAAGCGCCGAGCGGGACGTCAGCACGAGGCGGGCGCCCCATGTCTGCGCCAAGTAGGCCGCGATCGTCAGGCCGATGCCGCCGGTACCCCCGGTGACCAGGTAGGTCCCGCCACGACGCAGGGGCAGCGCCGCATCATGGGTCTGCAGCTTGCGGTGCTGCAACACCGGCGTCCACCGGTAACCGCCCCGGTACGCCACCACCGGGTCTGAATCGGGCTGCGCCGCCTCGGCGCGCAGGCAGATGGCCAGCCGCGCTGCCAGTTCAGGCTGCCATTCGTGACTCCACAGATCGATGGTCCGGCAACGCAAAGCGGGCACATCGATGGGCATCAGGTAGACCGGTCCGAGCAGCAAGGAACGGTCAGGCCGAACCGGCTCGATGCCCAGAACAGATTCACGCTCGCTGGTGACTGCCAGCACGGGCAGCGGCGAGGCCAGTGGAAGCTTTGCCAACGCCCGAGCCAGACCCAACAGGCTGTAGAAACCCAGCGCACGGCTGGCGGCCAGGCCCGTGATGACGTCGACTTCGGCTGGCGCGGAAACATTCCACAGATGAGCGATGCAATCCAGCCCGCCATGGGTTTGGAGCACCTCCCCCAGCAGTCGCTCGTAGTCCTCCAGGCGATCCGGAATGATGGCGAACCGGCTCGGTGCGGCCCGCTCGAACACGGAGCCCGGCAACACGCTGACCACCTCTGCGCCTTGGCCACGCAGCGCATCCACCAGCGCCAGGGCCGCCGCGCTTCGGTCATGGAACACGAGCCAGCGGCCTGGGGCATGTCCAGCGGAAGAATCAAGCGCCGAGAGCGCCACCGAGCGCTGCCACGAGGGCACCCAGAACCAGTCGTCGACCCCTCGCCCGGCGGCCGGTTCGGTTCGAGGCTCCATGCGCACGGGCCGTGCCGGGTCGGCCGCAACCGCGCTCGGCGCATCAATCCAATGCCGCTTGCGCTCGAATGGATAGGTTGGCAACGGCACATGGCGCGGCGCCGATGCGCCGTGCAGGCCGGCCCAGTGCAACGCTGCGCCGGCAAGCCACAGGCGCCCGGCCGCCGCGCGCAATGCGTCAACATCATCGCGTTCGTCGCGCACCGGACCGAACGAGGCGCTGACCCGGCGCGGGCCGTCCCGGCCGAGGCCGAGCCGCGCCAGCGCGGTCAGCGCCTGGCCCGGGCCGACCTCCAGCAGATGCAAAGCCGGGTCGGCCGCGAGCGTGCGAACACCGGCCGCAAACTTGACGCCGCGGCGCAGGTGCTCGGCGTAGTAGGCCGGCGACGTGGCCTGCTGCGGCGTGATCCACTGGCCGGTGAGGTTCGACACGTAGGGCAGCGTCGGCGCCGACAACGCCACTTTCTCCACCAGCGCCGTGAACGGCGCGAGCACCGGCGCCATCATGGCCGAGTGGAACGCGTGCGAGGTGTGCAGCGCCCGCGTCTCGATGCCGGCCGACTGCAGCCGCGCCAGGCACGCCGCCAACGCGTCGGCCGGACCGGCGATGGTGCACAACTCCGGCGCGTTGACCGCCGCGATCTCGACCGCGCCCTCGGTGGCCTCGAGCCAGCGCGCCAGTTCGTCGGCGCCCAGGTGAACCGCGGCCATGCCGCCGGGCGGCATGGCCTGCATCAACTGCCCGCGCGCGGCCACCAGCGCCAGCGCATCATTCAGCGACATCACCCCCGCCAGGTGCGCCGCCACGTACTCGCCAATGCTGTGGCCGAGCATCGCCGCCGGCCGCACGCCCCATTGCCGCCACAGCATGGCGAGCGCGTATTCGGTGGCGAACAGCGCCGGCTGCGCCAGGCGGGTTTGATGGATCACCGTGTCGCCGGCGGGCGCGAACAACACGTCGCGCAGGTCGCGCGCCAGCGGCCCGCGCAGCAGCTCGGCGCAGTGGTCGATCGCGGCGCGGTAAACCGGCTCGCCGCGGTACAGGCCGGCGCCCATGCCGGCAAACTGGCTGCCCTGGCCGCTGAACAGGAATGCCACCGGTCGATCGCCCCCCTCGTGCACCGCGCCGTGCGCCGGCGGCCGCTGCGGGTCTGTCAAACGTTCAATCGCCTGAGCGGCAGCGCCGGCCACCACGACGCGCCGGTGGGCAAAGGCACGGCGGCCGCTTTGCAGCGTCCAGGCGACGTCGGCCAGCGCTTGTTCGGGGTGGGCGGCCAGGTGGACGGCCAGGCGCTGCGCCGCGGCGTCGAGCGCCGCCCCGGTGCGCGCCGACACCACCAGCAACTGCGCCCCCTGGGCTGGTGGCGTGGCCTCGACGGCCGGCGCCTCTTCAAGCACCACGTGCGCGTTGGTCCCGCCGATGCCGAACGAGCTGACCCCCGCGCGGCGCGGCGTGTCGCCGCTCGGCCAGGCACGGCCGGCGGCACTGGCGGCGAACGGGCTGCGCTCCAGATCGAGTTGCGGATTGGGCGCCGTGAAATGAAGCAGCGGTGGAATGTGCCGGTGCTGGAGCGCCAGCACGGCCTTCATCAGACCGGCCACACCGGCCGCGGCATCCAGGTGGCCCAGGTTGGCCTTGAGCGAACCGAGCCGGCAAAAGCCCACATCGCTTGTCGAGGCGCGGAAGACCTGCGTCAGCGCGGCGATCTCGATCGGGTCGCCCAGCGGCGTGCCCGTGCCATGGGCCTCGATGTAGCCGATGCTGCGCGGAGCTACGCCGGCCAGCGTCTGCGCCATCGCGATGGCCTCGACCTGGCCGTCCACGCTGGGCGCGGTGAAGCCGGCCTTGCCGGCACCGTCGTTGTTGATCGCCGCGCCGCGGATCACCGCATGGATGGTGTCGCGGTCGGCCAGCGCATCGGCCAGCCGCTTCAGCACCACGATGCCGCAGCCCGCGCCGGGGCGTGTGCCGCGCGCCGCCTGGTCGAACGGCCGGCAGTGGCCGTCGGGCGACAGGATCATGCCTTCCTGGTACAGGTAGCCGGCCTGCTGCGGGAACGACACCGACACACCGCCCGCCAAGGCCATGTCGCACTCATGGCGCTCAAGCGCGCGGCAAGCCACCTGCACCGCCACCAGCGAGGTCGAGCAGGCGGTCTGGATCGTCATGCCGGGGCCGCGCAGGTCCAGCTTGTACGAGACCCGGGTGCACAGAAAATCCTTGTCGTTGCCAAGCATCAGCTGGTAGCCGCCGACCGCCGCCGCCAGCGCCGGATCACGCAGGATCTGCGAGATCAAATAGGTGTTCATCGTCGCGCCGCCATACACGCCGACCGCCCGCTCGATCGCCCCCGGCGCGTAGCCGGCATGCTCCAGCGCCTCCCAGGCGCATTCGAGGAAGATGCGCTGCTGTGGGTCGACGATCTGCGCTTCGCGCGGCGACAGGCCGAAGAACGCGGCATCGAACAGATCCGCACCTTCGAGCACCGTGCCACGACGCACGTGGTTCGGATGGGCGCGCTGCGCCGGGGTCACGCCGGCGGCATCGAGTTCGGCGTCGCTGAACGGCGTCAACGACTCGACGCCGTCCTTGACGTTGTTCCAGAACGCGTCGAGGTCGCTCGCGCCGGGGAAGCGCCCGGCCATGCCGACGATGGCCACCGCGTGGGAAGGAAACTTGTCGCTGGCGCTCATCGGATCATCCCTGGATCTGTCTCGCGGCACGCGCCTGCGCGCGCTTCAAAACGGCATCGGACGCGACCGGCGCCGCGCAACGCTCGGCCTGCGCCGCCACCGTGGTGCGCTGGAACAACTCCACCAGCGGCAGCTCGCGGCCGAACTCGCGCTGCAGCGCCGACTGCAGCTTGACC
The DNA here is from genome assembly GCA_031415135.1 of Methylibium sp. Classification (GTDB taxonomy): domain Bacteria; phylum Pseudomonadota; class Gammaproteobacteria; order Burkholderiales; family Burkholderiaceae_C; genus LGRD01. The sequence continues at coordinate 48,299 of JANORB010000076.1, forward strand.
AGCAGCAGCGAATGGCCGCCCAGGTCGAAGAAGTTGGCATGCAGGCCGACCCGTTCGAGCCGCAGCACCTCGCGCCACAGCCGCGCCACCTGGCGCTGCACCGGCGTCATCAAGGCTTCGCTGGTCTCTTCCGAAGCGCTCGGCGCGGCCGCCTGCGGCGCCGGCAAGGCCTTGCGATCAACCTTGCCGTTGGGCGTGAGCGGCAGCGCATCGAGCGTGACGAACAGGTTGGGAATCATGTACTCGGGCAGTTGCTGGCGCAGCGTCGCGCGCGCTTCGTCCGCTTCAAACGGCACACCCGGGGTGGTCACGCCATAGGCCACCAGGCGCTGGTCGCCCGGCGTGTCTTCGCGCACATGCACCACGCACGCCTTGAGGCCCGGGTGCGTGGCCAGCACCGTCTCGATCTCGCCGAGCTCGATCCGAAAACCGCGCACCTTGACCTGCTGGTCACGCCGGCCGACAAACTCGAGCCGGCCGTCGGCGAGGTAGCGCACCACGTCGCCGGTGCGGTACAGCCGCGTGGGGCCAATGCCGGCCAGGTCGAGCGTGACGAACATCCGGGCGCTCAGGTCGTCGCGGTTGCGGTAGCCGCGCGCCAGGCCGGCGCCGCCGATGTACAACTCGCCGCTGACGCCGATCGGCGCCGGCAGGCCCGACGGCTCCAGCACATGGACCTGGGTGTTGGCAATCGGCCGGCCGATCGGGATGGCGCGCGAGCTGTCCGTCACCCGCCACAGCGTCGACCAGATCGTGGTCTCGGTCGGGCCGTACAGGTTCCACAGTTCACCCGGCAGGCCGAGCAGCCTGGCGGCCAGTTCGCGCGGCAGGGCCTCGCCGCCGCACAGCATCTTCAGGCCGGGCCGGCCGCGCCAGCCGCCGTCGAGCAGCAATTGCCAGGTGGCCGGCGTGGCTTGCAGCAGCGTGGCTTCGGAGCGGTCGAGCAATTCGGCCAGGCGCACGCCGTCCAGCGCGGTGGTGCGCGACGCCAGCACCACGGTGCCGCCCACCGTCAGCGGGCCGTGGATTTCAAGCCCGGCAATGTCGAACGACAAGGTCGTGACCGACACGAACCGGTCGGCCGCCGTGATGCCCGGCTCGCGCTGCATGGAGCGCAGGAAGTTCAGCACCGAGCGGTGCTCCAGCATCACGCCCTTGGGCCGGCCGGTGGAGCCCGAGGTGTAGATGACGTAGGCGAGGTCGCCCGCCTCGGCCAGCGGCGGCGGGTTGTCGGCGCTGTGCCGCGCCAGCGCGGCCGGGTCGCCGTCCAGGCACACCGCGCGCGGCCCGTCGGCTCCCAGCGTCTGCGCCAGCTTCGATTGCGTGATCACCACCGCCAACTCGGCGTCGGTCATCATGAAGTGAATGCGGTCCTTGGGGAACGCCGGGTCCAGCGGCACATAGGCAGCGCCGGCCTTGAGCACGCCGAGCAAGGCCACCACCATGTCGGCCGAGCGTTCCATCCAGACCCCGACCAGGGACTCAGCGCCGGCACCGAGCGAGCGCAGGTGGTGCGCGAGCCGGTTGGACCGTGCGTTCAGTTCGGCATAGCTCAGCGTCGTGTCCTCGAAGCGCAATGCCACCGCATCGGGCGTGCGTTCGACCTGCGTCTCGAACAGGCTGTGCACGGTCTGGGCGTCGGGCGCGGCCGCCGCGCTGCGGTTCCAGGCCAGCCGCTGCTTCAGCTCGTCGCCGCAAAGCATCGGCAACTCGCCAATGCGCGCATCGGGCTGCGCCACCACACCCTCGAGCAGGCGCTGGTAGTGCGCCTGCATGCGCTCGATCGTGGCCGCGTCGAACAGGTCGGTGTTGTATTCGAAGTAGACGCGCAGGCCCTGGGCCAGGTCGAACACATCGACGGCGAGATCGAAGCGCGCGGTCTGCACCGTCGACTCCATCGTGTCGCACACCAGCCCGGGCAACTCCAAGCCGGTGAGGCTGATGTGCTGCAACACAAACATCACCTGGAACAGCGGCGCGTGGTCGAGTTCGCGGCGTGTCGTCAGCGCATCCACCAGCATGTCGAAGGGCATGTCCTGGTGGGCATAGGCCTTCAGCGCTGTGTCGCGCACACGCGCGATCAGTTCGCGCACCGAGGGGTTGCCCGACAGGTCGCCGCGCAGCACGATGTTGTTGGCAAAGAAGCCGATCACACGCTCGACTTCCGAGCGGTTTCGGTTGGCGATGGCTGTACCTACCGCCAGGTCGGTCTCGCCGGTGTGGCGGTGCAGCAGCACCTGGAACGCCGCCATCAGCAGCATGAACAGCGTCGCGCCCTCGCTGCGCGCGAGCGCCTTGAGCTGCTGGCCCAGCGCCACCGGCAACTGCATGACAGCGCGAGTGCCCCGAGCCGACTGCACCGGCGGGCGCGGCCGGTCGGTCGGCAACTGCAGCATCGCCGGCAATGCCGCCAGCTGGGTTTTCCAGAACGCCAGGTGATCGTCGATTTCACCGGTGGCGAACCAGCGCCGCTCCCATTCCGCATAGTCGAGGTACTGCACCGGCAACTCGGGCAATGCCGCGCCGGTGCCGTTCACGTGCCGCGTGTACAGCGCCTGGAACTCGTGCAGAAAGATGCCCAGCGACAAACCGTCGGCGACGATGTGATCGAACACCAGCACGAACATGTGCAGCTCGCTGGCCAAACGCACCAGCGCCGTGTGCAGCAGCGGCGCACGCGCGATGTCGAACGGGCGCCGCTCGACCGCCAGCACCGCGCGCAACGCGGCCGCCTCGCGCTCGGCGCCCGCCAGGTGGCTGACGTCGATGTGCTCCAGCGTCGCCGTCGCGTGGGCCTCGACCGCGCAGCGCGGCGTGCCGTCGACCGACACAAAACGGGTGCGCAGGCTTTCGTGCCGGCTCACCAGGTCGTCCAGCGTGCGCTGCAGCAGCGCCACGTCGAGCCTGCCTTTCAGGCGCAGCCCGGCGGGAATGTTGTAGGCGTGGCTCAGCGGGTCCATCTGCTTGATGAACCACAGGCGCTGCTGGGTGTGCGAGACCGGCATCTCGGCACTGCGGACCACCCGCTGCAGCGCCGGGGCGGGTTCGCGCCGCGGCGGCGCTGCGCTACCGGACAACGCCTTCAGGTACGCCTTGACCTCGTCCTTGCGGCGCCCCAGCTCTTCCCGCAAGGCCGGTGTGATGGCGCCCTTGGGCGCGTTGACGGCCAGCCGATCGCCATCCAGCGCGAGGCGGATGTCGAGCTCTCGCAAACGCTCCATCAAGCCGGCGGTGCTGGTCACAGGCTCAGCTCCTCCCGGTTTGCCTTTTCAGCGTCGTCTTCAGCCGCGCCGACACGCCGGGGTGCGTCGTCGAACAGGGCGTCGAGGTGCTGCGCCATGTCGGCCACGGTCGGCCAATCGAAGGCGGCGGTGGCCGGCACGTTGCGGCCCAGGGCCTGCTGCAAGCGGTTGCGCAACTCCACTGCGGTGAGCGAATCGAGCCCGAGGCTCGAGAACGGCTGATCGAGCGCGATCGAGTCGGGCGATCCGCTGAGCGCAAGCACCGTGGCCAGTTCACGCCGCACCATGGCAAGGATTTGCGGTGGGCGCGCGGCGGGTTCGAGCGCGCCGAAGTCGATCCGGCTGGGCCGGGGGGTCGCACTGTCACGCTGGTTGCCGGCGCGGCTGTTCGCCTCGGCGACAAGCTCACGCAGCAACGGCGGCGCCGGCATGGCGCCGAATTGCCGTCCGATCAGCGCCCAGTCGACCGGGGCCACGGACACCTGCGCCACACCATCGCGCAGCACCACCCCCAGCGCCTGCATGCCCTCGACCGGCGACAGCGGCGCCAGGCCCTGGGCGCCGGCGCGCGTGGCGGCATGGCCCCGCGCGGCCATGCCGATGTCGCTCCAGGCACCCCAGTTCACGCTGGTGGCGGGCAGGTCGCGCTCGCGGCGCTGGTGGGCCAAGGCGTCGAGGAAGGCATTGGCCGCCACGTAGTTGCCCTGGCCCGCCGCGCCGAACACCGCCGACAACGACGAGTACAGGACAAAAAAGTCCGGCGCATGGCCATGCGCCTCGAAAGCCCGGTGCAGGCGCCACGCACCGTCGGCCTTGGGGCCCATCACGGCGGCAAAGCGTGCCGCCGTCTGTTTGGCCAGCACACCGTCGTCGAGCACGCCGGCGCCGTGAATCACACCGCCGAGCCGCGGCAAACCATCGGCCAGCGCCGCCATGATGCGATCGACGCCGGCCACTGTTGCCACATCGGCCGCCACGCTGTGCACCCGCACGCCGTCGGCCCGCAGCGCGGCCAGCGCGGCGCGTGCCGTGGCGTCCGGCTCGCTGCGGCCGGCCAGCAGCAGGTGGCGCGCGCCCTCGCCCGCCAGCCACTGCGCCGCCAGCAGGCCCAGCCCCTTCAAGCCGCCGGTGACGAGGTAGGTGGCGTCGGCCGTGATCGGCTGCGCCGCGCGGGCAGTGCCAGCCGCATGGCGCAACACCACGCGGCCGATGTGGCGCGCCTGCGCCATGTAGCGGAACGCGTCCGGCGCATGCTCGAACGGGAAGGTGGTGCACGGCAGCCAGGGCAGCACGCCCGACTCGATCTCGCGCAGCACGCGCGAAAAGATTTCGCCCACCATGGCCGGTGTATCGCGCGCGTTGTCGTTGCAATCGACGATGTGATAGCGGATCCCGCGGCCCAGTGCTTGCACGCGCTCGTGGCTCCACAGGCCGCGTTTGCCGATCTCCAAAAACACGCCCCCATCGGCCAGGCACTCGAAACTCTTGTCCAGCAGCGCGCCGGCGAGCGAATTGAGCACGATGTGCACACCCTGGCCGCCGGTGATGCGCTGAATGTCGTCGGCAAACGAGGTGCTGCGCGAATCGAGCACATGGTGCACGCCCAGCTGCTTGAGCACCTCGCGCTTGTCTGCGCTGCCCGCGGTGGCGAAGATTTCCGCGCCCGCCCGCTGCGCCAGCGCGATCGCGGCCATGCCCACACCCCCCGCGCCCGAATGGATCAGCACGCGGTCGCCCCGCGCCATGTGGGCCACGTGGTTGAGCGTGATGTCGGCCGTGAGGTAGGCGGTCGGGATCGCCGCACCTTGCTCGAAGCTCACGCCGGCCGGCAGCGGCGCGACGAATTCCCAGCGCGTCGTGGCGTGGCTGGCGAACGCGCCTTCGACCATCGCCACCACCCGGTCGCCCGGCGCAAATTGGGTCACGCCCTCGCCCACGGCGAGCACCTCGCCGGCACAGTCGCTGCCCAGATTCTGGATCTCGCCGGGGTACATGCCCAGGGCGCTGAGCACGTCGCGGAAGTTCAGGCCGCTCGCACGCACCCGCAGCTCGACCTGGCCGGGGCCGGGCGGGCGGCGTTCGGCGGGGCCGATGGCCAGGTTCTCCAACGTGCCGCGCTCGCCGATGTTGAGCCGCAGCGGCGCCTCGTCCACCGGCAGTGCGGTCGGCCGGGTCTTGTGCGCCAGGCGCGCCACATGGCGCACACCCTTGCGCAGCGCGACCTGGGTTTCTTCGCTGGCGGCCAGCAGTTCGTCGGCCAGCAGCCGGGCATCGTTCGGTGTCGCCTGCGGGTCCAGGTCGACCAGGGTCACCCGCAGCTCGGGATGCTCGGTGGCGGCCACACGCGCCAGGCCGGCCACCGGCGCCTGCTCGATGCGCAGCGTCTCGGTGCCGTCGACGACCTGGCTGCCATGGGTGACGATCCACAACCGGGGCGCCGGCGCCAGGCCCGAGCGCGCCAGCGCCTGCAGCATCAACAGCGCCGCCTCGGTGCCGAAACGCTGGCCGGCGCTGGGCACATCCGCGTCGCCCAGCGCGGGCACGCGCAGCGGCCACAGCGACACCACGCCGCTGAGCGCGCCGCCTTCACCGGCCAGGGCCAGCACATCCGCAAAGTCGCCCGGCTCGGCCGGGTCGAGCTGAATGCCGCCGCGGCTGGCGGCGCCTTTGGGAACCACGCGCAGCGCGGTCCCACCACGCTGCGTGATGGCGTCGGCCAGGCGCTCGCCGCGGCCGGCGCCGTCGTCAAGAATGAGCCAGCGGCCGGGCGCCGATGCGGCTGCGACTGGGGCGACCAGCGCCAGCGGTTTCCATGCCAGCTCGTACAGCCACCCGGCCACCTGCGATTCAACCCGCTGGCGGAACATGTCGCGGCTGGCACGCCGGCAGCGCAGGCCTTCGAGCGTGGCGATCGGCCGACCGTCCAGGGTTTCGATGCGCACGTCGAGCACCAGCATGTCGCCCCGCATGGCGGGTGGGCGCACCTTGGCATGGCTGCGCAGCGCCGTGGTCGGCGCGCCGAACCAGTGATAGCGGTCGACACCGATGGGCAGGTACATGCGGCCGTCGTCGGCGCCGGGCAGGTTGTCCATCGCCACGGCCGACACATGCAAGCAGGCGTCCAGCAGCGCCGGGTGCATCAGGTATTTGCCGGCCTCGGCCGCCACGCCTTCGGTGAGCTCGATCTCTCCGAGCGCCTCGACGCCGTCAAACCAGGCGCGACGCATGCCCCGAAAACCGCGTCCGAAATCGACGCCGAGCTTGAGCAGCCTGTCGTAAAACGGGGTCACCTCGATCTCGCTCGTCAAACCCCTGGCGACCTCGGCCAGCGGCGTGCCGACGGCGCTTGGCTCGTCTGTTGCAGCCCTCACCGTTGCGCTGGCGTGCAGCGACCATTCGCCGTCCTGGCGCTTGGCGTCCCGGCTGAACACACGCACCCGCGCGGGCGATCCGGCCTGGGCCTTGTCGACCGAAACCTGCATCAGACGCTGTTCGCCCTGGCGCAGCGGCAGCGGTTCGCCGACATCGACCGATTCGAGCACGCTGACCAACGGGTCCACCTGTCGGGCTGCCGCCAGCGCCGCTTCAAGGTAGGCCGTCATCGGCATCAGCACTTCCGAAGCGATGCGGTGGTCGGCGACCCAGCCCGGGCTGGCGCTGTCCACCACCCGCTCGAACTGCGCCGCCACACCGGCCACGGCCAGGCGCTCGCCGAGCAGCTCGTGCACCGATTCGCCCACCGGTTTGCGCGATTTGGACGCGAATGAAATCAGGAAGGGCTGGCGCTGGAACGGATAGGTCGGCAGCGCCAGGCTGTGGCACACACCGGGGCCCTGCACGGCCTTCCATGTCAAGCGCGCGCCGCGTACGTACAGGCGGGCGACGCTGTCGAACATCGGCTCCCAGGCCGGCTTGTTGCGCCGCAGCGAAGGCAGCCACTCGATCGCACGGCCCGGCGGGACGCACAGCGTGCCCAGGCTGAGCAAGGTCGGGTGCGGGCCGATCTCCAGGTGGACGTCGCAACCGGTCGCCGCCAGCGCCTCGATGCCACGCTCGAAGGCCACCGGCTCGCGCACATGGCGGGCCCAGTACTCGGCCATGCGCGAGCCCCATACGGCCCAGTCGAGCGGCGCGCCACTGAGGTTGGATATCCAGGTCAGCGCCGGCGCGCCATGTTTCACCTGTTCGGCGATGCGCCTGAACTCGTCGACCATCGGCGCCATCAGCGGCGAATGGAAGGCGTGCGACACCGTCAGCGCCTGCGTGCGCAGGCCTTGCGCCGCGAGCCGCGCGGCAATCGCGTCGACCTCGGCGCGGGCACCGGACAGCACCACGTTGCCCGGCGCGTTGAACGCCGCCACCGACACGCTGTCGGCAAACGCCGCCACCTCGCGCAGCACGCTGGCCGAGTCCCCCTGCACCGACACCATCGCTCCACCGGCCGGCAGCGCCTGCATCAGCCGGCCGCGCGCCGCGATCAGGCGGGCGCCGTCCTCGAGGCTGAACACACCGGCGACCACGGCGGCCGCGAATTCGCCCACGCTGTGGCCAATGACCACGCTGGGCTCGATGCCCCAACTGCGCCAGGTCGCGGCGAGCGCCACTTCGATGGCAAACAGCGCCGGCTGCGTGCAGCCGGTCTGGTCGAGGCCACCGCCGGTCGGTTCGAACATCGCCGCCCGCAGCGGCCGGTCGAGCAAGGGGTCGAGCACCGCGGCGCAGCGGTCGATCGTGGCCCGGAACACGGGCTCGGTCTCGTACAGCTCGCGGCCCATGCCGACGTACTGCGCGCCCTGGCCGGTGAACAGGAAGGCCACCCGGGTGCGCCCGCTGGCCGCCACAACACCACGCGCGGCCGCGCTGTTGCCCAACGCCACGGCGCGAAGTTGCAGCACCATCGCATCGCGGTCGGGCGCCACCAGCGCGGTGCGCAACTGCAAGTGCGAGCGGCCAACGGCCGCCGTCGCGCACACGTCGGCCAGCGACTGCTCGGGATGATCCCGCAGGTGATCGGCGAACTGCGTCGCAAGTGCCGCCAGTGCCGCGTCGTTCTTGGCCGACAGCGGCAGGCAGAACAGCGGCCGCCGCAGCACCGGCGCGACGCGGGTCGCCGCAGGGGCTTCTTCGATCAGCACATGCGCATTCATGCCGCTGAAGCCGAACGCGCTGGCGCCGGCAATGCGCCGGCCATTGGCGGGCGCGACCCAGTCGTGCAGTTCGGTGCTCACGCGCACCGGGATCGACTCCCACGGAATCGACGGCGTGAGCTGCCTGACATGCAGGCTGGCCGGGATCTGCCGGTGCCGCAAGGCCATCACCAGCTTGATCACGCTGCACACGCCCGAGGCCGCCTCCAGATGGCCGATGTTCGATTTGACCGAGCCCACCTCGAACGGCTGGCTCAACGCGCGGCCTTCTCCGTACACGGCCGCCAGCGCCTCCACTTCGATCGGGTCGCCCAGCGAGGTGCCGGTGCCGTGCGCCTCCACGTAGCTCACGTCGATCGGTTGCAGGCGGGCCGCGGCCAGCGCCTGGCGCACCACCTCTTGCTGGGCCAGGCCGTTCGGAACGGTCAGGCCGCTGGAGCGGCCGTCCTGGTTGATGGCCGAGCCGGGAATGACGGCCAGGATGCGCCGGCCGTTGGCCAGCGCATCCGACAAACGCTCCAGCACGATCAGGCCGCAGCCCTCGCCGCGCACGAAGCCGTTGGCCGAGGCATCGAAGGCCTTGCAGCGGCCGTCCGGCGACAACATGCCCCACTTGGAAATCAGCACGAACGGGTCGGGCGACAGGATGGCGTTGACGCCACCGGCCAGCACCAGGTTGCTTTCACGGTTGCGCAGGCTCTGGCAGGCCGTGTGGATCGCCACCAGCGACGACGAACACGCCGTGTCGATGGCCATGCACGGCCCGCGCAGGCCAAAGGTGAACGACACCCGGCCGGCGGCGGCGTTCAACGCGGTGCCGGTGGCCAGGTAGATGTCGCTGCGCGCCGGGTCGGCCACGTCGATGCGCTGCGAATAGTCCATCGACGTGATGCCGACGAACACACCGGTCAGGCTGCCATCGAGCTGGTCGGCGGCGATGGCGGCGTTTTCGAGCGCATCCGAGGCCACTTCGAGCAGCAGGCGCTGCTGCGGGTCAACACCGGCGGCTTCGCGCGGCGACATGCCGAAAAAACTGGGCTCGAACAGATCAATGTTGTCGAGAAAGCCGCCGGCCTTGGTGCGCGCCTTGCCGAGCTTGGTGGGGTCGGCGTCGTAGTAGGCGTCGACATCCCAGCGGTCCGGCGGCACCTCGCTCACGACATCGCGCCCTTCGGCGAGAAGCTTCCAGTAGCTGTCGGCGTCGTTCGCACCGCCCGGCACACGGCAGGCCATGCCGACGATGGCGATCGGCTCATGGCGGGCGCTCTCGGTCGCGTCAAGCCGGGCCTGCAGGCGCTCGATCGCGCCGAGCGCGTTTTGCAGCATGTGGCGCCGATCGGCGGCCGCGGACGGCTGGCCGGACGCGCTGCCAGGGGTGTCGGTCGGACCGTCTTGCATGCTCACAACTCCTTCGGAAAGATCATCGAACCCACCGCCCCGCCACGTCGTCGCGAACCGTCGGGTGTGGCTCGCGCTGCCACACGTAAAAGGCCGCGGCGCCAATGGCGGCCATGCCGACCAGGGTGCGCAGCAGCGGCATGTGCTGGCCCAGGCTCCAGCCGATGCCCAGGGCGAATGGAATCTGCAGGTACATCAGCGGCGCCGAATCCGACACCGGCGCCGCCGCAGTCAGGCGCTCGAGGGCGAACAGGCTGCCCAGGCCCAGCAGCGCGACGGCCGCGTGGATCAACAGGTCGGGCCCGGTGGGCGTGATCCAGTTCGACGGGATCAGCGGCGCGAGCAACAGGCACACCCCCAGACCAGCGTAGAACAGGTTGGCGGCGACGGGCTCGGTGCGCAATGAACGTGCCATCACCACGTACAGGCTGAAGCACAAGGCCATGCCGAGCGGAAACACCAGCAACAGCGGTCGCGGCATGGCATGCGGCCCGGTCAGCGCAAACACAGCGCCGCAGGCCAGCGCCGCCACCAGCCACACCGTGGGCGAGACACGCTCGCGCAGGAACAAATGGGCCAGGCCCAGGATCAGCAACGGCGCCAGCCAGAACACCGACATCAGCATCGAAGGCGCCAGGCCGCGCTGCACGCCCAGGATCCAGCACGCCGGCATGCCCACCAGCATGGACGCGCGCGCGAACTGGACCAGCGGGCGTTTCGTGCGCCACAGCAAACCCACATCGCGCCGGCCCCACAGCGCCCACACCAGCACCAGGTGGAACACAAAGCGCAGCCACACGACCTGGCTCAGGCTGTAGCGCGCCAACACCAAACCCGTCAAGGCCTCTTCGGCCGCCCACAGCGCGGCAAAAGCGATGGTCAGCTTCATGCTGTGGCGGCTGCCGTTCATTGCGCCTGCTCCAGGCGCGCCATCAGGCGCGCTTCAAGCTCGTCGTCACTGAGGTCGTCCAGGTGAGCGCCGGCTCCTGGCACGCCAACTGCGGGCAGCACGCGCGCAGGGGCCGCCACGGCGGCCGATGACGCCGTGGCCTTGACGTTCAGCTGCGCCTCCAGAAACCCGGCCAACGCGCCGACGTTCGGATAGTTGAACGTCAAGGTCGACGGCATCGGCCGCCCCGCGCCGCGCTCGAGCCGGCGCTTGAGCTCCACCGCCATCAGCGAGTCCATGCCCAGATCGAACAGGCCCGTCGTGATGGGCACGGCGGCTCCGTGGCCCAGGCCCAGCACCGCGGCGGCTTCGTTCTGCACAAATTCCACCAGCAGGTCATGGCGCATCGCGGCCGGCGCGGCAGCCAGCCGTTGATTGAGGTCCGGCCCGGCCTCGGCCCGCCGCGCCGGCTGTGCCGGCTGCACGGTGGTGCCCAGCTGCGACAGGAAGGGCCGCGCACGGCGCGCTTCGTGCAAGGGCTTGAGCACGCTCCAATCGACCTTGGCCACCACCGCCTGCGCTGGCGTGCCGGCCAGCAGGCGGCCGAGCGCGTCGAGCGCGTCGTTGGCGGCCATCGGTTGCAGGCCGCTTTCGCGGTAGCCGCGCTGGTGCTCGGCCGAGGCCAGCCGCATCACCTCCCAGGTGCCCCAGTTGACCGAGAGCACGCGGCGCAACGGGTTGGTCGCCTGCGCAAACGCGTCGAGAAAGGCGTTCGCCGCCGCGTAGTGCGCCAGGCCGCTGGCGCCCAGCAATGCGGTGGTCGACGAGAACAGCACCAGGAAGTCCAGCCCCTGCCCGCGCGTCAGCCGCTCCAGCACCTGCGTGCCCGCGACCTTGGGGCGCAGCATGTCGGCGATCTGATCCGGCTGCATCTCGATCAGCGGCGCGGCGCTGAGCGCGGCGGCGGCATGCATCACACCGCGCAGCGGCGGCGCATCGGCGCGCAGTTGCGTCAGCAGCCGCGCCATGGTGGCCTCGTCGGCGACGTCGCCTTGCAAGGCATGGACCTTGGCACCGAGCGCTTCGATGGCACGCACGCCGCCGGCCGCGGCGTCCGCGTGGCGCCCCAGCAAGGCAATGTGGCGCGCGCCGCACTCGGCCATCCAGCGCGCAATCACCAGGCCGAGCCCGCCGAAGCCGCCGGTCACGAGGTAACAGGCGTCGGCCTTGAACGTGACGGGCGCCGATGCGGGCATCGCGGCCTTCACCAGGCGTGCCAACCGGCGCCGGCCGCCGCGCCACGCGGCCTGGTCCTCGCCGTCATCGGCGTCGATGGCCGTGAGCAAGGTGTCGGCGCCGGCTTCGCCGTCGTCATCGGCCGGCAGATCGATGAGCCCGCCCCACTGGCCCGGGTGCTCGAGCGCAAAACCGCGCCCCCAGCCCCACAGCGGTGCTTGCCAGGGCGCGCTGGGGTGCAGCGTGCCGTCGACCGCTTGCGCGCCTTGCGTCACCAGCCAGATGCGGCCTTCGGCACGCGCCGTGGCGGCGAGCCAGCGTTGTGGCAATTCGCCGGAAAGTGCTTCGGCCCGGTGCGCTGCCAAGGTGTCGTCGGCAGCGCTGGCGGCCAACTCCAGAGCACCCAGATAAATCACCCGGTCCTGCGGCGTCAGGCCGGTGGGTGGCGAATCGGCCGGCAGCAGCGCCACCGAATCGCCGCGCGCCCGCAAGCGGGTGGCCAGGGCTTCGCCCAGGCCGTGCGCGGCACCGACCAGCGCCCAGCGCCGCGCGGCCGCCGGCGCGCGCGCCACGACCAGCGCCTGTTGGGCCGCGCCACGCTGCGTCCAGCGCGCGCCGGGCAAGGCCGCAGCGCCCTGGAAACCCAGGCCATGCAGCAGATCGAGCCAGGCGGCCCCCGGGATCAGCGGGTAGTTCGGGCGCAGCGGCGCATCGGTGAAGCGCCACCAGCCTTCGGTCAGGCCGAACGTCAGGTCGACCCAGCGCTCCGGCGCCACCCCTTCCATCAGGAACAGCAGCGCGCCCGGGGCCATCAAGCGCTGGGTGTGTTGCAGCGCCTGCTTCAGGTCGGCGGTGGCGTGCAGCACGTTGGCGGCGATGACGATGTCGAAATGGCCGGCCGCCAAGCCTTGCGCCAGCGGGTCGCGCTCGATGTCGAGCAAGCTGTACCGGACGAACGGGTACGCCGCGAACTGCTCGGCGGCGCGCTCCAGGAACAGCGGCGACAGGTCGGTGAAGGTGTATTCGGTCCGGTCGGCCGGCAGCAAGGGCAGCACAAAGGTGGTGGTGCCGCCGGTGCCAGCGCCGATTTCGAGCACCCGCAACCGTGCGCCGGCTGGCAGTTTTGCGATCGCTGCCTGCAGCGCTTCGCCCAGCGCGCGGTTGTAGGTCTGGGCAAACGGCGAGTCCACATACAGCTTGCGCGCTTCGGTGAACGAACCGCCGGGGAACAGCAGTTGCAGCGGGTCTTGTTCGCCGCGCAGCACACGCGCCAGCGCCGGGCCGCAGCGGCGCAGCGTGTTCAGTTCGCCGTCGGTCTCGCCAAAGCGCTGCATCAGCGTGTCGTAGCGCGTGCCGGCATCGGCACGGGACAGCGGCGACACCAGCTCGAATTCACTGCCGCGCGCGCGCAGCACCTTGTCTTCGACCAGCATCTCCAGCAAGCGTGAAAACAGCCGCGCATGCCTTGCGACCACGCCCAGGCGCCGCGCCTCGCCGCTGGCGTCGAAGCGACGCCCGGCACTGTCGTCGAAACCCAGTTCGCGCAGCGCGGCCGCGACGTGATCGGCGCTCAAGCGGTCCAGTTCGGGCAGGAGTTGTTCATACACCGCCAGGCCGTGCTGCGCGGCCAGCGCGCCAAAACGCTGCTGGACTTGCGGCACAAAGCTCTCAGGAGCCTGCAGCATCGGCGCGGCGCGCGCGGCCGCCGGGGCGTTCTCCCAGGCGACCTGGTAGAACAGGTCGCTGCCCGCCGTGTCCCCCACGGCGCGGCGCAGCGCTTCGCGTGTTGCACGGCGCAGCCGCACGCCACGGATCACGCCCAGCACACCGCCCTCCGGCGAGCGCAGCGTCACATCGGCCTGCCATTCGGCGGGGTCGCGATCGCCCGCATTCAGCACCCGGGCATGGCACCACAACACGGCCGGCAGCGGGCCTGCCAGGTCGATGCGTTCGACCTCGGTGAGCAGGTAGGCCTGCCCGGTGTCGGTCGACGCCGGCAGCGCCAGGCCCACGGCCTGCAACGCGCCATCGAGCAGGGCCGGATGGGCCCAGGTGACAGCATCCGAACCGCATGCGGGGGGCAACACCACCTCGGCCAGCGCTTCGCCGGCGCGCCGGTGCGCCTGGCGCAGGCTGCGAATGGCTGGGCCGAGCTGAATGCCGAGCCCCGCAAGCTGCGCGTAGTAGCCCTCGCACGAGGCGGCCGCGCCGAGCGCGTCGCGCGTGGCGGTGAAGCTGGTCGTGTCGGCGCCCGCCACGGCCTGCGCGGCCGTGCTGGCCAGCAGCCGGCCGGTGGCATGCAGGCGCCAGTCGCCGCTGCCGTCGGCCGCGCGGCTGTGGATCGAGAACGGCAGCCGGCCCGCCTCTTCAGCGCCCACATGGGTTTGCACGGTGCGCCCGGCGTCGGTCAGCACCAGCGGCTCGCAGATCACGAAGGCCTCGACCGCGCGCAGCCCCGGGCCGACCGCTTCGCGCGCTGCCGCCTGGGCCAGTTCGAGGAACACCGGCCCGGGCACCAGCACGACGCCCTGCACGCGGTGATCGCCGAGGTAAGGCGTGCTGGCGGGTGTCAACCGGGTTTCGAACATCGGCAAGGCGATGGGCAAGCGGCTCCCCAGAAGGCCCGTGGGAGCTGGCAACGCCGCGATTCGGTGCGCGCCGGGCGCTACCGGCGCGATCCAGAAGCTGCGGCGCTCGAACGGGTAGGTCGGCAGCGCCACGCGCTGGCGCGGGCAGGGTTTGTCGACACCGGCCCAGTCCACCGCCGCGCCATGCACATACAGCTGCGCCAGGCTGGCCATCATTTCGGGCCAGTCGTCCTTGCCGCGCCGCAGCGAGTGGAGCAGCAGCGGCCCGTCTTCGGGCAGCGAGCGTTGCGCCAGCGCCGTCAGCGTCGGGTGCGGGCCGACTTCGAGGAACACACGATGGCCATCGCGGTACAGCGTGGCCAGGCCGTCGGCAAAGCGCACCGGCTCGCGCAGGTGGCGGCGCCAGTAGCGCGCATCGGGGGCGGCGTGCGGCAGCGCGGCGCCGCCGGTGACGTTCCAGGCCACCGGAATCCGCGGCGCTTGCATGTTGACCAAATCCGCGCAGGCTTCCATCGCATCGAGGGCCGGCTCGACCAGCGGCGAATGCGCGGCGACCGAGACGAACAGGCGCTGGCCTTGCACATGGCGCTGCGCCAAATCGGCCAGTAGCGCATCGACCGCGGCCGCCGCACCGGAGACGACCACGCTGTCGGCCGCGTTGACGGCGGCGATGGCCAGGCGATCGGCCATCGGCGCGACGGCGCGCGCCACTTCGTCGGCCGAGGCAAACACCGCCGCCATCGCGCCGCCGGGCGGCAGCGCCTGCATCAGCCGGCCGCGCTCGGCGATCAGCTTCAGGCCTTCTTCGAGCGTGAACACACCGGCCACGCAGGCGGCGATGTACTCACCCACCGAATGCCCGATCACGGCCGCCGGCTCGATGCCCCACGAGCGCCACAGTTGCGTCAACCCATACTCGACGGCAAACAACGCCGGTTGGGTCCAGGCCGTTTCATGGATGGGCGCGTTGTCGGCCGGGCCGGGCAGCAGCACCGATTTGAGCCTGCGGCCCCGCCCATCGGCGCCGAGCAGCGCGTCGCAGCGGTCGATGACCTCGCGGAACAGAGGCGCGCTTTCATACAACTGCTGGCTCATGCCGGGGTACTGCGAACCCTGGCCGGTGAACAGAAAAACGATCTCGGGCGGCTGGCCGGGCCGCGCCGTGCCGGTGTGCAGCGCGGGGTGCGATTCGCCGCGCACGAACGCCAGCAAGGCGGCGCGCGCGGCGGCTTCGTCCTCGGCCACGACGGCTAGGCGTTCGCTGAAATGCGAGCGGCCCACGCCCAGCGTGTGGGCCACGTCGGCCAGCGTGTGGCCGCTGGCGGGGACCAGCACGTCGGCCAGGCGCTGCGCGAGTTGGCGCAGCGCCTGCGGCGAGCGTGCGGACAAGGGCAGGCACTGCAGCGGCCGCGCATCCCGCGCATCCCGCGCCGTGGTGGCGGCGGGCGCTGGCGCCTCCTCGACGATCACATGCGCATTGGTGCCGCTGAAGCCGAACGAGCTGACCCCCGCCCGGCGCGGTGTGTCGCCGCGCGGCCAGGGCCGGCCTGCGGCCTCGACGCGCACTGGGTAATCGGCCCAGGCGATGTGCGGGCTCGGCTGGCTGAAGTGCAGGTGCGCCGGAATGCGCTCGTGCTGCAGCGACAGCACCACCTTGATGACGCCGGCGATCCCGGCGGCCGACTCCAGGTGCCCGATGTTGGTCTTGACCGAGCCGATCAGCAGCGGCGCGTCGGCGGCGCGCCCCGGCCCCAGCGCGCCGGCCAGCGCCCGCACTTCGATCGGGTCGCCCAGCGTGGTGCCGGTGCCGTGGGCCTCGACGTAGCCGATGTCGGCGGGCGCCAGGCGCGCATCGGCCAGCGCGGCGCGGATCACGGCTTCTTGCGCCGGGCCGTTGGGCACGGTGAGGCCGCCGCTGCGGCCGTCCTGGTTGGCGGCCGTGCCGCGGATCACGGCCCAGACGCGGTCACCGTCGGCCTGGGCATGGTCCAGGCGCTTGAGCACCAGCATGCCGCAGCCCTCGCCGCGCGAGAAGCCGTCGGCGCTGGCGGCAAAGGTCTTGCAACGGCCGTCGGGCGCCAGCATGTGGGCCTTGGTCAACGCGATCGTGGTCTGCGGCGCACACATCATGTTGACGCCGCCGGCCAGCGCCAGCCGCGACTCGCCGCTGCGCAGGCTCTGGCAGGCCACATGCAAGGCCACCAGCGAGGACGAACACGCCGTGTCGATCGACAGCGCCGGCCCCTGCAGGCCCAGAAAGTACGCGATCCGCCCCGAGGCCACGCTGTGGGCATTGCCCGAGGCGAGGTAGGCATCGATGAGTTCGCTGCCGCGGTCGAGCACACGCTGGAAATGGTCGCTGTTGCAGATGCCCAGAAACACCCCGGTGGCGGACCCGGCCAGGCGCTCCGGCGCCACGCCGGCGTGTTCGAGCGCCTCCCAGGCGACTTCGAGGGCCAGCCGCTGCTGCGGGTCCATCGTCAGCGCCTCGCGCGGCGCGATGCCGAAGAACTCGGCATCGAAGCCGTCGATCCGATCCAGGAACCCGCCGTGACGCACGGACATGCGCGCCGGCGTGTCGGGGTCGGCGTCGAAATAGGCGTCGATGTCCCAACGGTCGGCCGGCACTTCGCGGATGGCGTCGCGCCCCTCGCGCAACAACTGCCAGAAGGCATCCGGACTGTCGGCGCCGCCGGGGAATCGGCAGCCCATGCCGATCACGGCAATCGGTTCACGCCTTGTCGCGGCGTCCAGCTGCTCGTGCAACTCCAGCGCCAGCAGCGCCAGGCGCTTGGGTGACAGCTTGTTGATGCGGTCCAGGAAGTCGCTGGTCATGGGAACGGGTGGACAGGGTTGCGGGATCGCGCGGCCAGCTGGCGATCGACCTCTTCGTCGGACAGGTCTTCGATCGACCCGACGATTGTTGTCCCCCCTGACGCGGCAACAGCGGCAATGGGCGCGGCCGGGGCGGCGGCGGGTGTGAACAATTCGGCGAGCAGGCAGTCCGTCAGGGCATCCAGCGTCGGGTGGTCGAACAGCAGCGTGGCCGGCAGCGAGCGGCCGAGCGCCGCGCCCAGGGTGTTGCGAAGCTCCACCGCCAGCAGTGAATCGAGACCCAGGTCGCCCAGCGGCGTGCGCGGGTCGACCGCTTTGGCGGGGTCGACCCCGAGTGCGCGTAAGGCGCGCTCGCGCACGAAAGCGGCGAGGATCGTGCGCCGCCGCGCCGGTGGTGCGCTGGCCAGTTGAGCCGGCAGGTCGATGCTGGCGGGCGGCGCCGCCAAAGGCACCCACGAAGCGTCGGCCGCCGTCGCCCCACCGACCACCTCGCTCAGCAAAGCGCTGGTGCCGCCGGGCACGACACGCGCCAGGTAACGCGGCCAGTTGATGCTCAACACCGCGGCCTGCACCGTGGCGCTGTCGATCAGGCGCTGCATCGCTTGCAGCCCCTGCGCCTTGGAGATCGTGCCCAGGCCTTGCTGGGCGATGCGTTCGGTGATGCCGCGATCGGCCGCCGCGCCCACCTCGGCCCAGGCGCCCCAGTCAATGCTCAGGGCCGGCAGGCCGCTGGCCACCCGCTGATGCGCCAGCGCGTCGAGCACCGCGTTCGCCGCCGAGTGGTTGGACTGGCCGGCCGATCCCAGCACACCGGCCACCGACGAGAACATCACGAAACAATCGAGCGGATCGCCGCGCGTCAACCGGTCGAGCAGCACGGCGCCATGCACCTTGGGCGCAAACACCCGCGCGTAACGGGTGTCGTCCTGTTGCAGCAGGCCGGCATCGTCGAGCACACCGGCGCTGTGCCACACGCCGCGCAATGGCGGCCCGGCCGAACGCACACGCTGGAGCACGGCGCGCAGCGCGGCTTCATCAGTCACGTCGACGGCCTCGGCCATCACGTCGACACCTTCCGCGCACAGGCGCTCCAGCACCGGGGCAGCCTCGGGAGTGGCGCCGCGCCGGCCGAGCAGCACCAGCCGGCCGGCGCCGCGTTCGGCCAGCCAGGCCGCCGTCTGCAGACCCAGGCCCGAGAGCCCACCGCTGACCAGGTAGCTGCCGCTGCGCTGCGGCTGCCAGGGCGGCGCGTCGGCATGGCGCACGACGATCTTGCCGGTGTGGCGGGCCTGCGCCATGAAACGAAAGGCCGGCGCGGCATCGTCAAGGCTGAATTCGTGGCGCGGCAGTGGCGCCAACTCGCCCTGGCCCACCGCCTCGACCAGGCGCGCCAGCATGGCGCCGATCAGCGCCGGCTCGCGCACTGCGGTGTCGCCCCAGTCGACGATGTGGTAGCGGATCTCGCGGTTGAGCGCTGCGACTTCGTCAGTGCTTTTGATGCCGCGCTTGCCGATCTCCAGGAAACAACCGCCGCGCGCCAGCACCGAGAAGGTCGGCGCGATCAGCTCGCCCGCCAGCGAGTTGAGCACCACGTCGACACCGCGGCCACCGGTGAGCGCCAGGATCGGTTCGGCGAACGCTACGCTGCGCGAATCGAACACATGGGCCACGCCGATCGAGTGCAACAAGGCGCGTTTGGCCGGCGAACCCGCGGTGGCGATCACTTCGGCGCCGGCGCGCTGCGCCACCCGCACCGCCGCCAGCCCCACGCCGCCAGCCGCTGCGTGGATCAACACACGCTGGCCGGCCCGCAGGCCCGCCAGATGCGACAGGCAGAACTCGGCGGTGAGATAGGCGATCGCAAACGACGCGCCCTCGGCCGCGCCCATGCCCGGCGGGCGCCGGTGCACAAACTCGGCGCGTGTGACCGCGTGCGATGCGAAGCTGCCGGAGGCCAGCGCCAGCACCGGGTCCCCGACCGCGAGATGTGTGACACCGGCGCCGAGTGCCGCCACCCGCCCGGCACACTCCCCGCCCAACGGGCCCGGATTGCCGGGGTACAGGCCGAGCACGTTGAGCACGTCCTTGAAGTTCAGGCCGGTGGCCTCGACGGCGATCCCCACCTCACCCGGGCCCGGCGCGCCGCGTGCGTGGGCGGCGCGGACCAGGCGCTCGAGCGAACCCGGCTGCGCCGGCACCAGCCGCCAGGGTGCGGTGTTGGGGTTCGGCACCACGGGCAGCGGTCGAGGCAGCCGGACCAGGCGCGCCACGTGGCGGGTGCCGGAGCGCAACGCACGTTCGCCTTCTGCGCCGGTGTCGGCGAGTTCGGCCAGCAGGCCATCGACCTCGGCGTCATCGGCGTTCGGATCGAGATCGATGCAGACGCTGCGCAGCTCCGGGTGTTCCAGGCGCAGCGCCTTGCCCAGCCCCCACAGCGACGCTGCCATCGGCGCGACCAGCGTGCCCGGCGCCACCGCTTGCGCACCGCGTGTCAGCAGCCACAGCCGCGGCGCCGGATTGTGCGCGACCAGCGCCTGCGCCAGGTGCATCGCGCTGACCACGCCGCACTGGCGCGTGGCGTCGAGATCAGCCAGCGTGTCGCCCGCAGTCAGGGCCAGCGACGCGGCGTGGATCACGCCGTGCCAGCGCCGCCCGGCGGCATGCCAGGTGCCGATCAAGCGCGCCAGGTGTTCGGGCACGCGCGGATCGATCGTGCAGGCGGAGTCGCCGGCCGCATCGAAGCGATCGCCGGCGCGCACCAGCAGGCAGGCATCACCGCGTGCGCGCAGGCGCTCGGCAAGCTGCTCGGCCAGGCCCGCCGAATCGGCAAACACCAGCCAGTCGCGCTCCGGCGCGGCCGCCAGCGGCGCGCCGACTTGCGCCAGCAGCAAGGCATTCAGGCCCAGCGCACCGGGCTGGGCCGGATTGCCGGCGACGCAGTGCACCGGGCCGAAACCACACTCACCCAACAAGCGCAACCAGCCGGCGGTGGGCAGGGTCGGGTAGTCGGGCCGCAGCTCGTGATCCGTGAAACACCACCAGCCCTCGGTCAGGCCGACGGTCAAATCGAACCACGGCTGCGGCACCGTCGCCTCCAGCAGCACCAGCACACCGCCCGGGGCCAGCAGTTGCCGCACCCGGGCGAGCGCGCGGCGCAGGTCGCTGGTGGCATGGATCACGTTGGACGCCAGGATCACATCGAAGCCGGCTTCGGCCAGGCCTTGCGCGCGCGGGTCCTGTTCCAGGTCGAACACCTGGAACTGCATGAAGCGGTGGGCGCCAAAACGCTGGCGCGCGCGCGCCACGAACGACGGGCCGATGTCGGTGAAGGTGTAGCTCACCGCGCCGTCCACCAGGCGCGGCAGCACGTGCGCGGTGGTGCCGCCGGTGCCGGCGCCGATTTCGAGAATGCGCAGCGGCCGGTCTGGATCGCGGCCCTGTGCGGCGGCGGCCACCGCCTCGGCGACCAGGCCGTTGAACAGGCGGGCCGGCGGCGAATCGCGGTAGACACGTTCGGCCGTTTCGGTCGAGCCGGCCGGAAACAGCAGCTGCAGCGGATCGCATTCGCCACGCAGGGCCGCGGCCAATTCGGCCCCGGTGCGGCCGGTGAGTTCGAGTTCGGCGGCCAGCGGTGGCCGGGTCGCCGCGAACTCGGCCAGGGTGCGGTCCGGCTGCACCGTGCCGAAAACGCGCTGAACCACCCAGCCGCTGCCATCACGCACCAGCCAGCCGTCGTCGGTCAGGATGGCGAGCAGGCGACCCAGCAAGGCCCGGTGGCGCTGCACCACCTTCAGCCGCACGGCCAGCCCGGCACTGTCGACCCGCTCGCCGGGCGCCGGCGCCCAGCCCATGCGCTGCAGGGCCTGCACGATGAATTCGGCGCACAGCCGGTCCAGCCGCGGCAGGCCGGTGTCGAACGCCTCCAGGCCCACGGCGGCGCGCAAGGGTTCGACCGCAGCGGCGGCGGCTGCCGCCATCGCCGCCACGGGCAGGGCCTCGGGTGGCGCATCCGCGACCGCAGGCACGGCGCGCCACGCGACCTGGTACAGGCAGTCGTCGATGGCGCGTTCGCCCTGGCGGCCGAGCGTGTCGGCGCTGGCGCGTTTGAGGCGCACGTCCAGCAGTTCGGCGATCAACCCGCCGTCGGCATCGAACACACGCAACTCGGCGCGGCGCGTCTCGCCGGTGAATGCCGGGTCGGCCACCACATGCGCCCAGCAGGCGCCAGCGGCACGTCCGCGCCAGCGGTAACGCCCGATCGACATCGGCAGGAACAGCGCGTCGTCAGTCTCGTCGCTGAGCGCGGCGGCCAGCACCTGCAGGCAGCCGTCGAGCAGCACCGGGTGCAGGCGATAGGCCGAACGCTCAGGTTCGAGATCGGCATGCAAGGCCACTTCGCCCAGCGCCTGACCCGCGCCGCGCCACAGCCGCCGCACCGACTGGAAGGCCGGCCCGAAAACCAGTGCGCGCTGGGCCAGGCCGGCGTAAAACGCGTCGCCATCGACCGGATGCACGCACTGCCGCCGCGCGTCGTCCAGCCCCGGCGCCGCCTTGGCTGGGGCCGCGTCCGCCGCGCCGGGCAGCGGCAACCGGGCAGTGACATGGCAAGTCCATTCTTCGCTGTCGCCCGCGTCTTCGGGCAGGCTGCACAGGCGCGCGGCCACGGCGCCGTCGCGCGGCGCGTCGAGCAGCAATTGCACCGTGCGCGCAGCAGCCGGGCCGTCGGCCAGGCGCATCGCCGTCTGCAGCGTGATGTGCTCGACCACGCCGGCGGCGGCGCCGAACCGGTCCGCCGCCGCCGCCAGCAGCAGCTCCAGGTAGGCCGTGGCGGGCAGCACCACCTGGCCCTGCACACGGTGTTGCGCCACATAGCGCGGCGCGTCAGCGCCGATGTGGCCTTCGTAGATGGATTGTTCGGTGGCCGAGCGCAGCCGCACCCCGAGCAGCGGGTGGCCCGTGGCGCGGCCGCGCGGCTGGCCGGCGCTGGCCATCGGGCGCGCGCTGAACCAGTGGCGTTCGCGCTGGAACGGGTAGGTCGGCAGCTCGATCGGTGCGCGCGTCTGCCCGGCCTGCACGGCGCGCCAGTCGATCTCGGCGCCTTCGAGGTAGAGCGAGGCCAGCGCATCGAGCATCTGCTCGCGGTCGGCCCGGCCCTTGCGCAGCGACGCCACCCGCTCGGGCAAGACCGTGTCGAACCCGGCGGCCAGCAAGGCCAGCAGCGCCGGCTGCGGGCCGATCTCGATGCACACCTCGGGCCGCAGCGCGGCCAGGCTGCGCACGCCATCGGCAAAGCGCACCGGTTCGCGCACATGGCGGCGCCAGTAGGCGGCCTGGCGGATCTCGTCGCCCACGGCGAGCGCGCCGCTCAGGTTGGAGATCAAGCGCAGGCGCGGCGCCGCCAGGCGCAGGCCGGCGACAACGCGCTCGAAGGCGTCGAGCATCGGCTCGACCAGCGGCGAATGGAAGGCATGCGACACCGGCAGCCGCTGGCAGCGCACGCCGCGCTCGGTGAAGGCCTGGCACAGCGCGTCGACCTGCGCCGCCGCGCCCGAAACCACCGTCTGCCCGGGCGCATTGATGGCGGCGATGGCCAGCACCGCCGCGTGCGCCGCCACCTGGGGCGCGACCTCGGTGTGCGCTGCCTGGATCGCCGCCATCGCGCCACCGGCCGGCAAGGCGCCCATCAGGCGGGCGCGTTCGCAGACCAGGTGCAGCGCGTCGGCCAGCGACATCACACCCGCCACGCAGGCGGCCGCCACCTCGCCGACCGAATGGCCCATCACGACGGAAGGCGTGACGCCCCACGAGCGCCACAGTTCGGCCAGCGCGTATTCGACCGCGAACAGCGCCGGCTGGGTGAACTCGGTGCGGTCGATCTCGCCGGCCGGGGCGTCGGCCGCAAACAGCAGTTCGAGCAGCGGGCGGGCCAGCCGGCCCTCGAGCGCGTCGGCGCAGCGCTGTAGCGCGTCGCGGAACACCGGCATGCTGTCGAACAGGCCGCGCGCCATGCCGGCGTACTGCGAGCCCTGGCCGGTGAACAGGAAGGCCACGCGCGGCGGATCGCGCCGTTGCACCTGCGCCACCCGCAGGCCGGTGGCCGGGTCGCCGCGCGCCAAGGCGTCGAGTCGCTCGCACAGTTCGCTGATGTCGTGGGCCGCGATCGCCGCGCGGTGCGCAAAGTGGGCCCGCCCGGTGTTGGCGGTGTGGCAGGCCGAGGCCAGCGGCGTGTCGGGCAGCGCGCGCAAGGCCGCGGCATGGCGCGCCGCCAATTCGCGCAGCGCGGCCGGCTCGCGCGCCGACAGCACATAAAGCTGCACCCCCGCATCCGCTGGCTCGGCGGCCGGCGCGACCAGCGCCTGCGGCGCCTGTTCGACGACCACATGCGCGTTGGTGCCGCTGAAGCCGAACGAGCTGACGCCGGCCAGCCGGCGCCCGCCGATCGCCGGCCAGGGGGTCAGCGCGGTGGGCACACGCAGCGGCAACTCGGACCACGCGATGTGCGGGCTCGGTTGGCGAAAATGCAGGTGCGCCGGAATCTGCTGGTGCTGCAGCGCCAACACGACCTTGATGAGACCGGTGACGCCGGCCGCTGCCTCCAGGTGCCCGAGGTTGGTCTTGACCGAGCCCAGCCAGAGCGGCTGCGCGGCATCGCGCCCGGGGCCGAACACCTTGCCCAGCGCCTGCACTTCGAGCGGGTCGCCGAGTTGCGTGCCGGTGCCGTGGGCCTCGATGTAGCCGACATCGCCGGGCACGGCGCCGGCGCGCGCCAGCGCCTCGCGGATCACGGCCTCTTGCGCCGGCCCGTTGGGCGCGGTCAGGCCGCTGCTGGGGCCGTCCTGGTTGACGGCGCTGCCCAGAATGACGGCCAGGATGCGATCGCCGTCGGCCTGCGCGTCGGCCAGCCGCTTCAACACCACCACGCCGGCGCCCTCGCCGCGCGCAAAGCCGTCGGCGGCGGCGTCGAAGGTCTTGCAGCGACCGTCGGGGGCGAGCATGCGCGAATGCGAAAAGGCGATGAACAGGTCGGCCGACAGCATCAGGTTGGCGCCGCCGGCCAGCGCCATGCGGCACTCGCCGGCGCGCAGCGCCTGGCAGGCCAGGTGCACGGCCACCAGCGACGACGAACACGCCGTGTCCACCGTCAGGCTGGGGCCTTGCAGGCCGAGCAGGTAGGAGATGCGCCCCGACGCCACGCTGTGCGCCACGCCCGAGGTGTAGTGCGAGTCGAGCAGCGCCGCGTCGCCGGTCTGCAGGATCATCGACGCGTAGTCGGTGCTGCACAGGCCGACGTAAACGCCGGTGGCCGATCTGGACAGCCGGTCGGGCGCCTGCGCCGCGTGTTCGAGCGCTTCCCAGCTGACTTCGAGCAGCAGCCGTTGCTGCGGGTCCATGCCGTGGGCTTCGCGCGGCGAGATGCCGAAGAAGCCCGGGTCGAAGCCATCGACCTGGCGGATGAACCCGGCTTCGCGCACCGCGATCCGGCCCGGCACTTCGGTGTCGGGGTCGTAGTAGGCGTCGATGTCGAAACGCTCGCGCGGAATCGGCGACACCGCGTCGCGGCCCTCGTGCATCAAGCGCCAGAACGCGGCCGGGTCGTCCGCCCCCGGCACCCTGCAGCCCATGCCGATCACGGCGATCGGCTCACGCGCGGCGCCCTCGGCCTGGGCGAGCCGGGCCCGCGCATCTTCGAGCGCGAGGAAGGCGCGCTTCAGCGGCGAGAGTTCGGCGCGGGTGTCCGGCGGTGTCATGTGTCACCCAGTCGTTGCAGAAGCAGGGCTTCGATGTCGGCCTCGCTCATGGCCGCCACTTGCGCGGCGCCCAGCGGCGCGGCCGAAGGCGGCGGCGCTGCCACCGGGGCTGTGACGGCCGGCGCCGCTGCGGGGTCGAGCACGCCATGCAGGTGCTGCGCCAGCGCCTCGATGGTGGGGTGGTCGAACATCAGCGTGGCCGGCAGTGGACGCGCCAGCGCGAGCGTGATGCCCAGGCGGTTGCGCAGTTGCACCGCCATCAGCGAGTCCATGCCCAGGTCGGTGAAACGGTCGTGGCGGCCGGGGGGCTGGCTCGCATCCAGCCGCAGCACTTGCGACACGGCTTCGCGCACCACATCGCGCAGCAGCTCGAGCTGCTCGGCCGGCAGCAATCGCCGCAATTGATCGCGCCGCGCGGCGGCCACGGCCACGGAATCCGAAGCCGCCGCTGCCGCCGCCAGCGCCGGCCCGACGAGCGCTGCCGCAGGCGCCTCCAGCGGCAGCGCCGCCGCGGCCTGGCCCTCGCCGGCGACCCAGGCGGCAATCACCTTCTGGCCCATCGCTTCAGGCGGCGAGCCCGCCGGTGGCCAGGCGCCGGCTGCGGCGAATCCAGCCTCGCGCAGCGCCACCCGCCAGGTGTCGGCGGGCAGCAGCGGGTTGTCGTCGCGCAGGTCGTCGTCGAAGTGTTGCCAGCCTTCGATCAGGCCGGTGGTCATGTCGAACCAGGCCAGGTGTTCGGTCGATTCCACCAGCAGCAGCAGGCCGCCTGGGGCCAGCAGGCGGCGGATCGAACCCAGTGCGTCGCGCAGATGGCGCGTGGCATGCACCGCGTTGGCGGCGATGACGAGGTCGAACGAGGCCGGCGCGAAACCCTGCGCCGCCGCGTCGCGCTCGAGGTTGAACTCGGTGCAGCGCACGAATGGCCAGGGCGCGAATTTCTCGCGCGCCCGGTCGAAGAAGGCCGGCGTGATGTCGGTGAACCAGTAGCGCGTGCTGGCCGGCGCGAACACCGGCATCAGCGCGGCCGACGTGCTGCCCGTGCCGGCACCGATTTCCAGCACGCGCAGCGGTGTGTTCGCCCCACGCGCGGCCACCAGCGCCTCGACGCCCCCGGCGGCGAGCGCGTTGATGTAGCGCATTGGCGCCGAGCGCTGGTAGATGCCCTCGGCGAGTTCGAACGAGCCGCCCGGGAACAGCGTTTCGAGCGGGCTTTCGCGGCCGCGGATCACCGACGCCAGCAAGCGGCCGCAGTGCTCCACATAGGCCAGCAGCGCCGGGTTGTCGGCGAGCGCATCACGGGCCTCGGCCTGGCACGCCGGCAGGCCGGGATCGGCCAGCGGCTGCCCACTCACGAAGTGCTCGCCGTCGACCTGCAGCGCGCCCTGTGCCACCAGGCGCAGCAGCCAGCGCTCGATCAGGTGGTGGTAGGCCGCGCCGGCGCCCAGGCGCTCACGCACCTCGCCGGTGGTGGCGCGCTCGCCGGCGGTGCGGAACACAGCGCCGTCGCGCAAGACGGTGGCGGCGTGCGCCACCGTGAGCCGCTCCAGCACCGCCCAACGCGGGCCATAGCCCGTCACGTCGACGCCCACCGGCGCCTGGTCGGACTGCCGATCGAGCGCCGCGGCCACCCGCTGCCAGGCTTGCGCACCGGCGCCGGCGGCGGCGGCGGTTGCGGCGGTTGCGGCGCGCGGCGCCCAGTCGATCCAGTGGCGACGATGGTGGAACGGCGTCAACGGCGCAGCCACCCGCCGGCACGCGTGGTCGCGGTCGAAGCCCTGCCAGTCGACCCGCGCGCCGGCAACGTACAGGCGCTGCACGGCGTCCAGCAGATCGACCCAGTCGGCCCCATCGCGGCGCAGCGACGGCAGCCACTCGATCGACGCCGCGGCATCGGCGCAGTCGGCGGCCAGGCCCAGCAGCACCGGGTGCGGGCCGATTTCGATCACATGCGTGACGCCCTGCGCCAGCGCGCAGCGCAGCGCGTCGGCAAAGCGCACCGGCGCGCGCATCTGCTCCAGCCAGTAGCCGGGGTGGCTCAGTTCACCGGGCGCGGCGAGCCCACCCGTCAGGTTGGAGACGATCTCGCAGCGCGCGGGCCCGAAGCTCACGCGCGCGAGTGCCTCGCCCAGCGGCGCCAGCACGGGCTCGATCAGGGCCGAATGGAACGCGTGCGACACACGCAGCGCGCGGCAGCGAACGCCCTGCCCTTCAAGGTGTGCGGTGAAGCTGTCGAGCGCGCCGCGCGCGCCGCTCACCACCACCTGCCGAGGGCCGTTGAGGGCCGCGATGTCGAGTGGTGATGCGAGCGAGGTCAACGCGGCGCGCACCTCGGCCTCGGATGCGAACACCGACGCCATCGCGCCGTCGCCGGGCAAATCCTGCGTCAGCCGACCGCGTTGCACCAGCACCCGCAGCGTGTCTTCGAGCGGCAGGATGCCGGCCACACACGCCGCCGCATATTCGCCCAGGCTGTGACCCAGCACGACCGCCGGCTCGACCCCCCACGAGCGCCACAGCGCGGCGAGCGCCACCTCGACCGAAAACAGCGCCGGCTGCGCCAGCGCCGTGTCGTCCAGGCGCGAGGCCAGCGCGGCGTCGCCGAACAACAGTTCGAGCAGTGGGCGTTCGATCAGGCCGTCGAGCACCTTCGCGCAGGCATCGAGAGTGGCGCGAAACACCGGCGCGCTGCGGTACAGCCCGCGCGCCATGCCGTGGTACTGCGCGCCCTGGCCGGTGAACAGGAAAGCCACTTTCGGCAGCGCCGGCGCGGCCACGCCGGCCACCAGCGCCGGGTGCGGCGCCGCCGCGAGCCAGGCCGCCAGGCCCGTGTCGATCTCGACCGCCGAGGCGCCGCGCAGCGCCAACCGGTGGCCGAAATGCGCGCGTCCGGCATTCGCCGTGAAACACAGATCGGCCAGCGCGCCCGGCCCGGCCAGCCGGTCGCGCCAGGCGCCCACCAGTTGCCTGAGCGCCGGTTCGTCGCGGGCCGACAGCGCCAGCAGGTGCAGCGGCCGTTCGGCGCCGGTGGGCGCCAGCACCGGCTCCACATCGGGGCACTGTTCCAGGATCACGTGCGCATTGGTCCCGCTGAAACCGAACGAGCTGACACCGGCACGCGCCGGCGCGCCGTGCGCCGGCCAATCGTGCAGCCGCGTCGGCACGCGCAGCGGCATGCTGGCCCAGTCGAGCAGCGGATTGGGTTGCGTGAAGTGCAGGTGCGGCGGAATCTGCCGCCTCCGCAGCGCCGCAATCGTCTTGGCCATGCCAGCCAGGCCGGCGGCGGCTTCGAGGTGGCCGAAGTTGGTCTTGCACGAGCCCACCCACAAGGCCTGTTCGGCCGAGCGGCCGGCACCGAGCGCACCGGCCAACGCCTGCAACTCGATCGGGTCGCCGAGCGAGGTGCCGGTGCCGTGCGCCTCGACGTAGTCGATCTGCCCGGGCTGCAGCCCGGCACCGGCCAGCGCGGCGCGGATCACGGCCTCTTGGGCCGGGCCGTTGGGTGCGGTCAGGCCGCCGCTGCGGCCGTCCTGGTTGACCGCCGAGGCGCGGATCAACGCCAGCTGTCGGTCGCCCGAGGCCTGCGCGTCGCGCTGCCGGCGCAGCACCAGCACGACCGCGCCCTCGCCCCGGCCATAACCGTCGGCCGCCGCATCGAAGGTCTTGCAGCGGCCATCGGGCGCCATCATGCGGGCCTTGGTGAAGGCGATGTGCGCGTCCGGCGTCAGGATCAGGTTCACGCCGGCCACCAGCGCCAGGTCGCACTCGCCGCTGCGCAGGCTCTGGCAGGCCAGGTGCACGGCCACCAGCGACGCCGAGCACGCGGTGTCGACCGCCAAGGCCGGGCCCTGCAGGCCCAGCACATAGGCCAGCCGCCCCGCCACCACGCTCAGGCTGCCGCCCGAACCGGCATAGGCGTCGATGTGTTGCGGCGCACCGAACAGCAGCCGCCCGTAGTCGCCGTTGCCCACGCCGACGAACACGCCGGTCTTGCTGCCGGCCAGGCTGTCGGGCGCTATTGCCGCGTCTTCCAGCGCGTGCCAGGCCACTTCGAGCACCAGCCGTTGCTGCGGGTCCATGCTCGCCGCTTCGCGCGGCGAGACGCCGAAAAACGCCGCATCGAAACCGGCCACGTCGTCGAGAAAACCACCGGCACGGGTCCACATCGTTCCGGGGCGGTCGGGGTCGGCGTCGTACAACGCGTCGGCATCCCAGCGCTCGGCCGGGATGGCGCCGATCGTGTCCACGGCGTCGGCGAGCACGCGCCACAGCGACGCTTCATCGTGCACGCCGCCGGGCAGCCGGCAGCCCAGGCCGATCACGGCAATCGGCTCGGCCGCCGCCGTCTCCAGCGCCGCCAGCCGCGCGCGCAGGTCACGGATCTCGAGCAGCGCGAGCTTGACGGGCGAGAGCGGCGTGGTGTCGTCGGTCGGGTGCTCGGTCATCGCGGGGTCTCGTCGCTCAGTTCGCGCAGCAACTGCGCCTCGGCCTCGGCTTCACTCATCGCCTGCACCTCGGCCGACCCGGCGCGTTGCGCCGCGGCACTGACTGGCACCGGTTCGACTTGCAGGCCGGGCAGGATGGCCAGCAGGTGATCGGTCAGCGCATCCAGCGTCGGGTAGTCGAACACCAGCGTGGCGGACAGGGTTCGATCGACGGCGCGGCCGATCGCGTTGCGCAACTCGACCGTCATCAGCGAATCCATGCCCAGATCGCGCAGTGGCAGGCGGGGGTCGACGGCACGTTCGACCGGCAGGCCGATCACCTTGCGCAACAAGGCCTCGAGCCAACGCTGCAGCGCCTCGCGCCGCTGGTGCGCGGGCAAGGCCTGCCACTGTGCCAGCGCGCCCGGCTCGGCCGCGACGCGCTGGCCGGCGGCCAGACCACCCTGCGGCGCCACTTCGGCGAAGAAGCCCGGCATGGCGTGCGGATGAGCCTGGCCCAGGTAGACGCGCCAATCCATCGGCAGCACCGCGGCCGAGGTGGCGCTGCGCTCGATCAGCTCGAACATTGCCTCGATCCCGCGCGCCGGTGCGATCTCGCCGACACCCATCGCGGCCCATCGCTGCGCGCCGCCGACGCCGCGGCCGCTGGCCATGCCGGCGCCGGCCCAACGGCCCCAGGCAATCGACGTTGCCGGCCGCCCGCTGGCGCGCAGCGTGGCGGCCAAGGCGTCCAGCGCGGCGTTGGCGGCGGCGTAGTTGGCCTGGCCCGGCGCACCGAGCCAGGCCGCCCCGGCCGAGAACAGCACAAAGAAGTCGAGTTCGTGTTGCGCCGTCAGCGCGGCGAGATTCAGGCCGCCCTGCAACTTGGGGCCGAGCACCGTCTTGAAGCGCGCCCAGTCCTGCTGCGTCAACACGCCATCGTCGAGCACGCCGGCGGCATGGATCACACCGCGCAGCGGCGGCATGTCGCGCGCCATCTCGTCCAGCAGCGCCGTCAGGGCGGCCAGGTCGGCCACATCGACCGCAGCCCGGCGCACGGCCACACCTTGCGCCAGCAGCCGCGCGACGGCATCCCCGGCCTGCAGCGACGGTGCCCTGCGGCCGATCAGCACCAGGTGGCGGGCGCCGTGCGCCACCAGCGCTTCGGCCACCGCCAGCCCGAGCGCGCCGAAGCCGCCGCTGACGAGGTAGCTCGCGTCAGCGCGCAGCGGCAGCGGCACGGCCGGCGTGGCGACATCACGGCACAGCACCAGCTTGCCCATGTGGCGGGCCTGCACCATGGTCTCGAAAGCCGCGTGCGGCTCGCTGAGCGGGAACACCGCCACCGGCAACGGCGTCAGTTGCCTTTTGGCCAGGCGCGCCAGCAAGCGCGCGAACAGCCGCGGGGCCAGGCCGGCATCGCGCAGCGCGGCGTCGCCCAGGTCGAACGGCAGGTAGTGCACACCGGGGTGCTGCTGCGCCACGGCGCCGGCACTCCAGATGTCGCGTTTGCCCATTTCGAGGAATCGCCCGCCCGGGCGCAGCAGCGACAGGCTGGCGGCAATGAAGTCTCCCGCCAGCGCGTTGAGCACCACATGCACACCCTGGCCGCCGGTGCGCGCCAGGATCTCGTCGCGAAAGGCCAGGCTGCGCGAATCGAACACCTGCGCCACCCCGAGCGCGCGCAGGTGGTCGCGCTTGGTCGGGCTGCCGGCCGTGGCAAAGACCTCGGCGCCGAGCAGCCGCGCCAGCTGCAGCGCGGCCATGCCGACCCCGCCGGTGGCGGCGTGGATCAGCACGCGCTCGCCCGGCTGCAAAGCGGCCAGGTCCTCCAGCCCCAGGCTCGCGGTGAGGCAGGCAATCGGCAACGCGGCGGCCTGCGGCGCACTGAGGAACGCCGGCCGGTGGGCGACGAATGGCGCCGGCACCAGCACACTGGTGCCCAGGCTGCCGATGGCCAACGCGAACACCGCGTCACCCACCCCGAAGCCGGTGACACCCGCGCCGATGGCGGTGATCACACCGGCGCATTCGCTGCCGAGCGCGTCGACCCGGCCCGGGAACATGCCCAGCGCGCACAGCACATCGCGGAAATTCAGGCCGGCCGCCTGCACCTCGATGCGCACTTCGCCTGGCCCGGGCTGCGCGGCGACATACGGCGTGAGCGCCAGGTCGTCGATGCGACCCGGGCGCGGCGCGGTGAGGCGGAAGTGGCGCGCCGGCCGCAGCGCCGCCAGGCGGGCAACCCAGGGCTCGCCGCCGCGCAGCGCGAGCTGCGTCTCGCTGCCGTCGAGACTGCGCAGCGCCTGCGCGAGCTGCTCGGCGGTGCACGCCGCATCGATGTCGATCAGGTGGCAGCCCAGCGCAGGATGCTCGGCGCGCGCGACGCGGCCGAAGCCCCACAGCGTGGCCGCCAGCGGCGCGGCCGATTCGCCAGCGCGCACGGCCTGCGCCGCCCGGGTCACGAAACAGAGCTGCGGCGGCGGATCGCCGGCCGCCTCGGCACAGCCTTGCACCAGGTGCAGGGCCGACGCCAGCGCCGGCTGCAACGCGGGCAGCGAGGCGCCGGCCTCGGGCTCGGCAGGCAGCGCCAGCGCCACCAGGTGGACGATGTGGCGCGGCGGCCCGCCAAGCGCCGCAGCGCATTCGCGCAGTGCAGCGCCAAAGGCCTGCGGACCGGCGGCCAGCCTGTCTGCGGATTGCAATGCGACGGCGTCGCCGCCGGCGCGCAACGCTTCGGCCAGCGCCGCGCCCATGGCGCCGGGCGGGGCGAGGAGCAACCAGCGCGTGCCCGCTGGCGTGGCTCGCGCCGCGCCGCTGCGTGGCCGCCAGGTGATCTGGTGGCCGGCCGTGGCGACCAGGCCACCGGCCACGCCGCCCACGTCGCTGGCGCGCACCCGTTCGAAGCGCACGCCCTCCAGCGTGGCCAGTGCTTGGCCATCGTCGTTCCAGACCGCCAGGTCAGCCACACAGACCCGCGCGTCGGCGCCGGCCGGTCGCAGCACGGCGTGGCACCACACCTGTTGCGAAGCCACAGCGTGCCGCACCAGGCGCGCCACGTGGGTGGGCAGCCACAGTGCGCCATCGGCGTGGGCCGGGGCGGCATCGGCGACCGAGACGATTTGCAGGCAGCCGTCGAGCAGCACCGGATGGATCAGGTGGCCGTCGTGCGAGCCGGCCAAGCTGACCCGCGCAAACGCCTCGCCGGGGGCGCGAAAGATCGAATCGACACTCCGGAAAGCGTCGCCGAACGGCGCACCGGCCGCCGCCAGCGCGGCATAGAACACATCGGCGTCGACGCTCTCGCGGCAGCGTTCGCGCAGCACCGTGGCGTCCAGCGCGGGCGCGTCGGCCGCAGCGGTGGCCGGCACCAGGCGAGCGGCGGCAAAGGCCGGCCAGCGCACGCCGGCCTGACGGGGCTGGCGTGGGCCGGGTGGCGCCGGTGGCGCATGGCAGATCTCGGCCGACCAGCCACCGGCGGCCATCGGGTGCAGCACGGTTTGCAGCGCAATGCTGGCGTCACCCGTCAGGACCAGCGGCGCCCTGAGTTCGAGATCGAGCAGCTCGACGTCGCCCGAGCCCGCCACCTGCTGCGCCGCCGCCAGCAGCATCTCGACGCAGGCGCTTGCCGGCCAGATGACCTGGTTGTGCAGGCGGTGGTCGCGCACGTAGGCATGGCGCGCATCGCCGGCCGCGGACTCGAAGATCACATCGGCGGTGGCCAGCGGCAGCGGCGCGCCCAGCAAGGGGTGCAGCCAGGCCGCGCGCGGCGCGCTGGCGCGCGCGGCCGGGGCGTCGACCCAGTGGCGCGAACGCTGGAACGGATAGGCCGGCAAGTCCACCATAGCGCGCGCGGCGGCACCGGCGGGGCCGCTCCAGTCGTCCACCGCGCCCTCCACGTAGAGCTCGCCGAGCGTGCCCATCAATGTGGTGGCATCGTCGTGCCCGCGGCGCAGCGACGCCAGCCAGGTGATCGGCGCGTCGGCCAGCGCGCGGCGGCCCAGGCCCGCGAGCACCGGAGCCGGGCCGATTTCGACCGCGACGCCCACACCGCAGGCCGCCACGCTGCGCAGCGCATCGAAGAAGCGCACCGGCGCCTGCAGTTGTTGCACCCAATAGGCCGGCGTGCCCCAGGCGGCGTCGGCGCGCAAGCCGGTCATGGCCGACACCACGCTGACTTGCGGCGGTGAGCAGACGATGCGCTGTGCCGCTTCGGCGAAGCGCGCCAGCATCGGCTGCATCAGCGGCGAATGGAAGGCGTGCGACACCGCGATCGGTTCGCAGCGCACACCGGCGGCACCGAAGGCCGCCATCAGCGCGCGCAGCGCGGCGCCGTCGCCGGAGAGCACGGTTTCATCCGGCCCGTTGATGCCGGCCATCGTCACCAAACCGCCGGCCATCGCGAGGCGCTCCCGCACCACCCCTTCGGGCGCGAACACCGCCGCCATCGCCCCGCCGGCAGGCAGGGCCTGCATCAAACGACCGCGCAGCGTGACCAGCGTGGCGGCATCTTCGAGCGAGAGCACACCGGCGCAACAGGCCGCCGCGAACTCGCCGACCGAATGGCCGAGCACCAGCGCCGGCGTCACCCCCAGGCTGCGCCACACCTCGGTGAGCGCAAAGCCGATCGCGAACAACGCGGGCTGGGTGAATCCGGTCTGGTCGAGCACCGCCGCGTCGGACGCCGGGTCGAACATCAAGTCGAGCAGGGAACGTTCGATCAGCGGGTCGATGATCGCGGCGCAGCGTTGCAACGCGGCCTCGAAGACCGGGCTGGCCTGCGCCAGGCGCCGCCCCATGCCCAGGTACTGCGCACCCTGGCCGGTGAACAAAAACGCCACGCCCGGCCTGTCGCAACCCGCATGGCCACCCGCTCGGCCCCGCGCCAGGCCGGCCGAGGCGGGCGCACCGCCGGCTGCGGCACGCAATCGCGCGCCGAGTTCTTGCGTGTCGCCGGCCGACACCGCCAGACGGTGTGGCAAATGCGAACGGCCGGCGCTCGCCGCCAGGCACATGGCCGCGACGAGCGCATCCGACACATCGGGCCGCGCCAGCCGCTCGGCGTGGCGTGCCGCCAGTTCGTTCAACGCCACCGGGCTGCGCGCCGACAGCGTGAGCAGCCAGGCCGGCGGCGCCGGGTGCGCCGCCACGGCAACCGATGCCGGCGCCTCTTCGAGCACGATGTGCGCATTGGTGCCGCTGAAGCCGAAGGCGCTGACACCCGCCAGCCGGCGGCCTGCGATCGGCGGCCAGGCCTCCACGCTCGTCGGCACGCGCACCGGGATGCGATCCCACGGGATGTGCGGCGTGGGCTGGTGGAAGTGCACGTTCGGCGGGATCTGTCTGTGTTGCAACGCCAGCACCGTCTTGATCAGCCCGGTGACACCGGCGGCCGCCTCGAGGTGGCCGACATTCGACTTGACCGCGCCGACCCACAAGGGCTGGCCGGCAATCCGGTCGGCGCCATAAACGGAGGCGATCGCTTCCATCTCGATCGGGTCGCCCAGCGGCGTGCCGGTGCCGTGCGCTTCGACGTAGCCGACACTGCCGGGCGCCACCCGCGCGCCAGCCAGCGCATCGCTCAGCACGCTGGCTTGCGCCAGCCCGTTGGGCACCGCGAAGCCGCTGCTCGGGCCGCCCTGGTTGACCGCCCAACCGCGCAGCAGGGCCCAAATGCGATCGCCATCGGCCAGCGCGTCGCTGAGCCGCTTGATGAGGATCACGCCGCAGCCTTCGGCGCGCACGAAGCCGTCGGCCGCCGCGTCGAAGGTCTTGCAGTGGCCGTCGGGCGACAGCATGCCCCAGCGCGCCAGCGACAGCACCAGCTCCGGCGCGAGGATCAGGTTGACGCCCCCGGCGATGGCCAGGCGCGACTCGCCATCCCGAACACTGCGGCAGGCCCGGTCGATCGCCACCAGCGACGACGAACACGCGGTGTCGATCGCCATCGCCGGCCCCTGCAGCCCGAGGGTGTAGGAGATGCGTCCGGCGGTGGCGTTGAGGGTGTTGCCGGAGACGAGGTAGGCGTCGAGTTCGGCGCCGGCCAGGCGCTGGTACAGCAGGTGCAGGTAGTCGGTGGTGGTGGTGCCGACAAACACCCCCGTGCGTGTGCCCTTCAGGCCGAGCGGCGGAATGCCGGCGCTTTCGAGCGCCTCCCACACCACTTCGAGAAACAGGCGTTGCTGCGGGTCCATCAGCTGGGCTTCGCGACCGGTGATGCCGAAGAACTCGGCGTCGAAACCATCGACGCTGTCGAGCAGGCCGGCACGCTGCGGCACCACCAGTGCGTCGCCTTCGGGCGCGAGCGCGGCCGCGTCCCAGCGCTCGCCCGGGTACTCGCGGATGGCGTTGCCACCGCGGCACAGCAGATCCCAGAACGAGGCCAGGTCGGGCGCACCGGGCAGCCGGCAGGCCATGCCGACGATGGCCAGCGGCTCGCTGCGCGCGGCCTCGATCGCGTCGAGCCGCTCGCGCATCTTGCGCAACGCGGCCAGCGCCTGGCGTTCGAGGTCGGGGCCTGCGCCGGCCGTCATGATCCCGCCTCTGCGTGCGGCGCCGGCGCGTCCGACCAGCCTTCCAGCTCGGCCATCAACAGGCTGCGCACCTGGGCGTCCGACAGCGCCTCCAGGGCGTCGTCAGGCGCGGCCGGCTCGGGCTGCGCATCGGGCACCGCGCTCGGTGCCAACAGGCCCAGCAGGTGATCGGTCAAGGCAGCGACGCTCGGGTAGTTGAAAGTCAGGGTGGCCGGCAGGTCGATGCCGACCCGCGTGGTCAAACGGCGCCGCAGTTGCATCGCCATCAGCGAATCCAGCCCCAGCTCGAAAAAGCCCTGGGCCGTGTCGACAGACTGCGCGCCGGGAAGGCCCAGCACCCGGGCCAGCTCTTCGCGCACCACGCCCGCCACTTGATCGCGCCGCTCACGCGCGGGCACGAGGGCGAGCGCGGTGCGCAGGTCGGGCTCCGTCGGCGCGGCCGCAGCCTGCGCCGCGACAGCCGGCGCCGGCAGGTCGCGCGCGAAGTCTTCGAGAAAGGCGCGCGGGCCGTGGGCCTGGTAGGCGGCGCAGGCGACCGGCCAGTCGATGCCGGCGACCATGCACTGAGGCACGCGCTCGTGCACCAGGCCGCCGAGGATGTCGAAAGCGGCCGCATCGGTCATCGGGCGAAAGCCCAGCTGCTCGACCCCGTTGTGCGTGGCCTCGCCCAGCAGGCGGATTTCGCTCCACGCGCCCCAGTCGACGCAGGTGGCGGGCAAGCCCAGCGACGCGCGGTGCC
This sequence comes from Methylibium sp., assembly GCA_031415135.1. Lineage (GTDB taxonomy): Bacteria > Pseudomonadota > Gammaproteobacteria > Burkholderiales > Burkholderiaceae_C > LGRD01. The sequence continues at coordinate 85,075 of JANORB010000076.1, forward strand.
AGGCCAGCGCCCCGAGGAACTGGTTGGCCGTGGCATACGCGGCCAGGCCTTTGGCGCCGAAGAGCGTGGTGCCGGACGAAAACAGCACGAACAGGTCGAGCTCGGTCGCGCGGGTCAGCTCATGCAGAACCCAGCTGCCCTGCACCTTGGCGCGCAACGCGGCGCCCAACTCGGCCGGCGTCAGCTGCGCGAGCGCTTGAAAGCCGATCGCGGCCGCGGCATGCACCACACCGCGGATCGGCGTGCCGGCATCGAGCAGGCGCGTGAACAGGCGGCCCATGGTCTCGTGATCGGCCACGTCGGCCCGCTCCACGATCACTTCGGTGCCCTGCGCTCGCAGCGCCTCGATCGTGGCGGCGGCCGATGCATCGGGCCGGCCGGAACGCCCGAGCAGCACCACGCGCCGGGCGCCCTGTTCGGCCAGCCACAGCGCGATCTTCGGGCCCAGACCCCCGAGGCCGCCGGTGACGAGGTAAGCCCCGCCCGGGTTCAGGCCGAGCCGCTGCCCGCGCGGCCGCGGCTGGCGCGCCAGGCGCGCCACATGGCGGCCCGAGGCGCGCAGCGCAACCTGGTCTTCGGCAGCCGGCGCGCAGAGTTCGTCGAGCAGCGCCGCCAGCGCCGCATCGGCCGGCGCGTTCGGGTCGAGGTCGACCAGGCCACCCCAGGCCTGGGGTGTTTCCAGCGCCAGCGAGCGGCCCAGGCCCCACTGCAGCGCCTGCGATGGCGCGATGGCGCGATCGGCCGCATCGACCCGCTGCGCGCCGCGGGTGATCAGCCACAGCCGGGCGCCGGCGTTCGACGCCGAACCGGCGAGCCGCTGCGCCCACGCCAGCGCCGACGCCACACCGCCGGCGATGGCCGCGTCCAACCTGTCGGGCTCGGTCTGCTCGGCCGTGGGGGCGTCGAGCGCGCCACAGTGGACGATGTTTCTTGGCGGGCCCGGCTGCGCCTCGGCGCAGGCCAGGCTGTCGACACACGCACAGTCGCCACCTTCAGCGCGGATCGCGTCGGCCAGCCGCGCGCCGAAGCCGCCGCGGTCGCCCACGACCTGCCAGGCCGTGCCCGCGAACCGAAGGGCCGCCGGCGCGACCGGTGCCGCCACGCGTGCCAGCACCAGAGCCTGCGCATGCAGGCTGTCGCGCGACAGCGCCTCGCCGACCGCGTGCGCCGCATCGAAGCCGGCTTGCGCGAGCAGCGCGGTCCAGCGCGCCGGGGAGGCCAAGGCGTCAACGCTTCGATCCTGCGGATCGTCGAAGCGCCACCAACCGTCGGTCAGACCAAAGCTGAGGTCGAGCCAGGCGCGCCGGGCCACGGTCTCGATCAGCACCAGCAAGCCACCCGGCGCGAGCAAGGCCCGCACATGCCGCAGGCTGCGCCGCAGGTTGACGGTGGCGTGCAGCACGTTGGACGCGACCACGATGTCGAAGCCGGCGCCGGCAAAGCCCTGCGGCTCGGGCGGCTGTTCGATGTCGAGCCGGCGAAACGTGATGGCCAGGGGCGCACCGCCGAGCCGGGTTTCGGCCTCGCGCAGGAACCCGGGCGAGACATCGGTGTAGCAATAGCTGCTGCCGGCCGGCAGGACGGGCATCACGAGCGCCGTCGTGGCCCCCGTGCCGGCGCCGATTTCGAGCACCCGCAGCGGGCGCCCGCCGCTGTTTCGCACGACGCTGGCCAGCGCTTCGGCGGCGAGCTGGTTGTAGGTGCGCGCCGACGCGGTCGCGGTGTAGACGGCCGCCGCCGAATCCTGGCCATCGGGCGGGAACAGCAGCGTCAACGGGTCGACCCGGCCCCGCAGCACGGCCGCCAGTTGCGCGCCGCAGCGATCGAGCAAAGCGGCTTCGACCCGGGCTGGCGGCGCGGGCGCATCGGCATCGCGCTGATCGGCATCGCGCTGACTCGCGCCGAACGGCGTGACCACCCAGCCGTCGCCGCTGCGCTGGAGGTGGCCCGAGCTTTCGAGCAGGTGCAGCAGGCGTTGCCACAAACGCGCATGGCGGGGGTGCACTCCGAGCGCCGCTGCGGCGCCCAAGGCAATGGGCTCGCCGGCGCGCGCAGCAATGCCCAGGCTGCACAGCGCGCGCCAGGCGTGCAGCGTGGCGCGCCGCTCGATGCCGACCCGCGCCTCGGACTCCTGCGCCAGTGCCTGCGCGGGCGGCTGGCGCGCGGCCCAACCGGCCAGCGGCCCGGCCAGCGCTTCGAGGTCGATGGCCAGCGGCGATGGCGCAGCGCGGACCAGCGGCGCGGCGCGCCAGCTCATCTGGTAGCAGCCGGTGCTGTCTGGGTCGCGCGCGGATGGCCCGACACGGCCGGTGACGCTGAACGCGAGCGCGGCGGCATCGGGCGCCGCCAGCCAGTGCCTTTGGCGTTGCCACGGATAAGCGGGCAAGGCCACGACGCGGCGTGGCGTTTCGGCGCGTGCCGGCCAGTCGATCGTGGCGCCGCCTTCGTACAGCGTGCCCAACCCGCCGAGCAGCGCGGCGCGGGCCGGCTGCGCGCGCCGCAGCGAGGCGGCAAGGGTGACCGGCACCCCCTGGGCCGCGGCCACGTCGTGCATGGCGCTGCCCAGCGCGGGGTGCGGCCCGACCTCGAGAAACCGCCGGAAGCCGGCGTCGATCAGCTGCGCCATCGCCGGCGCGAAGCGCACCGTCGCGCGCACATTGCGGCCCCAGTAGGCGGCGTCGAAGTCCCCCGCCTCGCACCAGCGGCCCGACACGGTGGACATCAGGGGCAGCGTGGCCGGCTGCGGCTTCAGGCTCTGCAGCGAGCCCACGATGGCCGGCACGAAGCGATCCATCTGGGCGCTGTGGAAGGCGTAGTCGGCGCTCAGCGCGCGGGTGGCGATGCCGCGCGCTTGGAGCTGTTCGACGCAGCGCGCCAGCGCGTCGGGCTGGCCCGACAACACGGTCGACCGCGGGCCGTTGAGCGCCGCGACCGACAGCGTGTTGCCAAAGCGCGCCAGCTCGTCGCGCAAGTCTTGCGGCGCGCATTCGACCTGCGCCATGCGCCCCTGGCCGAAGGCCGGTTGCATGGCGCGCGAGCGATGCAGCACCACCCGCACCGCGTCGTCCAGGTTCAGCACGCCGGCGGCGTGGGCGGCGGCGATTTCGCCCACGCTGTGCCCGATCACGGCACCGGCCCGCAGGCCCTGGGAGCGCCACCACGCGGTGAGCCCGAGCTGCATGGCAAAGATCGCTGGCTGCGCCACCTCGGTCGACGCCAGCATCGCGGCCGACGAAGGCTCGTTGATCGCGCCGAGCAGGTCCCAGCCCGAATGGCGTTGAAATGCCGTGCTCACTTCGATCAGCGTGGCCCGAAACACCGGCTCGGTGTCGAACAGTTCGCGCCCCATGCCGGCCCATTGGCTGCCCTGGCCGGTGTAGACGAAGACGGTCTGGCCGGCCGCGTCGTGGCTGGGTGGGGGCAAGCCAGCGGCCAGCCGCGCCTCGAGCCGCTCGGCCAGCGCGGCGGCGGTTGGGCCCACCACGGCGAGCCGATGGCCGTGGTGCGAACGGCGCGCCGTGGCGGTGTGGACCACATCGGCCAGCAAGTGGTCCGGGAAGGCCCGCAAGGCCGCGGCGTGATCGCGCACGGCCTGGGCCAGCGCGGCCGGGCTCTTCGCCGACAGCGTGAACAACTCGGCCAGCGCCGTGTGCGCCGCGCCGTCCACCGGCGGCACGGCGTGCTCTTCGAGCACCACATGCGCGTTGGTGCCACCGAACCCGAACGAGCTGACCCCGGCCACACGGAGTGCCTGCGGCGACGGCCAGTCCACCAGCGCGGTCGGGATCACGAACGGTGTGCCGGCCAGCTGGATGTGCGGGTTGAGCCGCGCGAAGTGCAGGTTGGCCGGCACCTGGCCCTGGCGCAGGCAGCACACCGCCTTGATCAGCCCGGCGATGCCGGCCGCGGCTTCGAGGTGGCCCAGGTTGGTTTTCACGGCGCCGAGCCAGCAGCGGTGGTCTGCGCCTTGGGCCGGGCCGATCACATGCGCCAGCGCCTCCACCTCGACCGGGTCGCCCATCGGCGTGCCGGTGCCATGGGTCTCGACCAGGCCCACGCGTTGCGGCGCGATGCCGGCCAGCGCCAGCGCGCGCCGGATCACGGCCTGCTGGGCCGGCCCGCTGGGCGCCGTCAGGCCATTGCTGGCGCCGTCCTGGTTGACGGCCGAGCCGGCGATCGTGGCGAGCACGGGGTCGCCATCGCGCACCGCGTCGGACAGGCGCTTGAGCACCACCAGGCCGCAGCCTTCGCCGCGAGCGATGCCGTTCGCCGCGGCGTCGAAGCTGCGGCAGCAGCCGTCGCTGGACAGGATCTGCAGCTTGCTGAACATCAGGCTGGCCGACGGCAGCAGCATCAGGTTCACGCCCCCGGCCAGCGCCAGGTCGCATTCAGCGCTGCGCAGGCTCTGGCAGGCCAGGTGCACCGCCACCAGCGACGACGAGCAGGCGGTGTCCACCGTCATCGAAGGCCCGCGCCAATCGAACCCATACGAGAGCCGGTTGGCCAGGATGCTGTGCGCCGAGCCGGTGCTCGAATGGCTTTCGGCGCCACCCGGCTGCGCCAGTTGCAGCAGCTGGTAGTCGTTGCTGTGGCTGTGCGCGCCGATGAACACACCGCTGGCCGAGCCAGCCAGCCGCTCGACCACCAGGCCGGCCGATTCCAGCGCCTCCCAGGCCACTTCGAGCAACAGGCGCTGCTGCGGGTCCATCAACGCCGCTTCGCGCGGCGAGATGCCGAAAAACGCCGCGTCGAAATCGGCCACCCCGTCGAGGAAGCCGCCGCGGCGCGAGTTGATGCGGTTGGGCTGTGTCGGATCGGCATCGAACAGCGCTTCTCCATTCCAGCGCTCAGCCGGAACGGCGCCGACGGCATCGCGGCCCTGCGCCAGCAGTTGCCAAAATTCGTCGGGCGACGACACACCCCCGGGCAAGCGGCAAGCCGCCGCGACGATGGCGATGCGTTCAAGCTGCGGCGGGGCCGGTGGCGGCGCGGCTTTTTCGGCCAGCCGCCGCGCCAGCAAGGCGCGCTTTTCCGGCGACAGGCCGGCCAGGCGATCGGCGGCCACGCTCACGCGGCACCCCCTGGCGTGGCGAGCAATGCACGCGCTTCTTCGTCGCTGAGCTGGTCGAGATCATCGAGCAGCGCGTCGAGATCGGCGTCGCCCGCGGCCGGCTCTGAAGCGGGCGCGCTGGCGGGCCCGGCCAGCGCCACCTGCAGGCGTTCGGCCAGATGGGCCCCAAGCGCGTTGACGCTGGGGTGGTTCCACACCACGGTGGGCGACAGGGTCAGGCCGCTGCAGCGCTCGAGGCGATTGCGCAGCTCCAGCGCCATCAGCGAATCCAGGCCCAAGGCCTTGAGTGGGCGATCGGCAGGCACCCGTGCGGCCGCCATGCGCAGCACGGCAGCGACTTCGGCCTTCAACGCAGCCTCCATCAGCGCGCGGCGCGGCGGGCCGGCCGGCACGGCCACCAGCGCCGCCCGCAAGGACAGCGCGGCGCTCCCGGCCGGGGCCGCGCCATCGGCCACAGCGCTCGGCTCGATCAGGCTGATGGCACCGTCGTGGCCCATCGCCGCGTGCCAGCGGGCGGCGTCGAAGGCCATGCAGGCGGCCTGCGTCGTGCCGTTGGCGATCAGACGATCGATTGCCTCCGGCACCCGCGCGGCGACCAGCGTGTCCAGGCCGAGCCGGCGCAGCGCGCGCAGGCCGCCGGCCGTCGACGTGGCCAGGCCGATGCTGGCCACCGGCCCGAGGTTCACGCTCAAGCCGTGCAAGCCACGCGCGCGGCGATCGTGCGCCAGCGCGTCCAAAAAGGCATTCGCCGCGGCGTAGTTGCCCTGCCCCGGCGTGCCGAACAGCGACGCCACGGACGAGAACACGACAAAGCAGTCGAGCGCGTCACCGGCCGTCAGCCGGTCGAGCTGCCAGGCGCCCAGCACCTTGGCATCGCGCGGCGCGCGCAGCGTGCGCAGCGTCATTCCATTCAACGGCGCGTCGGCCAGAACGCCGGCCGCATGGAACACGCCGCGCAGTGGCAAGCCCTCGTTGCGCGCCCGTTCCAGCACCGCCGCAAGGGCATCCCGATCGGTGATGTCGCAGGCGGCGGTGAGCACCCGGGTGCCACCGGCTTGCATCTCGCGCAGCACCGCTTGCGCCGCAGCCGACGGCGCACTGCGCCCGATCAGCATGACGCAGCCGGCGCCGCGCCGCGCCAGCCATGACGCCACTTCGAGGCCGAGTGCGCCCAGGCCGCCGCTGATCACATAAGCCCCGTCGGCACGCACCCTCGCACACCAGCCCGGCGCGCCGTGGACGCGGCTCGGCGGCGGCTCCAGCACGATGACATGTTTGCCGATGTGCTGCCCCGGCATCAGGTCCTTGAAGCCCTGCGCCAGCTGGTCGGCCGCGTAGCGGCGCACCGGCAGGCTGTCGCAACGGCCCGATTCCACCCCCTGCATCACCTCGCGCAGCAAGGCGCCCAGCCGCTCGGGGCGCTCGCGCATCATGCCGTCCAGATCGACGGCAAAGTACGCCAGGTTGCGGCGAAACGGCGCCAGCGCGATGGCGCTGCCACCGTAGATGTCGCGCTTGCCGAGTTCGACGAACCGGCCATAAGGCGCCAGGCAGCGCAGGCCGGCCGCGATGGCCTCGCCGGCGAGCGAGTTCAGCACCACGTCGACCCCCTGGCCGCCACTGGCGGCCAGCACCTCATCGGCGAAATCAAGGCGGCGCGAATCGAACACATGCACCACACCCATCGAGCGCAGCAAGTCGCGTTTGGCGTCGCTGCCCGCGGTGGCAAACACCTCGGCGCCGAGCGAGCGTGCGATCTGCAGGGCCGCCAGCCCGACACCACCGGCCGCCGAATGGATCAGGACTTTTTCAGCGCGCTCCAGTCGGGCCAGGTGGTGCAGCGCATACCAGGCCGTGAGGTAGGCGATCGGCAGCCCGGCGGCGCTGGCCGCGTCCAGCGCGGCCGGGCGCGGCAACACCAGGGCGCTGTGCACCAGCGCATGGCGGCCCAGGCAATCCGGGCCGATCGCGATCACGTCGTCGCCCGGCGCCAGGCCGGTGACCGCCGCGCCCACCCGCGCCACGCGGCCGGCGCACTCGATGCCCAGCGGTCCCTGGCCGTTTTCGTAACCCGGGTAGGTGCCGAGCGCCGACAACAGATTCATGAAGTTGAGGCCGGCGGCCTCGACTTCGATCTCCACCTCGTGGGCCCGCGGCGCCGGGCGCGCCGCCGCCTGCCACTGCAGCGTGTCGGGCACGCCCGGCGCGGCGAGGGCGGCCTTGAAGCTGGGTGCGGCGGGCGCTTCGAAGTCGGTGTCGGTGTCGGTGTCGGTGTCGGTGTCTGATGTCGCCATGCGCGGCAGCCGCAGCGCCAGCCACCGATCGCCGCGCAGCGCCAGTTGCCGCTCGGCGGGCAGGGCCGCCAGCACCGGCAACAGCGCCGGCAACAGCGCCGCCGGCGAACCCGCATCCCGGTCGACCAAGCCCAGGTCGACCAAGGTCAAGTCGAGCGCCGGTTGTTCGTGCGCCCAGACCCGCCCCAGCCCCCACAGCGCAGCCTGCGCCAGCGCCGGGCGGCCTTCATCGGGGTCGGTCGAGACGGCGCCCTGGGTGACCAGCCACAGCCGAGGCGCGCTGCGGCAGGCGGCCGCGTCGATCGCCGCGAGCAGCGCCAGCGTGCTGTCGCCCACTTGCTGCCAGGCGGTCTCGATCCAGCCGGCGTCGTCACCGGCCGCCGGGCTGGCCAACGCGCACAAGTGCACGACGTGGCCACGCGCGCCTGTGCCCTCGCACAGCGCGCCGATGCGCAGCGCGGCCTGCGGTTCGGCGAGTTCGTGGGCGAGCAGCAGTGACACCGTGACGCCGGCAGCGACCAGCGCGTCGGTCAACGCCTGGGCCGCTGGCGCCTGCGCCGCAATCACCAGCACCGGGCCGAGTGCCACCGGCGCGGCGGCCGGCCGGGGCACGGCAATCCAGGTCGGCGCGTGCAACAGATCGTCCAGCGACAAGGTCGGCGCGTGGCGCAGCCGCTTGAATCGCACACCCTGCACAACACCGAGCGCCTGGCCATCGGCATCGTGCACGGCCACGTCACCGGTCGCTTCATCGCCGGTGCCAGGCGCCAGCGTCAACACGGCGTGCAGCGCACGATCGAGGGGCAGCGCGCCATGCAAGCGGAGCAGGCCGATGTGGGTGGGAAGTGGCGTCGCATCGTCGTCGGACGGATGCGCGATGGCGGCGGCGATCAGCTGCAACAGGGCGTCGAGCAACGGCGGGAAGACGGGATAGCGCGCGGCGCGCGGGTCGAGCGATGCCGCGTCGAGCAGCACCGTGGCCGTCGCGTGCGCGCCGTCCAGATGCAGCTCTCGCAGGCCCCGAAACGCAGGGCCGTAGTCGAGGCCCACCGACGTCAGCAGCGCGTAGCACTCGTCGTGCGACAAGCGGCCCGCGCTCGGCGAGTCGGTGCCCGGCAGCGCGGGGGTTGGCGTGATCGGGTCCGCGGCCTCGACGCGGCCCGACGCGCGCCGTTCCCAGCGCTCGGCGTCGTCCAGCGCGGCAAGCCCGTGGATCTCGAAGTGCCCCGAGGTGTCGGAGGTCCATTCGAGTCGCAGCTGCAATTTCGGCGCCGCCGACGCCGGCAAGGCCCATGCGGAATGGAATTCGACATCGCGCAGCGCCCAGGCGCGCAGGCCGCGCGACTCGTGCGCCGCCGCCAGCGCCACAGCGCAGCAGGCGGCGGCGGGAAACAGCGCCGAGCCGCGCACCCGGTGGTCGGCAAGGTAAGGGAATCGGGCCGGCACCAGGGTCGATTCCCAGCACATCGCGGCCTGCGCGGCGGGCTGGAAAAAACGTTCGAGCAAGGGATGGCGCGCGCCGCGCGCCGCATCGGGCAGGCCGCCGGCGGCTGAGGTTCTCTGCGCGGCGGCATCGCACCAGTGGCGTTCGCGCTGCCACGGATACAGCGGCAGGTCGACCGGCATGTGCCCACGCGGCAGCACCAGCGACCAGTCGATCGCCCGCCCAGCCACCCACAGCGCGCCGACCACACCGAGCAGCGCGGCCGGCTCGGGGGCATCGCGCCGGCCGCAGGCCACGGCCGTGGCGGCCAGCCCGCGCGCCTGGGCGGTCTGCAACACGGCGCCGCTGAGCATGGTGTGCGGGCCGAGTTCGACGAAACAGGTGGCGCCTTGCTCGAGCAGGCCCGTCACGCCGTCGGTGAAACGCACCGGCTCGCGCATGTTGCGGGCCCAGTAGGCGGCGTCGAATTCGCGGCCGTCGGCGGCGCGCGCGAGCATGGTCGAATGGATGGGCACCGCGGCCTGGCACGGCACCAGGTCGGCAAGCTCACGCGCCAGTTCGGCGGCCGGCCCGTCCATCTGCGGGCTGTGCGACGCCACGTCGACCTTGACCCGGCGGCAGAACACACCTTCGGCGTCGAGCTCGACCATCCACTGGCGCAAAGCCTCGGGATCGCCCGACACCACGCAGGCGCGCGGGCTGTTCTGGGCCGCGACCGACAGCAGAGCTTCGCGGCCGGTCAAGCGCCGCTCGGCGTCGGCCTGGGTCAGATCGACCATGGCCATCGCACCGCGTCCGCTGGTGCGGCCCATCAGCGCGCTGCGGCGGCAAATGATGCGCATGGCCTGGTCGAGGTCGAGAACGCCCGCTGCGTGGGCGGCGCCGACCTCGCCCATGCTGTGGCCCACCACCGCGTCGGGCTCGATGCCGAACGAGCGCAACAGCTGCGCATAGGCGATCGCCAGCGCCACCAGCACCGGCTGGATCACCTCGATGCGATCGAGCCGCCAGGTGTCGGACTCCGGCGCGGCCAGCAGCTGCTCGCGGATCGAGACGCCGAGCCAGGGCCGCGCCGCCGCATCGCAAGCCTGCAGCGCGTCGCTGAAAACGGGTTCGCTGGCCATCAACTCGCGCGCCATGCCGACCCATTGCGCGCCCTGCCCGGGGAACACGAAGACGAGGCCGGGCCTCGTCGGGCTCTCGACATCGACCTGCCCCTGCGCCGCGGCCGGCTCGCCGGCGGCGAAGCCGCGCAAGGCGGACGCCATCTCGGCCCGGCTCTCGGCCACCAAGGCAGCGCGCCACGCCAGCGCGGTGCGACGGGTGGCGGCCGCCCAGCACACCTCGTGCAGCGACGGGCCATCGGCGGCTTCCAGCAGCTCGGCATGGCGCAGGGCCAGGCTGCGCAGAGCCCCCTCGCCGCGGGTCGACAGCAGCAGCAGCGCGGCGCGGCGCGCGGGCTCGATGGATTCGACCGCGGCGCGCGCCGGTGCCTGCTCCAGCACCACGTGGGCATTGGTGCCGGCAATGCCGAACGAATTCACCGCCGCCGTGCGCGGCCCGGCGCTCGCAGGCCATTCGCAGCTCGCCGCGGGAACGTCGAACGGCAGCGCCGACCACGGAATGTTGGGATTGGGGTTGACGAAGTGAAGGCTCGCCGGGATGGCGCCGTGGTGCAGCGCCAGCGCCGCCTTGATCAAGCCGGCGATTCCGGCCGCGCCTTCGGTGTGCCCGATGTTGGTCTTCACCGAACCGATCCAGCAGCGCTCGCCGTGCGCGCGCCCCGGCGCGAGGACCGCGCCCAGCGCGCAGACTTCGACCGGATCACCAGCCCGGGTGCCGGTGCCATGCGCTTCGACATAGCCAACTTGCGCCGCAGACACTGCGGCGTCGCGGTAGGCGCTGCGCAGCATCTCTTCGTGACCGACCTGGCTGGGGCGCCCCAGCACACCGCTGCTGCGCCCATCGTTGTTGACCGCGCTGCCACGAATGACCGCATAGATGCGGTCGCCATCGGCCACGGCGCGATCGAGCAACTTGAGCGCGACCAGCGCCACGCCTTCGCTGCGCACATAACCATCGCCGGACGCGTCGCCGAATTTGCAGTGGCCGTCGGGCGCCATCATCCGGTTCTGCGAATACGCAATGCTGATCTGCGGCTGCAGGATGATGTTGGCGCCGCCCGCCAGGGCCAGGCTGCTTTCGCCGCTTCGAAGGCTGCGCACGGCAAGGTGAACCGCGGCGAGCGATGAGGAGCAGGCCGAGTCGATCGTCAGGCTCGGCCCGCGAAGGCCCAACACATACGAAATCCGCCCCGACGCGGCATAACGGCCACTGCCGGTGGTGGCATGGAAATCCACGCCCTCGGGATCACTGAAGACACGCGACTCGAAGTCGCTGACCCACTGTCCGACGAACACCGAGGTCGGGCTGCCATTGAGCCGCTGGGTGTCCTGGCCAGCGTCCTCCAATGCTTCGCAGGCCGTCTCGAGCAACAGCCGCTGCTGTGGATCGAGGTACGCCGCCTCGCGCGGCGAGATGCCGAAGAACTCGGGGTCGAACTCCTCGATCCGGTCCAGGAACCCACCCCATCGAGACATCATCCGGCCCGGCGTCGCCGGCCGCGGATCGAAGTAGCGGCCCAGATCGATGCGGCTGGCCGGGATCTCGGTGATCGCGTCCACCCCTTCGCTCAACAGCTTCCAGAAACTTGCCGGATCGACCACCCCGCCCGGAAATCGGCAACCGATGCCGACGATGGCCACCTGTCTGCGGGTGTCTGCCGCAGACGCCACGCTCATGCCGAGGTCTCCCAGGCCGGCGCGCCGGCCAGCAATGGCGCCAAGGTCTGCGCCAGATCGGCCAGCAGCGCCTGCCGCTCGGCTGCCAGGTAGAAATGGTCGCCCGCAAACTCCCGCACGCGGAACGCACCGGTGGTTTCGCCGCGCCACGCGTCGAGGTGCTCACGCGGGGTCAACGGGTCTTCGCTTCCGCCGAATGCCGAGACGGGGCAGACCAGCGGCGGGCGCGCCGCCGCTGGCGCGTGGGTCTCGAGCACGGTGATGTCGGCGCGCAGGCACGGCAGCAACAGGGCGAGCAGCTCTTCATGCTGCGCCACCTCGGGCGGAATGCCGCCGTAACGGCGCTGAATTTCGGCGACGAACTCGGCGTCGGGCAGCGGGTGCAGCAGCGGGTCGGGGTTCGGCCAGTGCGCCGGGCGCCGGCCCGACACGAACAAGTGGCGCGGCGCCGGCCCTCGGCCGCCGTGCAGCGCGCGCGCCACTTCGCCGGCCAGCACCGCGCCCATGCTGTGGCCGAAAAATGCAAATGGAAGGTCCAGGTGCGGCCGCAACACCGGCACCAGCGCATCGACCAGCGCCGCCATGCTCGTCAGGGCCGGCTCGCGCAGCCGGTTGGCCCGGCCGGGCAACTGGATCGCGCACAGTTCCAGCTCCGCCGGCAAGGCCGCGGGCCACAGCCGGTACACCGCCGCACCGACGCCGGCGTGGTGAAAGCAGAACAAGCGAGCGCGCGCCTGCGGCCTCGGTGCGAAACGCTGCAGCCAAAGGCTGTTCATCGCACGCGGCTGACCGGATGATCGATCAGCTCTTCATGTGGCCATCGAGCGCGCTGTCCCGGCTCTGTCGAATTACACAATCCCATGGTGTCTTCCCTGGCGAACGGCATGAGACGTTGCGTTGCGCGGCACAGGCCGTCCGCGCTCACAAGCCTCAATGTTTCTATGAGGAAAAGACTTTAAGTTGGAAAGGCCGCCCGGCAGCCCGGCGCACCCGCGCAAAAAGTGCAATGCCGCACGCTTGCCTTGGCTAAGACGGGTCGTTACCGACTGGTCCGGATTCGCAGTGTCGGGCGCGTCGAAATGCGGGCGCTAACGTCGGTCTCGGCAGGTCGGTGCGAAGGCGCACCAACAGCGATCATTCGATGCACGAATGCTCGATTCGCAGGCGGGTGTCCCTGCGTCAAACCGAGCCTCAGAACGCCGCGATTCCGGTGATCGCCCGGCCCAGGATCAGCGCGTGCACGTCGTGCGTGCCCTCGTAGGTGTTGACCACTTCGAGGTTGACCAGATGGCGCGCCACGCCGAATTCGTCGCTGATGCCATTGCCGCCCAGCATGTCGCGCGCGGCGCGGGCGATGTCCAGGCTCTTGCCGCAACTGTTGCGCTTCATGATCGAGGTGATCTCGACCGACGCCGTGCCCTCGTCCTTCATGCGGCCCAGGCGCAGGCAGCCCTGCAGGCCCAGCGTGATCTCGGTCTGCATGTCGGCGAGCTTTTTCTGGATCAACTGGTTGGCGGCCAGCGGCCTGCCGAACTGCTGGCGGTCCAGCACGTACTGGCGCGCGCGGTGGAAGCAGTCTTCGGCCGCACCCAAGGCGCCCCACGCGATGCCGTAGCGCGCGCTGTTCAGGCAGGTGAACGGGCCCTTCAGGCCGCGCACCTCGGGGAAGGCGTTTTCTTCGGGGCAGAACACGCCGTCCATCACGATCTCGCCGGTGGTGCTGGCGCGCAGGCCCACCTTGCCATGGATGGCCGGCGCGCTGAGGCCCTTCATGCCCTTGTCGAGAATGAAACCGCGGATCGCGCCTTCATCGTCCTTGGCCCACACCACGAACACATCGGCAAACGGGCTGTTGCTGATCCACATCTTCGAGCCGCTGAGCGCGTAGCCGCCGGGCACCGTGCGCGCCCGCGTGACCATGCCGCCGGGGTCGGAGCCGTGGTTCGGTTCGGTCAGGCCGAAGCAGCCGATCCACTCGCCGGTGGCCAGCCTGGGCAGGTACTTCTGCCTTTGCGCTTCGGTGCCGAACTCGAAGATCGGCACCATCACCAGCGAGCTTTGCACGCTCATCATCGAGCGGTAGCCCGAGTCGACCCGCTCCACCTCGCGCGCCACCAGGCCGTAGCAGACGTAGTTCAGGCCCGAGCCGCCGTAGGCCTCGGGGATGGTGGGCCCGAGCAGGCCCAGTTCGCCCATCTCGCGGAAGATCGCGATGTCGGTTTTTTCGTGCCGAAACGCTTCGAGCACACGCGGGGCCAGGCGCTGCTGGCTGTAGGCGTTGGCGGCGTCGCGCACCTGGCGCTCGTCGTCGCTCAGTTGCTGGTTCAGCAGCAGCGGGTCGTCCCAATGGAACGAGGCTTTGGTTTTGGAAGACATGGGCGGGGCTCCGTCAGATCGAACCGTTCGCAGCGTAGCGGATTGTTGTGGCGCTCACTGCGGAATCACTGCGGTGGCTTCGATTTCGACCTTGGCCTGGTCTTCCATCAGCGCCGCCACCTCGACCGCCGACATGGCCGCGTTGAAGCTGCCGATCAGCTCTCGAAACGCCAGACCGATCTCGGGGTAGGCGGCCAGGTACTCGCGCTTGCTGGTCACGTACCAGGTCATGCGCACGATGTGCTCGGGTTTCGCGCCGGCCACCGCCAGCACCTCGACGATGTTTTGCAGCGCCTGGCGCACCTGGCCGGCCAGCGTGTCGCTGTGGAAGCGGCCCTGTGCGTCCCAGCCGATCATGCCGGCGACGAACACCAAACGGCCGGTGGCGGCCACGCCGTTGGCGTAACCGCGCGGGCGCGGCCAGCCGGGGGGAAGAAGAACCTGCATGGGATGCGCCTCCACGGTCATTCAGTTTGAAACGGCGCCATCGCAACGCGGATGTCGTCGGGGATCGCGATCGGGCGGTGTGTGTCCAGGTCGGTCGTGACCAGCACCTGCGTCATGCGCACACGCGCCTCGCCGCCCTGGCGGCAACCCAGGCTCAGCTGGAACGAGGCGCCCCCGATGCGCAGCACGCTCAAGCCCAGCGTCACCTCGTCGCCCATGCGGCTGATGGCGCTGAAGTCGCACGCCAGGCTGACCGTGGGGGTGCCGATCCGGCGGGTTGAAATCAGCGCGCCGTAGGCCACACCCAGCCCATCGGTGAACCAGTCTTCGAGCAGGCCGTTGAACATCACCATGTACTGCGGGAAGAACACGATGCCGGCCGGGTCGCAGTGTGAAAAACGAATCCGCAGCGGGCGCTCGAAGCGGTGCAGCGGTGCCTGGCTCATCGAGCCGTCTCGGTGCGCAGGCGAAAGCGCTGCAGCTTGCCCGTCTCGGTGCGCGGCAGCTGCGCGGCGAATTCAATGGCGCGCGGGTATTTGTACGGGGCGATGGCTTGCTTCACAAAGTCCTGCAGCTCCTTCACCAGCGCGTCGGAAGCTTCATGCCCGCCGCGCAGCACGACCACCGCCTTGACGATCTGCCCGCGCTCCGCATCCGCCACGCCGATCACGCCGCATTCGACCACCGCCGGGTGCTGCAACAGCGCCTCTTCGACTTCGGGCGAGGCGATGTTGTAGCCGGCCGAGATGATCATGTCGTCGGTGCGCGACTGATAGTGGAAGTAGCCATCGGCGTCCATCAGGTAGGCGTCGCCGGTGAGGTTCCAGCCGTTCTTCACATACTGCGTCTGGCGCTCGTCGGCCAGGTAGCGGCAACCGGTCGGGCCTTTCACGGCCAGTTTGCCGATCTGCCCGGGCGGCAGCGGCTGGCCGTCGTCACCCATCACACACGCGATGTAGCCGGGCACCGCGGTGCCGGTGGCGCCGGGCCGGGCATGGGCTTCGTCGTGCGAGATGAAGATGTGCAGCATCTCGGTGGCGCCGATGCCGTCGATCAGCTCGATGCCGGCGGCCTGCTTCCACAGCGCGCGCGTGGCCGCGGGCAGCGCCTCGCCGGCCGACACACATTTGCGCAAACTGCTGTGCTGCAAGCCGTCACCCGAGTTCGCCACCGCGATGGCGCGGTACGAGGTGGGCGCGGTGAACATCACGCTGGCGTTGAACACACGCACCGCCCGCATCAGGTCGGGTGGCGAGGCCTTCTCCAGCAGCACGGTCGAGGCGCCGATGCTCATCGGAAACAGCAGCAGGCCGCCCAGGCCGAAGGTGAACGCCAGCGGCGGGCTGCCGATGAACACGTCGTCTTGTGTCGCCCGCAGCACCTGCGGCGGCCAGCAGGCGCAGGCGGCCAGCAGGTCGCGGTGAAAGTGCATCGTGCCCTTGGGCTGGCCGGTGGTGCCGGAGGTGAACGCGATCAGGCAGGTGTCGTCCGCCGCGGTGGCCACGTTGGTGAAGGTGGCCGGCTGCACTGCCATCGCCGCCTCCAGGCCATCGGCAGCGGCATCGTTGAAGCAACGGAGTTGCGTCAGGGTCGGGCAGTCGGCCTGGGCGAGCTTCAGCTCGGCAGCCAGGCGCGCATCACACAGCGCATGGCTGACCTCGGCTTTGCGGATGATCTGCTTCAACTCCTTGGCGCGCAGCATCGGCATCGTGCCCACCGCGATGCCGCCGGCCTTGACCACACCGAACCAGCAGGCCGCCAGCATGGGCGTGTTGGGCGCGCGCAGCAGCACCCGGTTGCCCGGCACCAGGCCCATGTGATTGACCAGCACGTTGGCGATGCGGTTGGCCTTGTCCGCCAGCGCGGCGTAGCTCCAGCGCAGCCCGGGCGCCTGGATGCACACACGATCGCCGCGCCCTTGCGCCAGGTGCGCGTCCAGCAGCTCGGTGGCGCAGTTCAGCTGCGCCGGGAACTGCAACTCCGGCCGCTCGAACAGGTACTCGGGCTGCTGCTCCGCGGGCGGCAAATGGTCGCGGGCAAAAGTGTCGGTGTGGGCGCTGGCCATGGTGAAGCTCCGCGGAATGGATTCAGTTCAGGCGTCGACGTGCTTGAGCAACTCGCGCGCAATGATGAGTTGCTGCACCTCGGTCGCGCCTTCGTAGATGCGCAACGAGCGAATCTCGCGGTACAGGCGCTCGACCGGCTGTTCGCTGACGACACCCAGCCCGCCCCACATCTGCACCGCCGCGTCGATGACCTGCTGCGCGCCTTCGGTGGCCACCATCTTGGCCATCGCCGCTTCCTTGGTCACGTTGCGGCCCTGGTCGCGCTGCCAGGCGGCGCGGTAGGTCAGCAGCGCGGCGCTGTCGATCGTGGTGGCCATCTGCGCCAGCCTGGCCTGCGTGAGTTGAAAGTCGGCCAGCACGCCGTTGAACATGCGCCGCGTGGTGGCGCGTTGCAGCGCTTCATCGAGCGCCCGGCGCGCAAAGCCCAGCGCGGCCGCGGCCACCGAGCTTCGAAACACATCGAGCGTGCGCATCGCCACCTTGAAGCCCTGCCCCGCTCCGCCGACACGCTGCGACAGCGGCACGCGGCAATCGCTGAAGCGCAGGCGCGCCAGCGGGTGCGGCGCGATCACCTGGATGCGCTCGGCGACCTCGAAGCCCGGCGTGCCGGCGTCGACGATGAAGGCCGAGATGCCGCGCGCGCCGGGCGCTTCGCCACTGCGTGCGAACACGACGTAGAAGTCGGCAATGCCGCCGTTGGAGATCCAGGTTTTTTCGCCGTTGAGCACCACGTGGTCGGCGTCGATGCGCGCGTCGAGTGCCAGCGCCGCCACGTCCGAGCCGGCATCGGGCTCCGACAGCGCAAACGCGGCAATCGCTTCGCCGCGCGCCACGCGCGGCAGGTAGCGCTGCTGTTGCGCCGGTGTGCCGTCGAGTGAGATCGCGCCCGACCCCAGGCCCTGCATCGCGAACGCAAAATCGGCCAGCCCTGAATGGCGCGCCAGCGTTTCGCGGATCAGGCACAGCGCGCGGGTGTCCAGCACCTCGCCGACGCCGCCATTCGCCGTGCCGGCCACGGCATGGCGCAGCCAGCCCGCGCTGCCGAGCGACCGCACCAGCGCGCGGCACTCGGCATCGACATCGGCGCTGTGCGATGAGGGCACATGGGCGCTGGCCCACGCGTCGAGCCGGCCTTGCAGTTCGCGGTGGCGCTCTTCAAAAAACGGCCAGCCCAGGTAGGTGGTGTCGCTCATGGTCGGCAGGCCTCGTCGCGGTGGGTGGCGTGGGTTTCAGTTGCCTTCGAAGCGCGGCTTCTGCCGGGCCGCGAACGCGCGGTAGGCGCGGCCGAAGTCTTCGGTCAGCATGCACAGCGCCTGCGCCTGCGCCTCGGCTTCGATCGCCTGGTCGATGCCCATGGTCCATTCCTGGTGCAGCATGGTCTTGGTGATGCCGTTGGCGAAAGTCGGGCCGTGGGCCAGTTCGGTGGCCATCGCGGTGGCCTCGGCCAGCAGCGCCTCGGGCGCGCACAGCCGGTTCAGGAAGCCCCATTGATGCGCCTCTTCGCCACCCAGCGATCGCCCGGTGTACAGCAGGTCGGCGGCGCGCCCCTGACCGACGATGCGCGGAAGCATGTTGCACGCCCCCATGTCGCAGCCGGCCAGCCCGACGCGGTTGAACAGAAAGGCGCATTGGCTGCGCGCCGTGCCCAGCCGCAGATCGGAGGCCATCGCGATGATCGCGCCCGCGCCGGCACACACGCCGTCGATGCTGGCGACGATCGGCTGCGGGCAATGCCGCATGGCCTTCACCAGGTCACCGGTCATGCGGGTGAACATCAGCAACTCGGGCGCCTTCAGCGTGATCAACGGGCCGATGATCTCGTGCACGTCGCCGCCCGAGCAGAAGTTGTCGCCGGCCCCGTGCACCACCACCGCATGCACATCATCGGCATGGCGCAGGCGCTGGAACAGGTCGCGCAATTCGGCGTAGGACGCAAACGTCAGCGGGTTCTTGCGCTCGGGCCGGTTCAGCGTGACGGTGCCGACGCGGTCGACCACCTGCCACAGGAAGTTTTCGGCGCGGTAGTCGGCACACGGCTTGCGATTGCCGGCAAGCAGGCTGGGGTCGATGGCGGGTGGGTGGGTGTTCATGGCTTTCCTGTGGTCATGGCTTTGCCGGGCACGGCCTGCTGCGCCGACAGCTGCACGCGCAGCCGGCCCAGCAGTTCATAGAGCTGGTGCCGGTCGGCGTCCGGCATGCCACCGAGCAGCCCGACCACCCAGCCCTCGTGCACGCTGGCGATTTTTTCAAACGCCTTGCGGCCTTTGGGGGTGA
This sequence comes from Methylibium sp., assembly GCA_031415135.1. Classification (GTDB taxonomy): domain Bacteria; phylum Pseudomonadota; class Gammaproteobacteria; order Burkholderiales; family Burkholderiaceae_C; genus LGRD01. The sequence goes on from JANORB010000076.1 coordinate 103,848, forward strand.
GCGCAACGCGCCACGAACGGCGGTCGTCGGGGTCGGCTTCGCGCGCGACGAAACCGTCCTTCTCCAGTTCGTCGGTGAGGCCGGTGACGTTGCCGCCCGTGACCATCAGGAAGCGCGACAGCGCATTCATGCGCAGCCCGTTCGGGTGGCGGTGCAGCTGCGCCAGGTAGTCGAAGCGCGCCAGCGTCATGCCGAACTGGCCGCGCAAACGCTGGCGAATTTGCGTTTCGATGTCGGTGCTGCACGACAGCAGCCGCAACCACAAGCGCAGCGAGTGGTGGTCGCCGGACGACATGCGCGCCTCCAGGCCGATGCTGGCGTCACCCAGCAGCGGCTGCAATTCGGTGTGCGTGGCGCGTTTCACGCCGGCTCCTTGCCCACCGGCGCGCCGGCCAGCGCCGTCTGGCGCGCGAACAGCGTCTCCATCTGCGTCTTGGCGGCCCAATACTGCCTGGGCCACATCACGCCGGTGAAGCCGATCCTGGCGGCTTCGGTCAGGGTCCAGGCCGGGTTGGCCAGGTGCGGGCGCGCCACCGCGCACAAATCGGCCCGGCCGGCGGCGATGATGCTGTTGACGTGGTCGGCCTCCGAGATGGCGCCCACCGCGATGGTGGCAATGCCAGCCTCGTTGCGGATGCGGTCGGCAAACGGGGTCTGGAACATGCGGCCGTAAACCGGTTGTTCCTTCTTGCTCACCTGGCCGGACGAGCAATCGATCATGTCGGCGCCGGCCGCCTTGAACAGCCGGGCCAGCGCCACCGCGTCATCCGGCGTGATGCCGCCCGCCACCCAGTCGTGCGCCGAGATGCGCACCGAGATCGGCTTGTGCCGCGGCCAGACGGCGCGAATCGCCTCAAAAACTTCGACCGGATAACGCGCGCGGTTCTCCAGGCTGCCGCCGTAGTCGTCGGCGCGCTGATTGGTCAGCGGCGAGATGAACGACGACAGCAGGTAGCCGTGCGCGCAATGCAGCTCCAGCCAGTCCACGCCGGCTTCATCGGCCCATTCGGCGCTGCGCACAAACTGCGCCTTCACCTCGTTCAACTGCGCGTGCGACATGGCTTGCGAGACCTGGCTCACGCCTTCGAGGTACTGCTGCCTTGACGCCGACACCAGCGGCCAGTTGCCCGCTGGCAAGGGCTGGTCGGTGCCCTCCCAGGCCACGCGGGTCGATGCCTTGGCGCCGGCATGGCCGAGTTGCATCGCGAACTTCGCGTCGGTGTTCGCATGGATCCATTCGGCGATCCGGCGCCAGCCTTGCAGGTGCTCCGGTCGGTACAGGCCCGGGCAGCCGGGTGTGATGCGGGCCTCGGCGCTGACACAGGTCATCTCGGCAAACACCAGGCCGGCGCCGCCCATCGCCCGCGCCCCCAGGTGCACCAGGTGGTAGTCGCCCGGCGTGCCGTCGACGGCCGAGTACTGCGCCATCGGCGAGACGATGACCCGGTTTTTCAGCGTCACGCCGCGCACCGTGTAAGGCGTGAACATCGGCGGCGGCGCCGCCAGACCCGCGGGTACGGCCAGCCCGGCGCGCTGCGCAAACCAGCGCTCGAAGCCTTCGAGCCAGGCCTTGTCGCGCAGGCGCAGGTTCTCGTGCGAGATGCGCTGCGAGCGAGTGAGCATCGAGTACATGAACTGCTCGGGCGGCAGCGTGTCGGCATACCGTTCGCCCACGTTCTCAAACCATTCCATCGCGTTCCACGCGGCGTTCTGCAAACGCAGCACGTCGACCGCGCGCAGCGCCTGGTAGCGCTGCAGCACCTGCGGAATCCGCGCCGGCTCGTGCCCCAGTTCGTTGAACTGGCGCGCCAGCTCGATCGCGTCTTCGATCGCCAGCTTGGTGCCCGAGCCGATCGCGAAATGCGCCGTGTGCACCGCGTCGCCCATCAGCACCACATGGCTGTGGCCGTTGAAGTGCGACCACTGCTGGCACTTGACGCGCTGGAAGTTGAGCCAGGCCGAGCCGCGCAGGTGGCGCGCGTTGGTCATCAGCTTGTGGCTGCCCAGGTGGCCGGCAAACAGGCGCTCGCAAAACGCCACCGACTCGTCGGCGCTGAGCTGGTCCAGCCCATGCGCCCGCCACACCGCCTCGGGCGTCTCGACGATGAAGGTGGTGGTCTTGGCGTCGAACTGGTAGACGTGGGCCTGGAACCAGCCGTGCTCGGTTTTTTCGAAGCTGAAGTTGAACGCGTCGTACAGCTTGGTTGTTCCGAGCCAGATGAAGCGGTTGGGGCGCGTGACCACGTCGGGCTTGAAGACGGCGGCGTACTTGTTGCGGATGCGCGAGTTGACGCCATCGGAGGCGATCACCAGGTCGGCGTCCGCATAGTCGGTGTCCGATTCGACCTCGGTCTCGAACACCAGCTTCACACCCACTTCTTCGCAGCGCGACTGCAGGATGTTGAGCAGCCTCTTGCGGCCGATGCCCACAAAACCGTGGCCGCCGCTGCGGATCACCCGGCCCTTGAATTCCAGTTCGATGTCGTCCCAGTGGTTGAAGGCCTGCTCGATCGAGGCCGCGCTGGCCCGGTCCCACTGGCGCATGTTTTCCATGGTCGCGTCGGAAAACACCACGCCCCAGCCGAAGGTGTCGTAGGGCTTGTTGCGCTCGACCACGGTGACGTCGTGCGCGGGCCGCAGCGTCTTCATCAGCAAACCGAAATAAAGCCCCGCCGGCCCGCCGCCGATGCACACGATCTTCATGCATTGCCCTCGCTGTGGATGGTCACTGATCTTGCACGCGAGTAATAATCTTAGTTATCAATAGTTTATATGTCAATCAATTGATTTGGGTTGACCTTGACCGTGGTGTGTCCTACATTGCAAACGCCATCGGGCTCGCTCTGGGCGGCACGCGCTGGGCGATCACGGACGAACCCACCAAGAAGAAGGGACGGGCCATGCTTTACCTTGACCGCCCACGCTGGCTGGAGATATCGGCCGTGGTCCTCGTGCTGGCCGGCTGCGCCAAGCCGCCCCCCGCGCCCCTTCCCCCGCAAGACGAATTGATCGCCCGCGGACGCGCGCTGTTTTTCAACGAGACCTTCGGCGGCAACGGGCGCACCTGCGGCACCTGCCACCCGGCCGACAACAACTTCACCATCGACCCGGCGTTCATTGCCAGGCTGCCGGCCACCGACCCGTTGTTCGTCGCCGAATTCAACCCGGCGCTGAAAAGCGGGTTCGAGAGCCCGAAACTGATGCGCGAGTTCGGCCTGATCCGCGAAAACCTGGACGGCTTCGACGACCTGGAGAACAAGTTCGTCATGCGCGGTGTGCCGCATGTGCTGGCGCTGCGCAACTCCATCGCCAGCCCGCAGGGGCCGCGCACCGGCTGGTCGGGCGACGGTGCGCCGGGCGACGGCACGCTGCGCTCGTTTGCCACCGGGGCGGTGATCCAGCACTTCACCAAGACGCTGAACCGCATGGCCGGCGTCGACTTTCGGCTGCCCACCGACGCTGAACTCGATGCGCTGGAAGCATTTCAACTCTCGTTGGGGCGCCAGAAGGAACTGGTGCTGCCGCTGCCGTTGAAAGGCACCGTGGCCAAGCGCGGGCAGGCGCTGTTTCTCGACAACAAGGTCGGCAAGTGCAACATCTGCCATGTCAACGCTGGCGCCAACGCCAAGCTCGGTGCCACCGACCTGGGCAACGCCAACTTCAACACTGGCGTCGAAGACCTGCCCGACCAGCCCGCGCGCCTGACGGCCGAAACGGTGCCCGAGGACGATGGCTTCGGCAATCCCGGCGACAAGACCTTCAACGTGCCGCCGCTGGTGGAGGCGGCGGGAACCGGGCCGTTCTTCCACAACAACACCGTCTCGACAATCGACGCGGCGGTCGGCTTCTACGACGGCGACTCGTTCAACGAATCGCCCGCCGGCCAGTTCCTCAAGAGCATCGACCCGGACAAGAAGGGCATCGAACTCGACGCCACCCAGCTGTCGGCCATCACCGCATTCCTGCGGGTGCTGAACGCGATCGAGAACATCCGCCACAGCGCGGAACTGCTGGGCGACAGCGCGGCGCAACCGCCGCCGCGCCGCGAGTCGGCCGCCGATTTGCTCAAGCGCGCGGGCAGCCTGGTCGACAGCGCCGCGCGCATGCTGGCCGAGGGCGGGCTGCATGCGCGGTCGGTCACGCAGCTGCGCGTGGCACAAGCGCACATCACCAAAGCGGCGGGCTACCGCGTGCCGCCGCGGGCCCTGATCGACGACGCCCTGCGCGCGCAGGAAGCCGCGCGCGCCGAACTCATTGAAGGCAAGTAACCGTTGGCCCGACCGGTCGACGCGGAGTGTCACCCCATGCACAAGCTGTTCAAGAACCTGTTGATGGCCGCCGCCCTCGCCGCTGGCGCGGCGCCGGTGCTGGCGCAGAAGGCCACCGAAATCTTCATTCCCATCGGCCAGTCGCCCGGCCTGTCGGGCAAGCACACGGTGATCGGGCGCATCCAGTCGGTGAACGCGGCGGACCGGTCGATGACGGTGGTCGACGCCGCCGGCGCCGCCGTCACCGTTCGCCCCGGCCCGCAGACCCTCGTGTGGCTCGACCGCAGCAAGCTCAACCAGCCCAATCGCAAAGGCGGCCACAGCGACTACCGCCGCGACATGCTGGTCGAAGTGAAGTACCGCAACAACGACCGCCTGGCCGGCGTGGTGGACTGGATCAAGGTGCAAGCTGCCGATTGAACCCGCCATGACCCAGGACCTGACCGCCCTTCAGGCGCTGCTCGCGCCGCTGTTTCCCGGGTTGATGGGCCTGCGGCTCACCGAGGTGGGCCCCGAGCGCGTGGTGGCCACGATGGTGGTGCGGCCGGACCTGTGCACCTCGGGCGGCATCCTGCACGGCGGTGCGGTGATGGCGTTTGCCGACACGCTGGGCGCGATCGGCACCTTCGTCAACCTCCAGCAACTCGGCCAAGGCAAGGGCACGACCACGATCGACTCCAGCACCAAGTTCATCGGCGCCGCCAGGGCGGGCAGCATGGTCATCGGCGAATCAACGCCGTTTCACCGCGGCAAGACGACGATGGTGTGGCAGACGCTGGTCAAGACCGAAAACGGCAGACTCTGCGCCGTGGTCACCCAAACCCAGTTGGTGCTGGGCGGCTGAACGCCTTCACCGCCCAGCGCAGCTTGGCCGAACTGGAGCGCGGATTGGCGCGTTGTTCTTCGGGGGACGGCCGCACCGGGTCGGGCGCCACGCGCGCGTAGATGCCGGCGCGCTCGCCGGCCTGGAACGCTTTTTTCACGCGCCGGTCTTCGCCCGAGTGAAAGCTCAGGATCGCCACGCGGCCACCGGGTTTCAGGCAGGCCGGCAGCGCCGCCAAAAAACGCTCCAATGCACTGAACTCGCCATTGACCGCGATGCGCAGCGCCTGGAAGGTGCGTTGCAGCGCCCTCTTTGTTTCCGCCTGGCGGTCGGCCGGCGCCATGCGCGGGTTCAGCACCCGCGCCATGGTGTCGCGCACGCGCGCCGCCAGTTGGCTCGTCGTCTCGACGAACTGGCCCTGCAGTGCCGCCGCCAGCGGCGCGGCATGCGGCTCGTCGGCGTTGTCCACCAGCAGCTCGCGCAGTTGCTGCCGCGTCACCGCCTGCAGCAGCGCCGACGCGGGTTGGCCGCTGCCGGGGTCCAGGCGCAGATCGAGCGGCCCGTCGGCCTTGAAGCTGAAGCCGCGGGCCGGGTTGTCGATCTGCATCGACGACACCCCCAGGTCGGCCAGCACGAAGTCGAAGCCCGCGCCGGATTCGGCCCCCAGCGAAGCGATCTCGGCGAAGTTGATGCGGCGCAATACCAGCACCGATTCATCGAAACCCAGGCCGCGCAAGCGCGCCTCGGTGCGCGGCATTTCAAGCGGGTCGACGTCGATGCCGAACAGGCGCCCGCCGGGCCGCAGCCGCGCCAGGATTTCCTGCGCGTGGCCGCCAAACCCGAGCGTCGCATCCAGCCCCACCTCACCGGGCCGGGGCTGCAGCAAGTCCAGGATCTCGCGCACACAGATCGGCCGGTGCATGCCGGCGGGCGTCTGGCCACGCTGCATCACCTTGTGCAACTCGTCGGCGTGCAGCGCGGGGTTCAGCTCCTTGTACTTCTCATCGAAGCGGCGCGGGTGCGTGCCGGTGTAACGCGCGCGGCGCTTGTGGGGTGCAGCTTCGTCGGCCATGCGCCGATTGTCCATGGCCGGCGCACGCGCGCGGAGGTCACTCCGGCGCCGGCACGTTACAGTCGGGCCGCTCTTCGCAAGCGCGCGCACGAGCCGCGCCCGCCCGCCCACGGACACGCACCCGCCCATGCCCACCACGTCGCCCGACACCCTCAAGCTGCCCCACCCACGCCACGCCAGCCGCGTGCCACCGCACATCGGCACCGACCAGCTGGCACGCATTCGCCAGGCGGCGTTCAACCTGCCGCAGGTGGTCAAGCCGGCCGACTTCATCGCCGAGCATTCGCCGGGTGTCGAAGACCACCTCGACGGCCTGGGCCTGGTGTTGCTGCAAAGGGCCGCGGCCGGTGCGCGGCCGAGCCGCTGGATCGCGCCCGAGCTGATGAGCGAAGCGCTGCGCCACCTCGATGCCGTCGGCAACAGCGGCAACGTGCGCGCGCTGATGCTGGAGCGCGGCGCGGCGCTCGATGCGTTGGGCGTGACGCGCCACGGCAACGGCTGGGAGCGGCTGGTCACGCAGACGCTGCGCCTGGCGACACCGGGCTGGATGGTGCCGGTGGCGTTCCGGGTGCCGATCGCGGCGCAACTGGTGTGGGACTTTTTCCGCAGCGGCGACACGACGGCGTTGCTGAGCGAACTGAAGAGCTTGCCCACGTATGAACATGGGCCCGCGCTGGCCGCCCATCTGCAGGCCCTGGTCGACCGCAGCGCGTCGAACAAGCCGCGCCACCTGGACTCTTTGTTGCCGCGCCTGCAGGCCGAATGCGCCACGCCGCAAGCCTGGCCCGCATTGAAGGACGCCTGCACGCGTGTGCAGGACCGCTGGGAACACCGGGTGGCCGAGCTCGACACCCTGGAGGGCCTGAACACCGAACTGGCGTTCCAGGGCTACCCCGACACGTTCGACAAGGCGCGCCGCTTGCAGCGCAGCGTCACCTTGTACGTCGGCCCGCCCAACAGCGGCAAGACCCACGCCGCGTTCGAGCGCCTGGCCCAGGCCCACGATGGCGCCTACCTGGCACCGCTGCGGCTGCTGGCCCTCGAAGGCCGCGACCGCCTGGTGTTGCGCGGCGTGGCGTGCTCGCTGCTGACCGGCGAGGAAAACGTGCCGGCGCCGGGTGCGCGCGTCGTCTCCAGCACCATCGAAATGGTGGGCACGGCCAAGCCGATCGAGCTGGCGGTGATCGACGAGGCGCAGATGATCTTCGACAGCAGCCGCGGCTGGGCCTGGACCCAGGCCATCGTGGCGGTGCCGGCCAACGAGGTGATCATCATCTGCTCGGCCTACGCGGTGCAGGCGCTCGAGAACCTGCTGCGGCTGTGCGGCGAGCGTTGCGAGGTGCGCCATTTCGAGCGCAAGCAGCACGTGCAACTGCTGCCCGCGCCGGTGCCGATTGCCGGCCTCAAACATGGCGACGCGGTGGTGGCGTTCAGCCGCCGCGAGGTGCTGATGCTGCGCGACCAGATCGCCGCCAACGGCCACCCGGTGTCGGTGATCTACGGCGCCTTGCCGCCCGAAGTGCGGCGCCGCGAAGCCGAGCGTTTTGCGCATGGGGCCTCGCACATCCTGGTGGCGACCGACGCGATCGGCATGGGCCTGAACCTGCCGATCCGGCGCGTGCTGTTCAGCACCATGGTCAAGTTCGACGGCCAGGAAGACCGGCCCTTGAGCGTCTCTGAAGTGCACCAGATCGCCGGGCGCGCGGGGCGCTACGGAATGCATGAAGAAGGCTTTGTCGGCGTATTGAAAGAGGCCGAACCCACGGCGGCGCGCACGCTGAAGGAAACGCTGCCCAAGCTGCCGCGCGCGCCGCGCGACTTCAAGGCGCCGGAGGCGCCGAACTGGTGGCATGTGGACACGATCTCGCAGCGCCTGGGCAAGACCAGACTGCGCGAGGTGCTGGGCGTGTTCATGGAGCAGCTCAAGCTGGACAACGCCCACTTCGAGGTGGCCGAGCTGGAGCAGATGCTCGAACTGGCCGAGCAGCTCGACAAATCGGCCGCCAAGCTGTCGCTCAAGGAGCGCTTCATCTACGCCCAGGCGCCGGTGGACACGCGCACCGAAGCGCAGGTGCAGGAGTTCCTGGGCTGGACCAACGCCCACGCCATCGCCGGCAAGGCGGGCACGCCGTGGTTCCTGCAGGAAGTCGACGAACACAGCCGCCTGGACCGCATGGAGCAGGCGCTGCGCTCGTGCACGCTGTGGCTGTGGCTGGACCTGCGCTTCCCCGGCATCTACGGCCACGTGGACGCGGTGGTCGACCTGCGCATGCGGCTCAACGACGGCATCGAGCGGCATCTCAAAGGCAAGAAGCCGCTGTGGCAGATGCGCGGCGGGGCCCGGCGCTGAACGCGTGGTTGAGGCCAGCGCGCATGCCGGCGTTCGAACGCATCCTCGTCATCGTCACGCGCCGCATCGGCGACGTGCTGCTGACCACGCCGCTGATCCAGGCCGCCCACGCGCGCTGGCCGCAGGCGCGTGTGGATGTGCTGGGTTTTGCCGGAACGCTGGGCGTGTTGCGCGGCCATCCGGCGGTCAATGAATTGATCGAGGTGCCCGCCGGTTCAGGGTGGCGCCAGTCGATTCCGCTGATCCGTCGGCTGTGGCGGCGCTACGACCTGGCGCTGGTGACGCAGTACAGCGACCGCGCCCACCTGTACGGCTGGATCGCCGCATCGCGCCGCAGCGGCCTGACGTTCCTGAACGACCCGTCGGGCTGGTGGAAGCGGCGCCTGCTCGACCACGAGGAGGTGGTCGGCCGGCACCCGACCCACGCCGTGCTCGAACGGCTGAACCTGCTGCGGCCCTGGGCCGACGCTGCGGCCGCGGTGTCGGTCGGCTTGCCGACGGCGGCTCCCTTGCCGGCCGACATCGCCGAGCGGCTGCGCGCGGGCTATGTGGTCGTGCACGCGCCATCGCTGTTCCGCTACAAGCAGTGGCCGCTTGCGCATTTCAAGGTGCTGGTTGGCGGCCTGCTGGCCGATGGGCGCCAGGTGGTGTTGACCGGCGGCCCGTCGCCGGAAGACAGTGACATGGTGAACGAGGTGTGCCGTGTCGGCGCCGCCCCGGAGTTGCTTGGCCTGGCGGGCCGGCTGTCGTTTGGCCAACTGGTCACGCTGATCGGATCGGCCTCGCTGTACATCGGGCCGGACACCTCGGTCACCCACATCGCGGCCGCCTGTTCGGTGCCGGTGCTCGCGCTGTACGGCCCGATCGACCCGCGCCTGTGGGGCCCGTGGCCGCAAGGCGCCGCGCCCGCGCCGCCGTATGTGGCGCACGCGCTGGCGCAGCGGGCGATGCGGGTCACCGTACTGCAAGGCACGCAGGCCTGCGTGCCTTGCAATGGCGCGGGCTGCGAACGGCACGACAACAGCCGCAGCGATTGCCTGGAAACCATGCTGCCCGAGCCTGTGCTGGCGCAGGCGCGGGCGCTGTTGAATGAGGCGGCCCGCGCTGCCGGCTAGTGCCGCAGCGGGGCATCGATGCCGATGAAGCCGTCGCGATTGGGCATGCGCACCCTGGGCAGGGTGGTGGGGTTCATTTCATCGCGCTCGCCGATCACGCTGTTCTCGAACATCAGGTAGGCGGTGAGCGCGTAAACCTCGTCGGGCGTGAGCGAACCGGGCGCGAACATCGGCATCGCGCGGCGTGTGAGGTCGAAGATCGTCGTCGCGTAAGGCCAGTACAGGCCGATGGTCTTGTCGGGCGACCGGGCCGTCAGCGGCTCGGTGCCACCGGCCAGTTCTTCTGCGGTGGCGCCGCGGCCGCCGGCGCCGTGGCACAGCGCGCAGTGTTGCCGGTACAGCGCCGCGCCCTGCATCGCATTGCCCTGCCCGGGTGGCAAACCGCGACCGTCCGGAAAGACGTTGAGGCTGGCGCGCGCCGCAGCGTCGGCCGCGACCGGCGTGCCCAGTTGCGGGCCGGCCAGGTCAGCGGCCCCCACCGGCTGCACCATGGCCAGCGCCAGGCCGAGCGCGGCGCTCCAGCGCAGCGCAAGCTCAGGCATAGACATGGCGTACGGCGCCGTCCGCGTCGACCGCCCACGCGACGATGGCGTGGTAGTGAAAGTAGCCGTTGGTTCCACGCTCGGCCACCAGCGCGGCGCGTTCCGGCTGGACCTGGCCGGTGTCGTCGATCGCGCGGCTCTTCAGCACCGCCGGTGTTCCGTCCCAGCGCCAGGGCGCGCGAAAGCGCGTCAGGCAGCGCGGCAGCACCGGGTCTTGCAGGGCCGCCCGGGCCCAGCTGCGGCCGCCATCGGCCGACACATCGACGCGCCGGATGCGGCCGCGGCCGCTCCACGCCAGGCCGCTGATCTGGTACAGGTTCGGCCCGTTCATGCGCTGCCCGTGCGAGGGCGAGGTGATCAGCGACTTGGCCTCCATCACAAACGTGAACTGCCTGGCCTTGCCATTGGGCAGCAGCTCGGTGTATTTGCCGGTTTCGTTGCGAGCCATCACCGGCTGGTCGGCCAGTTCGAGCCGGCGCAGCCACTTGACGTTGAGCACACCTTCCCAGCCGGGCACGATGAGCCGCAGCGGGTAGCCATGTTCAGGCCGGATGCGCTCGCCGTTCTGGTACAGCGCGACGATGCAGTCGTCCATCAGCTTGGACAGCGGCACGCTGACGTTCATCGCAAACGCATCCGCCCCTTCGGCCACGCCCCAGGCGGCCCCGGCACCGACACCGGCCTCGCCGAGCAGCACCGACAGCGGCACGCCGGTCCATTCGCTGCACGACACCAGGCCGTGGAAAGACCCGACAGGGCGCTGGATCGGCTCGGCGTGCCAGCCGGCGTTGCTGTTGCCGCCGCACTCGATGAAGATCAGATGCGAGCGCATCGGGTAGCGCAGCAAGTCGTCGATGCCAAAGCGCAGCGCCTGCCGGACGCGGCCGTGGATCAGCAATTCGTGGCGCGCCGGATCGATGTCGGGCACCCCGTTGTGGTGGCGCTCGAAATGCAGCCCGGCCGGGGTGAGCATGCCTTCGAGTTCGTCCAGCGGCGTGAAGGCCGTGCCGTTGCCCGGCAGCATGCGGTTGGCGCTGATGCGCCGCGTGACCTGCCGCTCGTGCCTGGACGGCTGGCCGTAAGGCGTGAACGGCGCGCCGGGTACGCGCATCCACTCGGGCCGCTCGGCCGGGTCGGTGGCGCTGCGGCCCGCCTCCGCAGCACCGGCATCGGCCAGGCCGCCCACCCCCGCGCTGGCGCTTGCGAAGACCAGCCCGCGCTGCAGCAGCACGCGCCGGTGTAGCAAGCCGCCGGCGGCCACGGGCCGGAGCTGGGGCTGGGGCTGCAGGGACTCTCGCTTCGAAGGATTCATGGGTTGGCGATCAACGGTGCGGGCGCAACGAGCCGGCGCCGGGACAAGGATTGTCGACCACCGGCGGCCCACCTCCACAGGGGCAACTGGTACGCTCCACCCGCACCCATCGAACCACCCTCAGCCACAGCCACTCCCGTGCCGGAGCACCGCACCCCGCACTTGCCCGCCAGCGCCGAAGGGCGCGCCCCGGATCGCCCCGCCTGGACGGCGCAGATATGGCTGCGCATGCGCCGGCTTCTGTGGTTCAAGGCGGTGGGCATCTCGCTGTTCATGTGGGTTTTTTTCGCGGCCTACTTTCATGTGCTGCGTCACCCGGTCTATCCGCTGGTTCAGATGCCGCTGACGGCGCTGGACCGCCTGATCCCGTTCCAGCCCGCCGCGCTCGTGCCCTATGTGTCGCTGTGGTTGTACGTGGGCATCGCGCCCGGCCTGCTGCTGAGCCTGCGCCAGTTGCTCGTCTATGCCCTGTGGAATGCCGCGCTGTGCCTGACCGGGCTGGGGTTTTTCTACTTCATTCCGACCGCGGTGCCGCCGCTGCTGGCCGAACCCGACCTGCTGCGATACCCCGCCTTTGCCGTCCTGCAAGGCGTGGACGCCGCCGGCAACGCCTGCCCGTCACTGCATGTGGCCACCGCCATGTTCGCCGCCATCTGGGTCAACCACTTGTTGCGCCAGGTGGGCGCGCCGGCACTGCTGCGCGCGCTGAACGCCGGCTGGTTCATGCTGATCGTCTATTCGACGCTGGCGATCAAACAGCATGTGGTGCTGGACGTCGTGGCCGGCGCGCTGCTGGGCGTCGCCTTCGCGCTGGCCGCGCTGCGCCGACCGCCTGGCGAGCCGCGCGGATAGCGGGGTTTGCGCTGGTGGGCGGCTATCATTCAAAACAGAAGCCAGTGACGCGCAGCGCATGGCTTGTGCAGCGCGCGAGAGCGGCGCAAGGGGAGTCCGGACCATGAGTTCGCTTGAGGAAATACAAGACCTGATCCAGAAAAAATATGGCGTCGAGTCCAGCGCGCTCGACCCGCACGCCTCGATGCGCGAACACGGCATTGATTCGCTCACGCTGGTGGAGTTTCTGTTCGCGGTTGAAGATCACTACGGTATTTCGGTCCCCGAGAAATACTCCGACGTCGATACGCTGGCCGACCTGGCGGCGGCCGTCGACGAGATTCGGGCGTCGCAGGTGGCATGACGGCGCCGGGCGGGAACGCCCGCCCGCGCGGCGGGTGCCTGTGAGGGTTCAGCCCATGGTGGTCGTCAGTGGCATCGGCCTGGTGTCGCCGCATGGCGACGACGTGAACGCGGTGTTCGCAGCACTGATGCGTGGCGAGTCGGCGATTCGCGAGGTCTTCCCTGAACTGCCCCGGCCGGCCGCCGCCGCCACCGTGGCCTTTGACGAAACACGCTGGTTCACGCGGCTGCAACTCGCCGGCGTCGACCGGGTCAGCCAGTTCGCCGTGGCTGCGGCCGACCTCGCCGTCAAGGACGCCGGCGCCTGCAATGACGTCGAAGCCGAACGCATCGGCGTCTACATCGGCTGCGGCATGGGAGGCGCCTCTGCCCTCGAAGCCGCTTACCTGGCCGGTGGCCGCGGCGGGCGCGTTCCGCCGCTCACGATCCCGGCCTTCATGCCCAATGCGCCGGCCGCCCATGTGGCCATGCGCCATGGCGCCAGGGGGCCGGTGCTGACGTACTCGGTGGCCTGCGCCTCGGCGGCGGTGGCGATCGCCGAGGCCGGCAAGGCCATCCTGCACGGCGAGGTCGATGTGGCGATTGCGGGCGGCAGCGAGGCGCTGATCGTGCCCGGCGTCATCAGTGCCTGGCAGGCGATGCAGACGCTCGCGGCTTTCGCGCCCGGACAGGCGGCGCGCGCATGCCGGCCCTTCGCCGCCGACCGCAACGGATTTGCCCTCGGTGAAGGGGCCGCTTTCCTGGTGCTCGAATCGGCCGCGGGGGCGCGCCAGCGCGGCGCCCGCACCTATGCCGAACTGGCCGGCTGGGGGCTCAGCTGCGACGCCACCCACCTCACCCGACCCGACGCCGGCGGCCAGCAGCGCGCGGTGCGCGCGGCACTGCGCCAGGCCGGTCTGGCGCCGGCCGATGTCGGCTACTGCAATGCCCACGGCACCGCCACCAAGGTGGGTGACGTGATCGAAAGCGATGCCTTGTGCGGGGTGTGGGGGAGCGGCGCCGAGCACCTGCTCGTCAGCTCGACCAAGGCGTTGCATGGCCACCTGCTCGGTGCCACGGGCGCACTGGAGGCCGCCGTGACGGTGCTGGCGTTGCACCACCGCCAGGTGCCGCCCAACGCGCATTGCGATCAGGTCGATCCCGCGTGCCGGCTGAACCTGGTTCTCGATGCCGGCCAGGCCGCGCCCGGACTGCGGGCCGCGATCAGCAACTCGTTCGCTTTCGGCGGCACGAATTCGGTGCTGCTGTTCAAGCGGAGCTGATGCCGCTGGGGCAGCGGCCGGTGAATGCCGGTCAGCGCTGAGCCGGCCGCTTCGGCAACGCGGCCGCGCGGGCCACCGCCGCGCCTTGGAACTGCGCGCCTTCCAGGTCGCTGGCGCGCAGGCCGCGGTTGATGTCCAGACCGGTCAGGTTCCAGTCGTGCACCGGCATGCGCAACGGGCGCACCAGCCGTTCGTAGAAGCGGGTCGGGAAGCGCACGCCATGCAGCGTCTGGTGGTCGAAGGTCTCGACCTCGGCGATCGCGCCCTTGGTCGACTCCAGCCCGTCGAGCGTGAACCGCACCCGCCGCATCAAGCGCTCCTTGCGATCGATGAACAGCGCCACCTGGTCCACCCGCGCATGGCCCAGGCCGGGCGCGAGCTGGAGGCGCAACACATCGCAGGCATGTTCGTTGACCCACTCGATGTCGCCCAGCTCCATCACCAGCGGCCGCTCGACGAGCAACAGCGGCCCGAGCAGGAACAGCGGGTAGGCGTCGGCCACGAGCGCGGCGGCGGCGCGGCGTTCGGCGTCGCGCGCTTCTTCGCCGTTGAACCACACCTGCACCTCGCCGGGCGCCGTCGACCCGGCCTTGCGCAGCACCTGCTTGCGCCCGCCCGGGCCGATGTGCGCCTGCGCCAGCACGCCCTCGCGCAACACCATGCGCTCTTCGGAGCTGCTGCGAAAATTCCAATCCACCAGGGCCGGCTGCAATTTGCCGATCAGGGCGCGCCACTCGCCGCTGTAGCTCACGTTCAGGTCCTGGATCGCCGCATAAGCCTTCAGGCCATGCGCCGCCGCGCTTTCCTTGAGCAACGACTGCGCCGCCGGCGTGCTGGCCGCGTTGAGCGACACCGGCAACGGCGCGGCGCAGCCTTGCAGTGCCGGCAGCGAAGGTGCGGCGAGGGCGGCGATCAGCAGGTTTCTGCGCCTCAGGTCCGGGCAGTGCATTCAATGGGCTCCAGGCGAATAGACGCCGGCACCTTACACCAGCCGGTCAAAGCCAGCCCTTCAAAACTCCTTGGTGGCTGCAATTCCTACCGGAATCCGCGTCGGTCAGCGCGGCTGGAACGGCGGCCGGCCGGTGAGGCGGCGCCACACCAGCACCGGCAGCCTGACGACGAACTCCAGCATCAGGCGCAGGTGCATCCAGCTCAGCAGCAGGTTGTCGCGGCCGTACCGAAAATGCGAGACCCCGCCGTCCTCGGGCCGCAGGTACTTCACCGGCGCGGCCAGGTTGATGGGCGTGACGCCGCGCCACGCCAGCCGGACGACGGCTTCGGTGTCGAAGTCGAAGCGCCGCATCCAGCGCTGGCCGCGCATCACCGCCATCAGCTCGGCGATCGGGTAGACGCGAAAGCCATAAAGCGAGTCGTCGATGCCCGCGCCCAGCGTCTCCAGATGGGTCCACCAGTTCGAGACCCGCCGGCCGCGCACGCGCAACAACGGTGCCGAGGCGTCGAACACCGGCCGGCCCAGCACCATCGCATCAGGCCGCTGCTGCGAAGCCCGCATGAACGCCTCGATCAGGTCGGGCGGATGCTGGCCATCCGAGTCCATCGTCAGCGCGTGGCTGAAGCCGGCCTGCTGGGCCTGCTCCAGGCCGTGCAGCACGGCGGCCCCCTTGCCTTGGTTGGTCGGCAGCACCAGCACGTTCAGGCCGGGATCGGCGGCCGCCATGTCGCGCAGCCGCTCGGTCGTGCCGTCGGTGCTGCCGTCGACCACCACCCACACCGGCGTCCAGTGGGCGCGCGCGTCGCGCACCGTCTGGACCACGGTGGCGCCGGTGTTGTAGCTGGGGATCAGGACCAGATGCGATGCAGCGCCGTTCACGGACCCAGCTCCTCGATGAAGTAGCGCTCCAGCCGCTGCAACAACGCGGCGTGGTCGGCCTGCGGCGCAAAGCGCTGGCCCAGCCGCAGCCGGAACACCACCGGCAGGGCCGGCCGGCGCCAGATCGGCCAGCCCTTGCCCAGGTAGGGCGAATCGGTTTCGATGATGACCGTCTGGATCGGCACCTGCGCCAGCTGCGCGATCAGCGTGATGCCGGGGCGAAACGGGTTGATCGGCCGCCGCACGGTGCGTGTTCCTTCGGGAAACAGCACCAGGTGCGCGCCTTCGCGCAGGTTGGCCACGGCGCCGCGAATCATGCCGCGCGGCGAATCGTTGCGGATGTAGCGCGCCAGCCGCGCGCCGGCACCGAGGAAGATGTTGCGCATCAGCTCCGCCTTCATGACGCACACGCCTTGCGGCAGCATGGCAATGATCAACAACGCGTCGAGCATGCTGGGGTGGTTGGCGGCGATGATCAGGCCGGTGGTCTCGTCGCGCAGCGCGTCCAGTTCGGTCGAGTCCACCTTCAGCAGCCCGCTGATCCGGGCGATGCCCCAGAACTTTCGATACACATGGGAGATCGCGGCGCGCCCAAGCGCCTGCCCGCGGCGCGCCGGCAGCAGCGGGTACAGCAGCGCGGACGCCAGGTTCCACAGCAACGACATCAGTCCGAGCTGAACCAGCAGCAGGTACAACAACACAGTCTGCAGCAGGTCTCGCAGCAGCTTCAACAAGCGCCTCACTCCGGGGTGGCCACGAGTTCGGTCGAGGTCTTGAGCACCCACGAGACGCCCAAGCCCAGCGTCACGGCGTTGTCGCGCCGAACCAGCGGGCTGTCGGAAAAGGCCGCGCCGCGCAGCGCGTCGTGGCGCGCGAACGCGCCGAACCAGATGCCGTTGAACCGGCGCGACACCGACGCCACGCTCTGCCACCCCGAGTAACCACCGCCGGCCCGGTACGCGCTGCGCTGCGGCGTGGCGAACGCGGCGTCGACCCCGTAGACGCGGTTGTGGTAGCGCTGGTCGGCGAACACCGGCCCGGTCAGCAGGCCGATGTTCCAGCCGCCGCCGAGCTCCAACAGGTCGAGGTTCAGATTCGGGGCGAAGGTGACGCCGAACGCCTTGGGCGAGCTTTGCAGCGTGAACGCCGCGCGCAGCGGCAGGCGCAGATCGAGCTTGAGCTGTCGGTCGTTCGAGCGCACCAGCGTGAGGTTGACGTTGGGCCCGATCTCGAGCGCCGGTTTCAAGTCGGGCATGCCGGCGCGCGCGCGGTTGTCCTTGCTGCGCGTGGGCGGCGACGCGGCCAGGCTCAGATCGACTTCGACCGAGCGGGTGTCGAACAGCACCGCGCGCGCGCCTTCGCGGTCGGCACGCAGCCACTTGCCGCGATACACGCCGTACGGCAGCGGCAACCAGAGCGCGCTGCTCTGGTCCGACCCGCGGTAGTCGGGCAGGCGCAGCGCGGCCACGCCGACGCCGAACTCCCACAGCGGCCGCATCACCGCAGCGTCAGGCGGCAGCGCAGGGGCTTGCGCTTCATCGGCGAAGGCCGGGGCGCAAAGGATTGCGAGCCCGGCGGCAGTGGCCCGCGGGCGCCTCATGGAGTGGGCCCTGCCGCGCTGAACCCATGGCCCTCGATCTCCACCAGCAGGTCGGCCCGGCAGATGTCGGCCCGCAGGTACAGCGCCGTGCGCAGCGCCTCGCTGTGGGCCCCAAGCTGCCGCTCCAGCACCTCGCGCACCGCGTCCAGGTCTTCGCGCTGGCGCAGGTACACGGTGCAGGTCAACGCATCGGCCGGCAGCTCGAACCGCGCCTGTTGCCGGGCCGCGTCGAGCACGGCCTGGATGTTGAGCAGCGTCTCCTCGGTCTGCTTGCGCACGTCGCCCACATGCATCGACGCATGGCCGACGATGCTGGCGGTGCCGGAGATGAACAGCGCGCGCCGTCCGCCACCCGCATCGGCCAGCGCGGCGCGTGAAAACGTCGGGCTGCGCGGGCCGTAGTGGTCCGGGTAGTGGTACGCGCTCACCTGGCGCGGGTTTTCGATCGCCAGCGGCGCAGCGCGGCCGGCCAGGAAGAAGACGCGCAACGGCCCGCCTGCGGTGCCCAGCGCGCAGGCGGCCGGCGACCCTTCGAACGCGCTGCGCCCGGCGTCGATGAAGGCGCGTTGGCGCCCGATGTTGAAGTGGCGGTAGTGCTCCAGCCCGTCGCCATGGTCGTTGATGCCCGGCACATAGTTCCAAAGGCGCAACAGGTGCGGGCTGGTGTGGCGCGCCAGCACGTCGAACAGGTCCGAGTAGAGGCCGTGCGCCGCATCTTCCAGGCCGATGTCAAAACGCGCCAGGTCGATTTCAGCGCTGCCATGCAGCCAATGCCCGTCGGTGGTGTAGTTGACGCAGCCGAGTTGGTGGATGGCGATGGCGCGATCGCTGAACCAGCCGTCCAGCATGGCCTCGGCGGGAGCCAGCAGTTCGGCCTGCACCGGGTCGCCGGACGAGCCTGGCGGCGGCTGGCCTGTGGGGGTCAACATCCGTGCGCCCAGCATGTGGCTGGCGTGAGAAGCCGGGCCCAGGCGCAGCCTGCGAAATTGCAGCGGCGAGTCGGTGGATGAATCGGGTGGCAACGGCTCAACGGTCACGGGCCGGACCCTCAGGGGAGCTGGACTTCATTCGAGTTCTGACCTGGTTGGGCAACACGACACAGACACCGGCGTTCGACTCCAGCACCACGTTCGAACCGACCGCTTGAACCAGATTTCGACTGTATCACCCGGTGTCGGCCGGCACTCTGTTCGGGCGCCAACACCCGCACCGCCGGGCATGTGGATTCGCGCTGCGCGCAGCGGCACGAGCCGCGCCACGGCGCCAAGCACCGGGGGTGCCGGGCTCGGCTGCCCGCCGTGGTCAGCCCGACGAACGTTTCACTCGCCGAGGTAGGCCGCCCGCACCTTCGGATCGTTCAGCAAGGCCTTGGCGTCGCCGCTCATCGTCACCTCGCCGGAGTCCATCACATAACCCCGCGAAGCCAGCTGCAGGGCGCGGCTGGCGTTCTGCTCGACCAGCAAGACGGTCGTTCCACGCTGGTGGATGTCGTTCACGACTTCGAAGATCTTGTCGACCATGATCGGCGACAGGCCCATCGACGGTTCGTCGAGCAGCAGAACCTTGGGGCGGGCCATCAGCGCGCGGCCCATCGCCAGCATTTGCTGCTCACCGCCCGACATGGTGCCGGCCAGCTGGTTGCGGCGCTCCTTCAGGCGCGGGAAGATCGCAAACACCTTGTCGATGTCGGCCTCGACTTCGTTGTCGTTGCGCACGAACGCGCCCATCTGCAGGTTCTCGGTGATGGTCATGCGGGTGAAGGTGCCGCGCCCCTCGGGCACCATCACCAGGCCCTGCTTGACCAGGTCCCACGGGCCCTGGCCCTTGATGTTGCGGCCGAGGAACTGGATCTCGCCGGACGCCGCGGGCTGGGTGCCGGTGATGGCCTTGAGCGTGGTGGTCTTGCCGGCCCCGTTGGCGCCGATCAGGCTGACGAGCTCGCCTTCCATGACCTCGAACGACACGCCCTTGACGGCCTGGATGCCGCCGTAGGCGACCTTCAGGCCGCTGACCTTGAGCATGGTGTTTGCCATTGTGTTGTCCCCTTTTCGCTGCACGCGCTAGTGGGCCTTGTGGCCGGCGCCCAGGTAGGCTTCGATGACCTTCTCGTTGCGCTGCACGTCGGCCGGTGTGCCCTCGGCGATTTGCTTGCCGTAGTCGAGCACGGTCACCCGGTCGCACAGGCCCATCACCAGCTTCACGTCGTGTTCGATCAGCAGAATGGTGCGGCCGTCCTTGCGGATGGTGTCGATCAGTTCGCGCAGCACCACTTTCTCGGTCGCGTTCATGCCGGCGGCCGGCTCATCGAGCGCGATCAGCTTGGGATCGGTGGCGAGCGCGCGCGCGATTTCCAGCCGGCGCTGGTCGCCATAACTCAGCGTGCGCGCCTTGTATTCGGTGAAGCGGCCGATGCCCACGTAGTCCAGCAGTTCCTGGGCCCGCTTGGCGATGGCCGCCTCTTCGGCCTTGAAGCTGGCGGTGCGGAACACCGCGCCGATCAGGCCCGAGCCGGTGCGCACATGGCGGCCGACCATCACGTTTTCGAGTGCCGTCATCTCGGCGAACAGGCGGATGTTCTGAAAGGTTCGCGCGATCCCGGCCTTGGCCACCTCGTGGACCGCGGTGGGCTTGTACGGCAGGCCACCCAGCTCGAAGCTTCCCGAGTCGGGCGTGTACAGGCCGGTCAGCACATTGAAGAAGGTCGTCTTGCCGGCGCCGTTGGGGCCGATCAGCCCGTAGACCTGGCCTTTCTGGATCGTGATGCCGACCTCGGACAAAGCCTGCAGACCGCCGAAACGCTTGGAGACACCGGCCACCTTGAGAACGGTTTCGCTCATGCTGCGCTCCTTACTTGGCGGTTGACACATTGGTTGCTGCGGGTGCTGCCTTGCCGTGTTCGGGCGACGGCCACAGGCCGCGCGGGCGGGCCAGCATGATGCCGATCATCGCCAGCGCCACCAGCAACTGGCGCAGGATCGAGGCATCGAGCCGGCCATCGGTCATCGATTGCAACGGGCCGGCCACGTAGCGCAAGACCTCGGGCAACGCGGCCAGCAACAGCGCCCCGACGATCACGCCCGGCAGGTGCCCGATGCCGCCCAGCACCACCATCGCCACGATCATCACCGACTCCTGCAGGCTGAACGACTCGGGCGAGATGAAGCCCTGGAAGGTGGCGAACAACACTCCGGACACGCCCCCGAAGGTGGCGCCCATGCCGAAGGCCAGCAGCTTCATGTTGCGGGTGTTGATGCCCATCGCCTTGGCGGCGATCTCGTCTTCCCGAATCGCCATCCAGGCGCGGCCGATGCGGCTGAGTTCGAGCCGGTAGCAGATGACGATGCTGATGAGCACCAGCGCGAGGAAGAGGTAGTAGTAGTTCGTCACCGACGGAATTTCGAGGCCGAACAGCGAACTCTTCTTGCCCAGGTCGTAGTTGACGATGGGCAGCACCAGGGAGTCGATCTGCGACAGCCCCTTGGGGCCATTGGTGATGTTCACCGGATGGTCCAGGTTGTTCATGAAGACGCGGATGATTTCGCCGAAGCCCAGCGTCACGATGGCCAGGTAGTCGCCGCGCAGGCGCAATGTCGGCGCCCCCAGCAACACGCCAAAGAACCCGGCGATCGCCGCACCGAGCGGAATGACGACCCAGATCGGGGTGTGCAGGCCGCCCGGGAACATCGCCGCAACGGCGGGAAAAGTGTCGAACAGGTGCGGGCTGGCGAGCAGCCCGAACATGTAGGCGCCGACGGCGTAGAACGCGACATAACCGAGGTCGAGCAGGCCGGCGTAGCCCACCACGATGTTCAGGCCGAGCGCCAGCAGCACATAGAGCAGGGCCACGTCGATGATGCGAACCCAGGCATTGCCGAACTGTTGCGCGACCAGCGGCAAGATCAACAGGCCCACGGCAGCCAGGATGTAGACGGCGGTTTTGTTGTTCTTCATGCTCATGTCTCCCGGGGTCAGGCGCGATCAGCCACACGCTCGCCGAGCAGGCCCTGCGGCCGCAGCGTGAGCACCAGAATCAGCACGACGAAGGCAAAGATGTCCTGGTAGTGGCTGCCCAGCACGCCGCCGGTCAAGGCGCCGATGTAGCCGGCGCCGAGCGCTTCGATCAGGCCGAGCAGCACTCCGCCGACCATCGCGCCGGCCAGGTTGCCGATGCCGCCGAACACCGCCGCGGTGAAGGCCTTCAGCCCTGGCAGGAAGCCCATGGTGTGCGACGCCGAGCCGTAGTTCGCCACGTACATCACGCCGGCAAGCGCGGCCAGCGCCGCACCGATGACAAAGGTGGCCGAGATCACCATGTCCGGCCGCACCCCCATCAGACCGGCAACGCGCGGGTTTTCGGCGGTGGCGCGCATCGCCCGCCCCAGCTTGGTGTAGTTCACCAGGTACATCAGGCCGGCCAGCGTGACCGCCGTGAGCACCAGGATCAGGATCTGCACGGTGTTGATCACCGCGCCGAACACATGAAAGGGTTCGGAGGGCAGCAGGATCGGATAGGACTTGATCGTCGGCTTCCAGATGATCATGGCCAGCGTCTGCAACAGCAGGCTCATGCCCATGGCGGTGATCAACGGCGCCAGGCGCGGCGCGGTGCGCAGCGGCCGGTAGGCGATCTTCTCGATGCTGAAGTTGAGGATCGAGCAGACCACGATGGCGGCAACCAGCGAAATCAGCAGCAGCGCCCAGCCCGGCAGCCCCATGTCGGCCATCACGGTGACGACGGTCCAACTGGTCAGCGCGCCCACCATCAACACTTCGCCGTGCGCGAAGTTGATCAGGTTGATGATGCCGTAGACCATCGTGTAGCCCAGCGCCACCAGCGCATACACGCTGCCAAGCACCAGACCGTTGATGATCTGCTGGATGAATGTCTCCATCGCGGTTTCTCCTGCGTTATCGGTGTCGAGCCGCTCGAGTGCCGGGCCGGTGCCCTGTAGGCGGTCCGCGCATTTGTTCAGCGTACGTGGCCCATCGACTCTATAAGCAATAAGCTCGCCGCACCCTTGGCAACGACCCTTGCTTTTGGCCGGCCGTGCCGTCCCCGGGGCGAATTCCAGGTTCGCGCGCCTTGCACAAGATCGGGGTTTTCAATTGCCATGGCGGCCGAAATCTTGTCTATCGCCCCGGCGCCGGCTTTTTGTTCGCCGCATCGTTCAGGCGCCGCAATTCCTTCAACTTCTCCCCGATCTTGATCTCCATCCCGCGCTCCACCGGCTCGTAGAAGCGTGGCGCTTCCATGCCTTCGGGCCAATAGCGTTCGCCGGCGGCAAAGCCACCGGCCTCGTCGTGCGCATAGCGGTAGCCACGGCCGTAGTCGAGGTCCTTCATCAGCCGGGTCGGTGCATTGCGAAGGTGCAGCGGCACGGGCCGGGTGCCGTCTTGCGCAATGAACGCACGGACGGCCTTGTACGCGGTGTAGACCGCGTTGCTCTTCGGCGCCACGGCCAGGTACACCACCGCCTGCGCCAACGCCAGCTCGCCCTCGGGCGAGCCCAGGCGCTCGTAGGTCTGCGCGGCGTCTAGCGTCAGGGCCAGCGCGCGCGGATCGGCCAGGCCGATGTCCTCGCTGGCCATGCGCACCAGTCGGCGCGCGGCATAGCGCGGGTCGACGCCGCCATCGAGCATGCGAACGAACCAGTACAGCGCAGCGTCGGGGTCGCTGCCGCGCACCGCCTTGTGCAATGCCGAAATGGTGTCGTAGAACTGTTCACCGCCCTTGTCGTAGCGGCGCAGCAGTTCGCCCAGGGATTCTTCCAGCCGGCGCTCATCGATCTCGACGGCATCGGGGTTCATCGCCACCAGGTTTTCGTACGCGTTGAGCAGGCGGCGCGCGTCGCCGTCGGCATAAGCCACCAGGCGCGCGCGCGCCGGTGGCGTCAGCGGCGGCGCGGCCAGCAGCGCCTGGGCACGCTGCAGCAGCAGCGCGAGATCGTCTTCGCCCAACGGCTTGAGCACGTGCACGGTGGCGCGGGACAGCAAGGCCGAATTGACTTCGAAGGACGGGTTTTCAGTGGTCGCCCCGATGAACGTGAACAGCCCCGATTCCACATGCGGCAAAAAGGCGTCCTGCTGCGCCTTGTTGAATCGGTGCACCTCGTCGACGAACACCACGGTGCGCCGGCTTTGGCCGGCAACGGCCTGCGCCAACTGGGCCCGCTCGACCGCCTCTCGAATGTCCTTCACGCCGCCGAGCACCGCCGAGATGGCGATGAACTGGCAGTCGAACGCGTCGGCCACCAGGCGCGCAAGCGTCGTCTTGCCGACACCGGGCGGCCCCCACAGGATCATCGAATGCAGCCGACCCGACTCGAAGGCGCCGCGCAACGGTTTGCCGGCGCCGAGCAGATGCTGCTGGCCGATGACGTCGCCGATGGAGCGCGGGCGCAAACGCTCGGCCAGCGGTGCGCGCTGCGCCGTTCCAGGCTTCGGCTCAGGCGCCGAAACTTCACCGCTGAACAATTCGTCGTTCACGCGACGATTGTCGCCGCTGCAGCGGCCCGCGCTGCGCCGGCTATTGCTCGATGACGTCGGCCCCAGGCGGCGGCGTGAACTTGAATCCATCGGCCGGCAAGGCCAGGTTGGCCACGAACTGACTGAATTGCAGCAACGAGCGCTGGCCGAAGTTGTCGACGATCTCGACGGCGGCCAACTCCTTGCCTTTGAAGCCCACCCGAATCGATTGGAATGCACCGTCCTTGGTGCGGGGCAGGGCCTGGGCCCAGTCGAGCCCGTCCTTGGCTGGCAGTGCCGAGAGATCGAAATCCTTCTCCAGCGAGCCACCGGCCAGCAGCGCCGCCGGCGTGCTGCCCAGCGCGGTGGAAAGTTTGCGCGAGCTGGCCTGGTTCAGGTCGGCATCGAAGATCCAGACCTTTTGCCCATCGGCCACGATCAGCTGTTCAAAAGGCTTCAGGTACGCAAAGCGGAAACGATTCGGCCGCGAGAATTCGAAGCTGCCGCTGGAGTTCTTCTTCTTGACGCCGTCGGGCGCCGTGACGGTCTGCGTGAAGGCCGCCCGGCCGGTCTTGACCTCGCGCACGAACTCTTTGAGCACGTCGACGGCATCGGCGCGAGCCAGGCCGCAGAGGAGCGCCAGCACAGGGATAGACAGAAATTTGATCATTCGCTGCGGGCCGGGACCATGATGTCGCGGTTGCCGTTGGTGGACATGGCCGATACGAGCCCGGAATTCTCCATTTGTTCCAACAGTCTGGCTGCGCGGTTGTAGCCAATGCGCAGATGGCGTTGCACGAGTGAAATCGAGGCGCGGCGATGCTGCAGGACGATGGCCACGGCCTGGTCGTACATCGGGTCACTCTCCGCACTGGCGCCGGCGGACAGGTCGGCGTCGCCTCCTTCACTGTCGAGCGTTCCGCCTTCGAGAATGCCTTCGATGTAATTCGGCTCGCCTTGGCTCTTGAGGTAGTTCACGACGCGGTGGACTTCGTCGTCGCTGACGAACGCGCCGTGCACGCGCACCGGGAACCCGGTGCCCGAGGGCATGTACAGCATGTCGCCCATGCCCAGCAAGGCCTCGGCCCCCATCTGATCGAGGATGGTGCGACTGTCGATCTTGCTGCTGACCTGGAAGCTCAGCCGGGTCGGAATGTTGGCCTTGATGAGGCCTGTGATCACGTCGACGCTGGGGCGCTGGGTGGCCAGGATCAGGTGGATGCCGGACGCCCTGGCCTTTTGCGCGAGGCGGGCGATCAGCTCTTCGATCTTCTTGCCCACGACCATCATCAGGTCGGCAAGTTCGTCGATCACGATCACGACGAATGGCAGCCGCTCCAGCGGTTCGGGAAGTTCGGGCGTCAGGCTGAACGGGTTCGGCAGATGCTCGCCGCGCTCGGCGGCGTCGGCGATCTTCTTGTTGTAGCCGGCCAGGTTGCGCACCCCCAACTTACTCATCAATTTGTAGCGACGCTCCATCTCGCCCACGCCCCAGTTGAGCGCGTTGGCGGCCTGTTTCATGTCGGTGACCACGGGGCACAACAGGTGCGGGATGCCTTCGTAGACGCTCATTTCCAGCATCTTCGGGTCGATGAGAATCAGCCGCACATCGCGCGCTTCGGCCTTGTACAGCAGGCTCAGGATCATCGCGTTGATGCCGACCGACTTTCCCGCGCCGGTGGTTCCGGCCACCAGGCAATGCGGCATCTTGGCCAGGTCGGCGACGACCGGGTTGCCGACGATGTCCTTGCCCAGGCCGATGGTCAATTGCGACGAGGCGTCGTTGTAGGCGGGTGAACCGAGAATTTCCGACAGGCGAATGGTCTGGCGCTTCGGGTTGGGCAGCTCCAGCGCCATCGTGGTCTTGCCCGGAATGGTCTCGACCACGCGGATGCTGACCAGGCTGAGCGAACGCGCCAGGTCCTTGGCCAGGTTCACCACCTGCGCGCCTTTGACGCCGATGGCCGGCTCGATCTCATAGCGCGTGATCACCGGGCCGGGCGACGCTGCCACCACCCGAACCTCGACGCCGAAATCCTTCAGCTTCTTTTCGATCAGGCGCGAGGTCATCTCCAGCGTTTCCGGCGCCACCGATTCGGTGCGGCCGGGCGACGCATCGAGCAGATCGACCTGAGGCAGCTTGGTGTCCACCAACTCGGTGAACAGCGGCTTCTGGCGCTCCTTCGCGACACGTTGCGACAGCGGCACCTCCAGCAATGGCGCCTGAATCACGATGGGCGGGCGGGAGTCTTGCCACACATGCCCGTCTTCGACCGTCGCCTCGCGCTCGCGCAGTGCTTGTTCTCCGAGCCGCAGATCTTCGGCCCGCTCGATGCGCTCGGCCCGTCGTTCGCGTCGCGATTCGATCCATGCGCCAATCCCCTCGGCCACGCGAAGCCATGAAAAGCGAAAAGCAAGCGACAGGCCCGCCACCAGCGTGGCAATCCAGAGCACGCCCGAGCCGGCAAACCCCAGCAGTTTCATGCTCAGCGTGCCCAGCGTGAAACCCAGCGCACCACCCGCATGTCCACCGGCCACGCTCGATTCCCAATGGTAGAGACGCGTCCATTCCAACGCTGAACTGGCCGCCAGCAACAACACCACCCCCAGCCAGAACAGCCAGCGCGGTGGCGGTGGCTGTTCGGGAGTTGCCGGTTCGCCGCGCAACACGCCCGCGAGCCCCGCCAGGCCGGCACGCAACGCGACCATAACCATCCACCAGATCGAGTACCCGAACAGAAAATAGGCAAGATCGGAGAACCACGCTCCGGCCAGACCCGCCTTGTTGAACGGGTCGGGCGTCAGGCCCGAGGTCGAGAACGCCGCATCGCGCGCGTCATGGGTGGCCAGCGCAAGGACCGCGAGGAGCCACAGCACGACGCCCACCAGCAGGCCCAACTGGGTTCGCCAGCCAGCAGGCGAGGAGGCAACCGCCGCCCCTTTCGCAAGCTTGCCGCGCCGTTGGCCTCCTGATGAACCCGCACTGATTTGGGGCTGCGAGTCGGCCTGCAATGAGCCCAGAGGAAATGTCATGTGCCGATTGTGGACGCGCGCGCCCGCGTGTGCGCCACGCGCATCAGTTGGCAAGATCCTTGATGACAACCGAACCGTTTTCCTGCGTTTGCACCATTCCGCGTTCTTCCAGGTCTTTCATCACGCGACTCACCATCTCGCGCGAAGCGCCGACAATCTTTGCCAGGTCCTGGCGTGACACCTTGTTGCGAATGACGCGTCGGTCGCCATCGGTTTCAGCCATCTCCAACAAGGTGCGGGCGACCCGCCCGTAGACATCGAGCAGGGCCAGCGACTCGATTTGCCTGTCGGCGCTGCGCAAGCGCTGAACCAGGCCGCGCATGATCGCGTACGAGAGGCTGGAGTTCTCTGGCAGGCAACGGGCAAATTCGGTGCGGCCAAGAATGAGCATGTCGGTTTGGACTTCGGCGCGCACAGTGGCCGAATGGGGCTCGTTGTCGATCAGGCTCATCTCACCGACATAGTCACCGGGCTGCAGAACCGCCAGGATGACCTCCCGCCCGCGTGAATCGGCCGTCAGCACGCGAGCGCGTCCGGTCAGCAAGATGAAGAGCGCATTCGACTTCTTGCCAAATTCAACCACGATCTCGCTGCGCCGGAAGCGCCTCTTGACCACTGCGTCGGCAATGCCCTGGGCCTGGTCGTTGGTGAGAAGGGAGAAAAGCGGAACACGCCGGATCAGGTCGAGGTTGGAGAGCATCGCCATACAGATTTGCCTTTCGTGTTGTCTCTATTGTCAAATCGCCCTGCACTCTTCCATTGAAGTTGCAGCAAACGCGAAGTTCTCACGTTTTCTGGAATCTCGCAACTGTCTTGCCTGGACAAGTGGCTTCGAGCGTCGGGGCCGCCGCGCGCGGGCTCACTTCGGCGGGAAACACGGTCGATGCGCCACCCGGGATTGAGACCGTCCGCAAAGAATGGCTATAATTGTCAGCTTTGCGAAGAGTGGCGGAGCCCCGTACCGGGGCAGCAGTTCGGTTGACGAATTGTGTTGCTGCACCGAGTGGGGCGACTTGAACGCGCTGACTGATGGTCAGTGCGGTGGTCACCAATCCTTCAACAGATAGCTAACGGAGAAGCGTCATGGCACGCGTCTGTCAAGTCACGGGGAAGCGCCCGATGGTGGGGAACAACGTCTCCCACGCCAACAACCGAACCAAACGCCGGTTCCTGCCCAATTTGCAGTACCGCCGCTTTTGGGTCGAGGCCGAGAACCGCTGGGTGCGTTTGCGCATCACCAATGCCGCATTGCGGTTGATCGACAAGGTGGGCATCGAACAGGTTCTTGCTGACCTGCGCGCCCGCGGCGAAGTCTGAACTCGAGGAGCAATTTCAATGGCTAAAGGTGGACGCGAAAAGATCAAGCTGCAGTCTTCTGCCGGCACCGGTCATTTCTATACGACCGACAAGAACAAGAAGACGACGCCCGAAAAGATCGAGATCATGAAGTTCGATCCGAAGGCCCGCAAGCATGTGATGTACAAGGAAACCAAGTTGAAGTAGTTCAACTCGGCGCCCGTCAAGCCCGCCCTGCGCAATGCTCGGCGGGCTTTTTCGTTGCTTCAGCGTCCGCTGCATCGGCGGCAATCCGTACGTGCGGGAACATGGAGCACAAACGACAAGCCGCCCGTCAAGGCGGCTTCAAGCTCTTCGGGTGAGCCCCGAGAAACCGGACTCAGGCGCGAGCCGCTCGAAGCTTGAGCGAAAACTCTTGCAGTGCGGCAATGCCGCTGTCCTCGGCGCTCTTGCACCAAGCCTGAAGGTCCGCAACCAACTGCTCCGCAGACACGTTGGTCCGGGTCCACAGCTGCCGCAATTCTTCTCGCATCGTGACCAGCTTGTGCAGGCCCGGGCTTTGAGCGCAAGCGTTGGCCACTTGCGCTTTCACCCCATGCGGGATCTTGTCTTCATCGCGGTGCAGCCAACGGTTGGCAAGGTGCATCTCTTTCCACTTTGCGGTGTTTTGCGCACCCTCGGCCTTCAGGCGATCGAGTTCCACGCGGCATGCGCTGCGCAGATGCAAGGCGTACTTCGCCATCACTTCATACCGATTGGCGATGATCGCCTCCAGTGTGTGCGAATCCGCCACCGGCCGGATGACACCCAGCCTCAGCGCTGGCGGCGTCTTGCGAACGGTGGCCAGCCCCAGGATTTCCATGCCGCGGATGTACATCCATCCGATGTCGAACTCATACGGCTTGACCGACAACTTGGCCGACGTCGGATAGGTGTGGTGGTTGTTGTGCAACTCCTCGCCGCCGATGATGATGCCCCAGGGCGAGATGTTGGTGGACGCGTCAGGCGCCTCGAAGTTGCGGTAACCCCACCAGTGCCCCAGCCCGTTGATGATCCCCGCCGCAGTGACCGGGATCCACACCATCTGCACCGCCCAGACCGTCGCGCCGATGGCACCGAACAACATCAGGTTGATGGCCAGCATCACGCCCACGCCTTGCCAGCTGTAGCGTGAATAGACATTGCGCTCGAGCCAGTCATCGGGCGTGCCGCGACCGTACTTGTCGAGCGTCTCCAAATTCTTGGTCTCGGTGCGGTACAACTCCGCGCCGGTGAGCAAGACGGTCTTGATGCCGTGGGTCTGCGGGCTGTGCGGGTCTTCGACGGTTTCGCACTTGGCGTGATGCTTGCGGTGCACCGCCACCCATTCCTTGGTGACTTGCCCGGTGCTGAGCCACAACCAGAGGCGAAAGAAGTGCGACGGGATCGGGTGCAGGTCCAGTGCCCGGTGGGCCTGCGCGCGGTGCAGAAAAATCGTGACAGAGGCAATCGTGATGTGGGTCGTGACGAGCATCACCAGAACCACCTGCCACCAGGTGGTCGGGATCAAGCCATTGGCCAGCCACTCGACCGCACCGTCCAGAACCGTCTTCAGAGCGTTCATACTGCCTTATGTGCACATGTTTATTGCGCGGTACATTGTAAGCGCCGCACCACTTCCGACCAGCGAAATCTTCGCATTGGTGCGGGCTCGTTCATGCAATATGGCGACAAATGACGATTGTTCAACGTCGTTCCCAAATTGCTGCAAAAAATCCGTCGGTTCCGTGCCGGTGCGGCCACAAACGCATGAAGTCGCCGCGGACCAGCAAAGGCGCATCGTTCACATGGGCACGAGCTAGCGCTTCTGCCGCAGCGAGCGGCTTGAACGACTGCTTTTGCGCCTCGGTGAAGGCCAGCGCAATGGCTTCGTTTTCCTCCTCCAGCAGACTGCAGGTGGCATAGACCAGCCGCCCGCCCGGCTTGAGCAAGCGGGCCGCGCTGGTCAGAATGGCTTGCTGCTTGACCCGCAACTCGTCCACCGAGGCGGGTGACTGGCGCCATTTCATGTCGGGATTGCGGCGCAGCGTTCCGAGGCCGGAGCAGGGTGCGTCGACCAGCACGCGGTCGATCTTTCCCGCCAGCCGCTTGATGCGTTCGTCGCGCTCGTGCGCGATCTGCACCGGATAAACGTTCGACAAGCCGCTGCGTGCCAGCCTCGGTTTCAGCGCCGCAAGGCGGTGGCCCGAAATGTCGAAGGCGTACAGGCGCCCGCTGTTGCGCATGGCCGCACCGAGCGCCAGAGTCTTGCCGCCGGCGCCGGCGCAGAAATCCACCACCATCTCGCCCCGCTTGGCGTCGGCCAGCAAGGCCAGCAACTGGCTGCCTTCGTCTTGCACTTCTACATCGCCGCGCAGGAACACGGCCAGTTTGTGCAGCGCGGGCTTGCCGTCAATGCGCAGCCCCCACGGCGAGTAAGGCGTCGGCAATGCTTCGATGCCTTCGGCCTTGAACGCAGCCTGCGCGTCCTCGCGTTTGGCCTTGAACGTGTTCACGCGCAGGTCCAGCGGCGCACTGAGCTTCAGGCTGTCGACCAGCGGCCAGAACTCGTCGCCCAGCGCCGGAATCAGCCGCTCGGCCAGCCACTCAGGAAGGTTGTGGCGCAGTTTCTCGGGCAAGGCGCTGCGATCCACCGCACTCACCTGCACCAACCACTGTTGTTCGGCCTCGCTCAGCGCGGCGCGCAAAAAGCCTTCGTTGCCCTGCCAGGCAAGAATCGCCAGGCGGCGTTCCATCTCACCCTTGCCGGACTGCGCCAGATGCTGAAACAACAGGCGTTGGCGCAAGACCGCATACGTCGTCTCCGCCAATGTGTGGCGCTCGCGCATGCCCAGCGCGCGCTGCTGGCGAAAGAAGTCGGAAACAAGGTTGTCGGCGGGCTGCTGGAACTGCAGCACCCGGTGCAGCAGTTCAGTGGCAAGTTCCAGCAGGGCGTTCGGATGCATCGGCCATTATCAACGGCGCCTTTCGCGTCAACGCAGCAACTGCGCGGCGCCCTCGATGTGCGTGACCACGCCGCCCTCCACTCGAAGCAGGTCATTCGCGATCCAGCCCAGCGCGCGCGGGTACAACACATGCTCGACCGCCAGCACCCGCTGCGCCAGGGACGATTCGGAGTCGCCCGGCAGCACCGGCACCACCGCTTGCGCAATGATCGGACCATGGTCGAGTTCAGCGCTGACGAAGTGCACCGTGGCACCACTGAGCTTGCACCCCGCCTCAAGCGCCCGGCGATGCGTTCCTAGTCCAGGGAACGCGGGCAGCAACGAAGGGTGCAGGTTGATCAATCGGCCTTCGAACCGCCGAACGAAGTCCGGCGTCAGGATCCGCATGAAGCCAGCGAGCACCACCACGTCCGCGGCATGGCGGTCGATGGCGGCGGCGAGTTCAGCGTCGAACGCCTCTCGTGTCGCGAACGCATGGTGGTCCACAACGTCCGTCGGCAGGCCTCGTTCCCTGGCCAACAGCAGCCCCGGCGCATCGGCCCGGTTGCTGACCACCGCGGCGACGTGGGCGGCCCAGCGTTCGACCTTGCAGGCGTTGACGATGGCCCGCATGTTGGAGCCGCGGCCCGAGATCAGGATGACGATGTTCTTCATGCGCGCCGCAGTGTATCGGTGAGCGGCCCCTACAATTCTTGCCAACATCCGCGAGCCCTCGATGAAACAACGCGTTCTCTCCGGCATGCGCCCCACCGGCGCACTGCACCTCGGCCATTACCACGGCGCACTGAAAAACTGGGTCCGCTTGCAGGCCGACTACGACTGCTTCTATTTCGTCGCCGACCTGCATGCGCTGACCACCCACTACGAAGACCGCCAGGTCATCGAAAAACACGTGTACGACATGGTGATCGACTGGCTGGCCGCCGGGCTGGACCCGGAGGCCTGCACGATCTTCCTGCAAAGCCGCCTGCCCGAGCACGCGGAACTGTTCACGCTGCTGGCGATGGGCACGCCGCTGGGCTGGCTGGAGCGTGTCCCGACCTACAAGGACCAGATCGAAAAGTTGAAAGACCGCGACCTGGCGACTTACGGCTTCCTCGGCTACCCCTTGCTGCAGGCGGCCGACATCCTGATCTACAAGGCCGCATTCGTTCCGGTGGGTGAAGACCAGGCCTCGCATGTGGAGTTGACACGCGAAGTCGCGCGCCGCTTCAACCACTTGTATGGCCGGGCCGCGAACTTCGACGCCAAGGTGGCCGCCGCGCTCGGCAAACTCGGCAAGGACGACTCGCGCTACTTCGAGAAACAACGCCACGCGTATCAGGAAAGCGGCAAACCCGAATTCCTGGCCAAGGGTGAAGCGATGGTCGCGAAGGCCGCTGGCGGGCCCACCGGGGCGGTGGGATGGAACGCGGAAGACAGCGAGTTTCTGCTCGCCCACCTCAAGGGCACCGGCAAGTCGGTGCTGCACGAGCCGCAGGCCTTGCACACCGAAGTGCGCAAGCTGCCCGGCCTCGACGGCGAGAAGATGAGCAAGAGCTACGGCAACTTCATCGCCATGCGCGAGGAGCCGGCCGAGGTGGAACGCAAGATCAAGCGCATGCCCACCGACCCGCAGCGCGTGCGCCGCAGCGACCCCGGCGACCCCGAGCGTTGCCCGGTGTGGCAGTTTCATCGGGTGTATTCCGACAGCGCCACCAAAGAGTGGGTGGTCACCGGCTGCAAGAGCGCAGGCATCGGTTGCCTGGAGTGCAAACAACCGGTGATCGACGCGATCAAGCGCGAACAACTGCCCTGGCGCGAGCGCGCCGAGGCCTATCTCAGCAACCCCAAGCAGGTGCACTGGATCGTTGAGGTCGGCACCGAGCGCGCCCGCACCGTCGCGCGCGAAACCATGCGCGGCGTGCGCGACGCGATGGGGCTGAACTACTGATCGTTCGACTCGCGCGAGGCCTCACGGCCTGCACGCCTCAGATCAGCGCCGCGGTGACCACCACCTCGATCTTCCATTCCGCCCTGGCCAGGCGCGCCTGAACGGTGGCGCGCGGTGGCGCATCGCCCGGCGCCACCCAGTCGTCCCAGATGTCGTTCATGCCGGCAAAGTCGGCCATGTCGGCGAGAAAAATCTGGCACATCAGGATGTGCGCGCGGTCGGTGCCGGCCTCGGCGAGCAACTTGTCGACCATCGCGAGAACCTGCGCGGTCTGGCCGCGAATGGCCTGTGTCGAATCGCTTGCAACCTGGCCCGCCAGGTACACCGTGCCGTTGAAGATGGCCATCTCCGACAGGCGGTCGCCCACATGAAAGCGGTGCAGGCCCTGGCTCAGGTTCATGATTTCGCTCCGTGCTTGTGACCGTGCTTGTGCCCATGCCCATGCCCGTGCCCATGCCCGTGCCCGTGCGGGTGCTTGTGATCGTGCGGGTCGGACCGGCCCGTCGGGTGGGCGGGTGAGGCCGCCTTCTGCCCCAGCTTGCTCTCGGTCCCGTTGAACAGTTTCCGAATGTTGGCGCTGTGCCGCCACAACAGCAGCAAGCCCATCACCGTCACCGCGACCGCCTGCGGCCCACCACCCCAGATCAGCAGCTGATAAAACGGCGCAAACACCGCTGCGACGATGGATGCCAGCGACGAGTAGCGGAAAAACCCGGCAATGATGACCCAGGTGGCCAGCGTCGCCAGGCCGAGCCAGGGGTTCAGCCCGAACAGCACACCGGCGGCGGTCGCCACGCCCTTGCCTCCCGCGAACTTGAAGAACACCGGCCACAGATGGCCGAGGAATGCGGCCAGGCCCACCATCGCCACGCTGCCCTCGCCCAGGCCGAATCGGGGGCCAAACTGGCTCACCAGGAACACCGGCACAAAGCCCTTCAGCGCATCGAGCAACAGCGTCAGAACGGCCGCGAGCTTGCTGCCTGATCGCAAGACATTGGTCGCGCCCGGGTTGCCCGAGCCGTAGGTGCGCGGGTCGTTCAGCCCCATGGCCCGGCTGACGATGACGGCAAACGAGAGCGAGCCCACCAGATAGGCGGCCAGCGTGGCGGCAGCGGGGTAGAGTGTCTCCATGGTCTGGACGCGGTGGGTTCCGCGCAAGTGGTTTGGCGCTATTTTGCGCCCGCCAGCGGCCGCCACCCGCCGCCGCGGTCACAAGGCGCAAGCCACCGGCTTCGCCTGCAGCAAGCGGGTCAGCACCTCCGGCGCCAGGCCCACCAGAAAACCGCGCCTGCCGCCGTTGATGAAGATTTGCGCCAACCCGAGCACGCTGTGCTCGACCCAGACCGGCATCGCCTTTCGCGTGCCGAACGGCGACGTGCCGCCCACGATGTAGCCGCTGTGGCGCTGGGCCACGTCGGGCGCGCACGGCTCGACCGACTTGGCGCCGATCTGGCGCGCCAGGTTCTTGGTGCTGACCTGCTTGTCGCC
The DNA here is from genome assembly GCA_031415135.1 of Methylibium sp. Taxonomy (GTDB): domain Bacteria; phylum Pseudomonadota; class Gammaproteobacteria; order Burkholderiales; family Burkholderiaceae_C; genus LGRD01. The sequence continues at coordinate 138,416 of JANORB010000076.1, forward strand.
GTGCATCAAAACGATCATCGGGTGACCGCGTTCGTCCTGCATCACCAGCGTCTTGATCACTTCATGCTCGGGCACACCCAACTGGCGCGCTGATTCGGCCGTGCCGCCATGCTCGACGTAGGCATAGACATGCTCGGTGAAGTTCACGCCGTGGCGGCGCAGCAACTGCGTTGCCGGTGTCTCGCTGACATGCGCTGCCTTCCTGGCCATGGGCGGCTCACCGATTGCGCCCGTCGCTGCGCGTGAGGGAGATCAAGGGACTTGCGTTCATGCGCCGACAGTGTAGGGGGCTGCCCACGCCGCCCACGCCGCCCACGCGCTCGCGCGCCGCGGCGCTCGTGTACGCTTTCGCCAGTGCGCCGCCGCGCATGCAGGAGCCTTCATGCTGTCGAGTCGTGTTCTCGTGCTTGTTCTTCTTGGCCTGTTGAGCGGGCTGGCATCGGCCCAGATCGCCGACCCCTGGAAAGACTGGCTGAGCGCGGACAGTGCGCACTTTCGCGTCCACTACCGCGCCGAGCACCGGGCCCAGGCCGAGCGCGCAGCACTCGCCGCCGAACGCGCCTACCCGCGCATCACCGCGGCATTGCAATGGGAGCCACGCGGGCGCACCGAGATCGTGCTGTTCAACGAGTTCGACCTGCCCAACGGCTACTCGACGCCGCTGCCGTTCAACACCATCGGCGTGGTGCTGGCACCGCCGGACGAAGGCCCGCTGCTCGACAACTCGAACTGGCTCGACCTGCTGCTGACGCACGAGTTCACCCACGCGGTGCACCTGGACAAGGTGCGCGCGGCGCCCGAGGTCTTGCAATCCATCTTCGGCCGGGTGCCGTGGTTTTTTCCGAATGTGTTCCAACCGGCCTGGGCCGTCGAAGGCCTGGCGGTCTACACCGAGAGCGACCCCGCCAGCGGCCGCGGAAGGCTGCGCGGGCCGGTGTTCGAGGCCTGGCTGCGCGCGCAGCAAGCCCGCGGATTTCCGTCGCTCGCCGAACTGAACGCCGACGGCCGCGCGCTGCCGGTGTCCAAGGCGTATTTGTATGGCGCGTATTTCTACGACTTCCTGGGCCGCCGCTACGGGCCGGAGGCGATCTTCAAGTACGTGGAGCAGTACAGCGGCAACATCGTTCCGCGCCTGCACACCAACCCGCGCGAGATCACCGGCAAGACGCTGGACCTGTTGTGGGACGAGTTCCTGGCCGACCTGGGCCAGCGCGTGGCCGAACGCGGTGAAGCCTTGCGCCGCCAGCCCGAGGCGGCGGGGCAGCGGCTCCTGGGGCCGCTGTTCGACATCGGCTCGGTCGCTGCGGTGGCCGGCGGCGCCGTGCTGGCGGTGCTGAACGACGGGCTCGGCGCGGTGCAACTGGTTTGGGTCGGGCCGGACGGCACCCGGCAGGTCTTGACTGCGGTCCATGCCGGCGCGCACATCGACGTCGCCCCCAACGGCCGGGTTCTGTTGACGCAGCCCGACGTGTGCAACGGCCGTTACCTGGTGCATGACGTGTACCGCCTGGAAGCCGACAACTCGTTGCAGCAGTTGACGTCGTGCGCCCGCCTGCGCCGTGCGGTGCAGGCGGGCGAGCTCATCGCCGCGCTGCACCAGGACGGTGGGCGCACGCGCCTGGTGCTGCTGGACGGCGCCGGCCAAGAGCAGCGGGTGGTGCTGGCGCCGCCGCTGGGCACCGACCTGATCGACCTGGCGGCGGCGCCCGACGGCCGCCGCGTCAGCGTGGTCAGCAAGCGCGACGGCGACTGGCAGGTTCTCGAGATCGACCTCGAACGCCCGGAGGCCGCGCCGCGCCTGCTGTTCAGCCACAACGCGCCACTGCACGGGCTGCGCCATGGCGCGGCCGGGCTCGAGTTCATCGCGCTGAGCGATGGTGTCTACAACGTCTGGCGCCTTGAGGGCGCAGCGCTGCTGCGCCTGACCCACAGCCACACCAGCGTGGTGTCGCAGGCGGGCTCTCAAGCCGATGGTTCGCTGATGCTGGCGGTGATCGCCACCGATGGCCATGAACTGCGCCGGATCGGCAACACCTCGGCGCTGCAGCGCGTGGCGGTGCGCACCGCACCCGCGCCGGTGGCGACCGCGAGCCCGGCCGCGGACGACGGTCTTTCCGAGGGCCGGCGCTATTCGGCATTGCGCTCGCTCTATCCGCGCTCATGGCTGCCCGCCATTTCGGCCGATCGTGGCCTGCAGGCGTATGGCGCCAGCACCTTCGGCGCCGACGCGCTGGGCTGGCATCAATACGCCGCCACCGCGCAGTGGGAAACCAGCCAGCGCGAACTGCTGGGCAACCTGGAATACCTGTTCATCGGCCAGCACCACCTGGCGCTGCAGCGCACGCTCGCGGCCAAGGCCTGGACCAGCGACGACGGCAGCGACCGCACCACGCGGTACGAGCGCCACACGCGGGCGCAATGGCTCAGCGCGCTGCCGCTGGTCAAGCTCGATCGCACCCTGGTCTTTGCCGTCGGCGCCGCGCTCGACCGCATCGACAGCGTGCAAGTCGATGCCGCCACCCGCACCCGCCCGCGCGACGAGCGGGTCGCCGCGGCGCTGGTCGAACTCGACACCCGAGGCGCCAACTGGTGGAGCGAAGGCAGCAACCGGGGCCAGCGCAGCAGCCTGCTCTACGAGAGCTACAAGCCGTTTGCGCGCAGCGGCGGCGCCGACTACGACGGCGAGGTCGTGCGGCTCGACGTTCGCGCCTACTTCCCGCTCGGCCGCAGCGTGTTCGCCGTCCGCCACACCGAGGCGCGCGCACGCGGCCGCACCGAGCCGTTCCAGCTCGGCGGCGCGGTCGACGCGCAATTGCAACTGGGCCGGGTGCTCAACGACCGCGAGATTGCGTTGCGCGGCTACCGGGGCGACGAGGCCAGCCTTCGCGGCACCAACGCACGCGTCACCAGCTTCGAGTGGCGCACACCGCTGGCCGATGTGGACCGCCATTTGATGAGCCCGCCGCTGGGCCTGAACCGCTTGTCCGGCACGGTCTTCTTCGACCTCGGCGGCGCGTGGAATTCGGGCCGAAAACCGGCCGCCTACCAGCGCGGCATGGGGGTCGAATTGTTGGGCGAGGTCAAGCTGCTCTACGCCCTCGGCCTGCGCCTGCGCGCCGGCGTGGCGCGCGGCCTGGACGACCCGGGTGGCACACGCGCCTACCTGAGCCTGGGGCGCATGTTCTGAGTCTTGCCGAGCCTGCCTTTTCTGGCCGCCGCCGCGCCGCACGAACAGTGCGCGCCGCACTGACGCAGTCAGGGCCGCGCGCGCTCCTCTTCCCGCAGCCGCAACACCCGCCGCTGCACCTTGCCGGTGGTCGTCATCGGCAGTGCATCGATGAACTCGATTTCCTTCGGGTATTCGTAGGGCGCCAGCTTGCCGCGCACATGCGTTTGCAGCTCCTGCACCAACCGTGGCGTGCCCTCGAACCCCGGCGCCAGCACCACATAGGCCTTGACCACGGCGCCACGCTGCGCATCGGGCTTGGGCACCACGGCGGCGTTGGCCACGGCGGGGTGCTTGACCAGGCAGTTCTCGATCTCGCTCGGGCCGATGCGGTAACCGGCGGCCTTGAACATGTCGTCGCCGCGGCCCTGGTACCAGAGGTAGCCGTCCGCGTCCATCAGCGCCATGTCGCCGGTGCGGCACCAGCTGTCGGCGATGCCGCCGGTGAATTTGGCGCGCGTGGCGGCGTCGTTTTTCCAGTAGCCGAGGAAGAACACCGGATCGGGGTGGCCGTGGATGTCGCGCCGGTGCACCGCCACGTCGCCGGCCGTGCCGCGCGCGCACTCGCGGCCGGCGTCGTCGATCACGCAGACCCGGTGGCCCGGGTAGGCGCGCCCCATGCTGCCGGGCCGTGCCGGCCAGCGCGGCGCGCAGTTGCCGACGATGTAGTTGATCTCGGTCTGGCCGAACATTTCGTTCACCGTCACACCGAGCTGGTCGCGGCAATAACCGAACACCGCGTCGCCCACGGCCTCGCCGGCACTCATGATGGCGCGCAGGCGCAGGTCGTAGCGGCCGCGCGGCCGGGGCACGGCCTTCATCATCGCCTTCAGAGCCGTGGGGAACAGGAAGCTGTGCGTCACGCGGTAACGCTGCAACAACTCGAATGCACGTTCGGGCGCAAACCGGCCCTGCTGGCCGACGATGGTCTTGCCGAAGTACAGCGTGGGCAGCAACGCGTCCATCAGCCCGCCCGTCCAGGCCCAGTCGGCCGGGCTCCAGAACACGGTCTGCGGCGCGCTGCCGGCCGGGTCCGGCGCATCGAAGCCGAACCAGTTCTGGCTGCACACGAAGCCGCTCAGGTTGCCGATCAGCGCGCGGTGCGGGATCAGCGCGCCCTTGGGCGGGCCGGTGGTGCCGCTGGTGTAGATGAGCACGGCAGCGTCGTCGGCGTGGGTCTGCACCGGATCGAAATGCTCACTCTCGCGCGCCAGCGCAGGCTCCCAGTCCACATCGCCCTGCCCGGCCGCGCCGCCCACGGCCAGCACGGTGTGCAACGCGGCACAAGCAGCCCGCGCCGCCCGCACGTTGGCGATGCCGCTCTCGTCGACGATGGCCACGCGCGCCTCGCTGTGATTGAACCGGTACTCCAGCGCGTCCGGCCCGAACAGCATCGACAACGGCATCGCAACGGCGCCGAGCTGGTAGACGGCCAGGTGCGCCACCGCGGTCTCGAAGCGTTGCGGCAGCACGATGGCCACGCGCTCGCCACGCTGCACGCCCAGGCGCCGCAGCGCGTGGGCAAGCCGGTTCGCCGCGCGCTGGAGGTCGGCATAGGTGTGCGAAGTGGCGCTGCCCGCTTCATCCTCGTGCCGGATCGCCACGGCCTGCGGGGTGTCGCGCGCCCAGCGGGCGCAGCACACCTCGGCGATGTTGAACTGCGCCGGCACCTGCCACCGGAACGAGGCGTGCAGTTCAGCATGCTGGTCGGCTGAACCGTGGCTCATGGGCTCAATCGGCAAAGGCCCGCAGCGTGTCGCCGCTGATGCGGCAAATCCGCCAGTCGGGCATCACGGTGGCGCCCATGCGCTGGTAGAAACGAATCGCGTCTTGATTCCAGTCGAGCACACTCCACTCGAAGCGGCCGCAGCCGCGCTCGGCCGCCAGCCGGCCCAGCCGCGCCATCAGCGCCCGGCCGATGCCCAGCCCGCGCTGGGCCGGCTTGACGTAAAGGTCTTCCAGGTACAGCCCGGGCTGGGCCAGGAAGGTCGAGAAATTGGTGAAGTACAACGCAAACGCAACCACCTCGTCCCCGACCTGCGCGACCATCGCCTCGGCCACCGGCCGTTCACCGAACAACTGCGGCCGCAGCGTGTCCGGCGTGGCCTGCACCAAGTGGGCGAGGTTCTCGAACTGCGCCAGTTCGCGGATCAATTCCACGATCGCATTCACGTCGCGCGGCTCGGCGGCGCGCAGCGCATAAGGTGGGTCACTGCTCATCGGATGATTCTCGCACCGGCCGCCGCGCCGGGCCGCGCCGCAGCCCTTGACGCACGGCCGACAGCGCGATCCGCACCCGGCGCGTACAGTGCCGCGCATGAACGCCACCGACTACCTCCCCCGGCGCCTCGCGCACAGCCGTTTCATCATGCTGCGTGGCCTGCGCCACCACCTGCTTCAGTGGGGTGACTCCAAGCTCGCCACCCCACAACGCCCGCCGCTGGTGATGCTGCACGGGTGGATGGACGTGGCCGCGTCGTTCCAGTTCGTCGTCGACGCGCTGCCCGGCGACCGCCTGGTGCTGGCGCTGGACTGGCGCGGCTTCGGCCTGAGCCAAACCCCGGCGGCCGACTCGTACTGGTTCCCCGACTACCTGGGCGACCTCGACGCCGCGCTGGACGCGCTGGCGCCCGGGCAGGCGGTGGACCTGCTGGGCCACAGCATGGGCGGCAACGTGGTGATGAGCTACGCCGGCGTGCGCCCTGACCGGGTGCGCAAGCTGATCAACCTCGAAGGCTTCGGCATGCCGCAGACGCGCCCGGACCAGGCCCCGAAACGGCTTGCGCAATGGCTCGACGAACTGAAAGCGCCGGCCCGGCTGCGCACTTACGACAGCTTGGCCGAAGTTGCACAACGGCTGCGCAAGACCAACCCGCTGTTGTCGGCGCAGCGCGCGGCCTGGCTCGCGCCGCACTGGTCGCGCCAACGTGACGATGGCGAGTGGGAAATCCTGGGTGACCCGGCGCACAAGCGAACCAACCCGGTGCTGTACCAGGTCGACGAGGTGCTGGCCTGCTGGAAGCTGATCACCGCCCCGCTGCTGTGGGTCGAAGGCGACCGCACCGACACCGCGCGCTGGTGGGGCACGCGCTACACGGCCCAAGAATTCCACACCCGGCTGAGCGTGGTGCCGAAGGTCGAAAAACACGTGCTGTCGCCCGCCGGGCACATGCTGCACCACGACCAGCCCGAAGCGTTGGCGGCGCATCTGGAGGCATTCCTGCAGGCGTAGTTAAAATCGCGCCCTTCACGAATCGGAATTCACCCCATGGACGTCGAACACATCAATGCCATCGGCAATCAGCTTGCCGACCTGAGCAAGCGCACGCTGGCGCTCCGGGGGTATCTTTGACTACGATCGGAAAGCCCTGCGGCTGAACGAAGTCAACGCGGCACTGGAGAACCCCAAGGTCTGGGACGAGCCCAAGCGCGCCCAGGAACTGGGCCGTGAAAAGCGCACGTTGGAGACGGTGGTGCAGACCATCGACCACCTCACCAGCAACCTGTCGGACAACACCGAGTTGTACGAGATGTCCAAGGCCGACGCCGACTTCAACGGCCTGCTGGCCATCGAAGCCGACGCGGCCAAGCTCGAAGCGACGGTGGCGCAACTCGAATTCCGCCGCATGTTCAACAACCCCGCCGACCCGAGCAACTGCTTCGTCGACATCCAGGCCGGCGCCGGCGGCACCGAGGCCTGCGACTGGGCCGCGATGCTGCTGCGCCAGTACCTGAAGTATTGCGAACGCAAGGGCTTCAAGACCGAGGTGATGGAGGAAAGCGAAGGCGACGTGGCCGGCATCAAGAGCGCCACCATCAAGGTCGAAGGCGACTACGCGTTCGGCCTGCTGCGCACCGAGACCGGCGTGCACCGGCTGGTGCGCAAGAGCCCATTCGACTCCAGCGGCGGCCGCCACACCAGCTTCGCCAGCCTGTTTGTCTACCCCGAGGTCGACGACACGGTGGAGATCGACATCAACCCCGCCGACGTGCGCACCGACACCTTCCGCGCCAGTGGCGCCGGCGGCCAGCACATCAACAAGACCGACTCGGCGGTGCGCCTCACGCACATCCCGACCAACATCGTGGTGCAGTGCCAGAACGACCGCTCGCAGCACCGCAACCGCGATGAAGCCTGGCAAATGCTGCGCTCGCGCCTGTACGAGCACGAAATGCGCATCCGCATGGCCGCGCAGCAAAAGCTCGAAGACACCAAGACCGACGTCGGCTGGGGCCACCAGATCCGCTCGTACGTGCTCGACCAGAGCCGCATCAAGGATTTGCGCACCAACGTCGAGATCAGCAACACGCAAAAAGTGCTCGACGGCGACCTCGACCCGTTCATCGAAGCCAGCCTGAAGCAGGGCGTGTGATCGTGGACACCGCCCGGGCCCTGCTCTTCGACCTGGACGGCACGCTGATCGACAGCATGCCGCACCACCACAGCGCGTGGGTGCGCTGGCACCAGCGGCATGGCCTGAGCATGGATGCGCAGGCTTTCTTCGCCGCAACCGCGGGGCGATCCAACGCGGAGATCCTGGCCGACATGCTGCCGCGTTCGAGCGCCGCCGAACGCGAGCGCATGGCGGACGAAAAAGAGCTGCTGTACCGCGCGCTCGCAGCGGTGTCGCTCGGGCTCATCGCGGGGGCCGAAGCGTTTGTCAGTGCCGCGCGCCGGGCGGGCTTCAAGCTCGCGGTGTGCACCGCGTCGACGCCGCAGAACATGGCCTTGGCGTTCGAGCGCCATCGCATCGACACCTGGGTGCAGACGGTGGTCAGCCCGGCCGATGGCCTGCGCGGCAAGCCGCACCCGGACATCTTTCTCGAAGCCGCGCGGCGCCTGGGCGTGGCGTCGAGCGATTGCATCGTGTTCGAAGACGCGCCGCTGGGCATCGAGGCCGCGCGCCGCGCCGGCATGCGCGCCGTGGCCCTGACGACCACGATGCCCGCCGAGGCCTTTGCCGGCTACGACAACGTGGTGGCGATCTCTGCTGATTTCGTCGCACTCGACCCTTTCCTCCTGACGAAAGCAGATCCCCATGCGTGAAGGCCCTTCTCCCCTGATCCGCCGCCAGGACTACAGCCCGCCGGCGTTCTGGATCAAGGCCGTCGACCTGAGTTTCGACCTCGATCCGGCCAAGACCATGGTCATCAACCGCATGCGGGTCGAACGCAATCCGGACCTTCCGGCGCAGCCGCTGCGGCTGCACGGCGAAGACCTCAACCTCACGCGCGTGCAGGTGGACGGGCAGTCGGTGTCGTTCCGGCATGAAGACGGCATGCTGGTCATCGACGCGGTGCCCGAGGGCCCGTTCACGCTCGAAGTGCGCAACACCTGCGCCCCCGAAAAGAACACGCAGCTCAGCGGCCTGTACACCTCGGGCGGCGGCTTCTTCACGCAGTGCGAGGCCGAAGGCTTTCGCCGCATCACCTATTTTCTGGACCGGCCCGATGTGATGGCGGTCTACACCGTGACCCTGCGCGCGGCCAAGGCGGCCTACCCGGTGCTGCTGTCCAACGGCAACCTGGTCGAGCAGGGCACGCTCGGCAACGGCCGCCACTTTGCAAAGTGGCATGACCCGTTCCCCAAACCCAGCTACCTGTTCGCGCTGGTGGCGGCCGACCTGGTGGCGCGCGAGCAGCACATCCGCACCCGCTCCGGCAAGAACCACCTGCTGCAGGTGTACGTGCGCCGCGGCGACCTGGACAAGACCGAGCATGCGATGAACTCGCTGATCGCCTCGGTGGTGTGGGACGAGGCGCGCTTCAACCTGCCGCTCGACCTGGAGCGCTTCATGATCGTCGCGGTGGGCGACTTCAACATGGGCGCGATGGAAAACAAGGGCCTGAACATCTTCAACACGAAGTACGTTCTGGCCAACCCGGCCACCGCCACCGATGCCGATTTCGCCGACATCGAATCGGTCGTCGGGCACGAGTACTTCCACAACTGGACCGGCAACCGCATCACCTGCCGCGACTGGTTTCAGCTCAGCCTGAAAGAAGGCCTGACGGTGTTCCGCGACCAGGAATTCAGCCAGGACATGGCCGGGCCGCTGGAGAGCGGAGGCGCCGCCGGCGCCACGTTCTCGCCGGCGGCCACGGCGCGCGCGGTCAAGCGCATCGAAGACGTTCGGCGCTTGCGGCAAATGCAGTTCCCCGAAGACGCCGGGCCGATGGCCCATGCGGTGCGCCCCGACAGCTACGTCGAGATCAACAACTTCTACACCGCGACGGTCTACGAAAAGGGCGCCGAAGTGGTGCGCATGATGCAGACGCTGGTGGGCCGCGACGGCTTCGCCAAGGGGCTGGGCCTGTACTTCGAACGCCACGACGGCCAGGCCGTGACCTGCGACGATTTTGCCCAGGCCATTGCCCAGGCCAACCCGGGCAGCGAATTGCAGCGCACGCTCGATCAATTCAAGCGCTGGTACTCGCAGGCCGGCACGCCGCGCCTGACCGCGCGCGGCCGCTACGACGCGCCGTCGCGCACCTACACGCTGGGGATCGACCAGCATTGCGCCCCCACCGCCGGCCAGCCGGACAAGCTGCCGTACGTCATTCCGCTCGCGCTGGGCCTGGTGTCGCGCAGCGGGCGGTCGCTTCCGGTGCAACTCGAAGACGAGCCGCCGAGCGATGCCACCGAGCGCGTGCTGGTGCTTGAAGAGGCTCGCAGCTTCTTCACCTTCGTCAACCTGGACGAAGAGCCGGTGCCGTCGCTGCTGCGTGGCTTCTCGGCGCCGGTGGTGCTGGTCGATGCGTTGACCGACGCCGACCTGTTGACGCTGTTGAAGCTCGACCCCGACCCCTTCAACCGCTGGGAGGCCGGCCAGCGGTTGACGCTCAACCGCCTGCTGCTCGCCATTGGCGGCGATGTCGGCGCCACGCTGGACAACGGATTCGTCGAAGCGATGCGTGGCGTGTTGCGCCACACCGACCTCGACCCAGCGTTCAAGGAACTGCTGCTCACACCGCCGAGCGAAACCTACATCGCCGAGCAACTCGAACAGGTCGACCCGCAGCGGATTCATGCCGCGCGCGAAGCCCTCAAACTGCAGTTGGCGCAGGCCCTGCGCGACGACTGGGCCTGGGCTTTCGAAGCGCACCAGGTCAGCGGTGGCTACTCGGCCGACCCGCTGTCGTCGGGCCGCCGTGCCTTGGCCAACTTGAGCTTGGGCATGTTGTGCCTGGAGGCCGGTGTACGCAACGATCCGGTGTGGCCGGGGCGCGCCTACCAGCGCTTCAAGGTCGCCACCAACATGACCGACCGCCAGGGCGCGTTGAGCGCGCTGCTGGACGCGCACCACGAGCTCGCCAAGCCGGCGCTGCAGCGCTTTCACGAACTGTTCAAGGACGATCCGCTGGTGCTGGATAAATGGTTCGCGCTGCAGGCCATGGCCCCTGAAAAGGACGGCCGTGTGTTCGCCAAGGTCAAGGCCTTGTTGACCCACCCCGACTTCACGCTCGCCAACCCGAACCGGGCGCGCAGCCTCATTTCCTCGCTGTGCGCCTACAACCCGGCCGCGTTCCATCGCAGCGATGCCGCTGGCTACGTGTTCTGGGCCGAGCGTGTGCTCGAACTCGATGCGAGCAACCCGCAGCTGGCCGCCCGCATCGCCAGGGTGATGGACCGCTGGAGCCGCCTGACCGAGCCGTACCGCAGCGCCGCGCGCGAAGCGATCGCCCGGGTCGCCGGGCGCAGCGAATTGTCCGACGACGTGCGCGAGATCGTGACTCACGCGCTCGCCGCGTGAGCGCGCAGAACAAGACAACGGAGACCCACCCCATGGCGAAAAGGAAGAACGCCTTCTATGCGCAGTCCGGCGGCGTCACCGCGGTCATCAACGCCTCGGCTGCGGGCGTGATCCAGACCGCCCGGCTGCACAAGGACAAGATAGGCAAGGTGCTGGCGGGCCGCAACGGCATCATCGGCGCGCTGACCGAAGACCTGATCGACACCAGCAAGGAATCCGCCTCGGCCATCGAAGCGCTGCGCTACACGCCGTCAGGGGCGTTCGGCTCGTGCCGCTTCAAGCTCAAGTCGCTCGACGCGAACCGGCGCGAATACGAACGCCTGATCGAGGTGTTCAAGGCACACGACATCGGCATCTTCTTCTACAACGGCGGCGGTGATTCGGCCGACACCTGCTTCAAGGTGAGCCAGTTGTCTGAAGGCATGGGCTACCCGCTGCAGGCCATCCACGTGCCGAAGACCATCGACAACGACCTGCCCGTCACCGACTGCTGCCCGGGCTTCGGCTCGGTGGCCAAGTACGTGGCGGTGTCCACGCTCGAAGCGTCGTTCGACGTGCGCTCGATGTGTTCGACCTCGACCAAGGTGTTCGTCGTCGAGGTGATGGGGCGCCACGCCGGCTGGATCGCCGCGGCCGGCGGCCTGGTCGAAGACCATGGCATTCCGGTCGTCATCCTGTTCCCCGAAATCGAGTTCGATCAGCCGAAGTTCATCGCCCGTGTCGACCAGCTGGTGAAGCAACATGGCTACTGCACCGTGGTCGTCTCCGAAGGCTGCCACTTTGCTGACGGCAGCTTCCTGGCCGAACAGGGTTCGCGCGATGCCTTCGGCCACGCGCAACTCGGCGGCGCCGCGCCGGTGGTGGCCGACATGATCCGGCAGGCGCTGGGCCACAAATTCCACTGGGCCGTGGCCGACTACCTGCAACGCGCCGCGCGCCACATCGCGTCCAGCACCGATGTGAAGCAGGCCTACGAACTGGGAAAACGCGCGGTCGAGCTGGCCCTGCAAGGCCACAACGCCGTGATGCCCACGGTCGAGCGCATCAGCAACGTGCCCTACAAATACAGAATCGGCATGGTGCCGCTGGCCCAGGTCGCCAACGTCGAAAAATTCATGCCGCGCGACTTCATCACCAAGGACGGCTTTGGCATCACCGAGAAGTGCAAGCAGTACCTCAGGCCGCTGATCCGGGGCGAGGACCCGCCGAAGTACAAGGACGGCCTGCCGGTTTATGTGACGCTGAAGAATGTGGCGGTGGCGAAGAAGCTGGCGGCGTTCAGCTTGAAGTAGGCGGCAGCGAGGCCCACGCGCAAAGGCGTAGCCCAGGCGCGCCAAATCCATGGGCTAAAATGCGCCCTTCGCCGCAAAGAGCAGATTGCTCCAATGCGGTGGGCCGGCGTAGCTCAGTTGGTAGAGCAGCGCATTCGTAATGCGAAGGTCGGGAGTTCGACTCTTCTCGCCGGCACCAAGGGATTAGAAAGGGGTTAGGAACCTAGTAGTCTGTTCCATCAATACAGTTACTAACTGAGCGATAATTGCCATGCGTCCTCTTCAACTCCTGAAGGCGGTGATCATGGCAAGGAAATCCAAACGGGCGGCGTTGGTGCTGACGCCGCAGCAGCGGGCCACGCTCAAAGAGCTGGCCGCCTCGAGGTCGGCGCCGACGCGAGAGGTTGAGCGCGCAAAGGTGATGCTGGGCTACGCCGATGGTGT